>NZ_LZJH01000066.1:0-1316 GCF_001666745.1 Mycobacterium sp. E2699 | reverse complement strand
GCGAAAACGATAAACGTCTGGGTGAGAAGGTTTTCCAGGAACCACCCGGTGTGAAACGCCACCTCGCCGGCGTGCAGGATGCCGAGCATGAATCCGAAGGTCAAGAAGTCGAACAGCGAGTTGATGGGCCCGAACGTCAGCATGAACCTGCGGATGAAGGCGACGTTCCAGTGCGCCGGCGCATCGCGTTGCTCCTCATCGACGCGGTCGGTGGGGATCGCCAACTGCGAGGCATCGTAGAGCAGGTTGCCCAGCAGGATCTGGCTGGGCAGCATCGGCAGAAACGGCAAGAACGCCGACGCGGCGGCGGCGCTGAAGGTGTTGCCGAAATTGCTCGATGTGCCCATGAACACGTACTTGATGGTATTGGCGAAAATCCTTCTGCCCGTGGCCACCCCGGTGGCCAGCACCCCCAGGTCCTTTTCCAGCAAGACCACGTCGGCCGCGTCCTTGGCCACGTCGGTGGCGCTGTTGACGGAGATGCCCACATCGGCGGCGTGCAATGCCAGCGCGTCGTTGACCCCGTCGCCGAGAAACCCCACCGATCTTCCGGTGCGGCGTGCCGCGGTGATCAGCCGCGCCTTCTGCTCGGGGGAGATGCGCGCGAAGATGGTGTGGTTTTGCGCGGCGTCGACGAACCCGTCGTCGTCGAGGGGTTCCAGCTCGGCGCCGGTGAGAGTGCCCTTGGACGCCAAACCCAGGTCATTGCAGACCTTTTCGGCGACCCGCGGATTGTCGCCGGTGGCGATCTTGAGCTCGATGCCCAGTTCGGCCAGCTGTGCCAGCGACTGGCGCGCCGCGGGTTTGGGTTCGTCGGCGAAGACCAGAAAGCCGGCCAGCGTGAGGTCGTGTTCGTCGTCGGCGGTGAGCTCCGTCAGCTCGGCGGCCGGGCGGGTGGCGACGGCGACCACCCGCCGTCCGGCGGCGAACAAGTCCGCCAGGGTCGCATCCGCGGCCGCCGGCGTCCCGTCGCACCGGTCCAGGACCTGTTCGGGGGCGCCCTTGACGACGAGGAGGCGGTTGCCGTCGTCGTCGACCAACACCGACGTCGCGCGCCGCTCGTGGTCGAACGGCAGCAGCGCGACGCGGCGCACCGCGCCGCCCACCAGTTGCTGTGGCTGCGGGGAGTCCCACAGCGCGGCGTCGAGCGGATTGGCGCTCACCACACCGGATTCCGGGTCGACGTCGGTGGCCAGCAACCCGAGCCGCCGGACCGGCTCGGCCGGCGCACCGGCCGGATCGACCGCGCCGACCAGGCGGATGCGGCCCTCCGTCAGCGTGCCGGTCTTGTCGGTGATCAGGATGTCGATGTCGCC
>NZ_LZJH01000065.1:0-195069 GCF_001666745.1 Mycobacterium sp. E2699 | reverse complement strand
CACCGGCGCCGCACCCAGCAGCGCGACCGGGTTGACCAGGCGGCGCCGTTCCTCGTCGCACACGGAGCACGATTCGATGTGGCGGGTGATGCGCTTGCGCATCAGCACGCTGAAGCGTCCGTCCCAGCCCGCCAGGATGGCGCCCAGCTCGGCGCACTTGTCCGCGGTGTGTTGGGCCCGACGGGCGACCAGCAACGCGCCCAGCGAAGTCTCTATGGTGCTGCGCAGCCGCGACACCATCTTGTTGGCGGTGCCGGGGCTGACCTCCAACGCGTTGGCGAGCTCGGGTCCGTCCAGGCCGTGGCGATAGGCCAGCTCGAGCACCATGCGGTCGCGGTCGCCGAGGCCGCCGGCGGCCTCGGCGATGAGGTTGGCCAGCTCGTTGCGCGCGGCCAGCGTGTCCGGACCCGCGTCGTGCGACGCCGCCTCGGGGAGTTCGTCCGAAACCTGCTCGCGACGGCGGTTTTTGATGCAGCGCAGCGCCTCATTGCGGGCAATGGCATACAACCACGGGCGCAGCCTGTCGGGCTCCCGCAGGCGCGGCAGCTGGGTGGCCGCGGCGCAAAAGACGTCCTGCACGCAGTCGGCGGCGGCGTCACGGTCGCGCACCATGCCGATGCAGAAGTCGTGCAGGCGGTCGGCGTAACGGTCGTAGATCATGGCAAACGCGCGTCGGTCGCCCGCCGCGGCCGCGCGGGCCAACTCGCCGTCGCTGACGATGTCCCAGTTGGATAGTGCGCTCGTCACGTCGCTTTCCCGGCCGATGAGGCGTCGGTGCCCTTCCCGAAACCGGCGCTGCGAATAAGTGTGCGCGTGCAGCGGTCAAATAGCACGAGAAATTCCAGCTCCGTGGTGGGCGCATGGGAGGTCAGGATCACGGTCAGCCTCGCCCAGCCCCGCGGCCTCACTTGCAGACCCCCTGCACCAGGTGGTGCGGGGGCAGGCACAGCACCGGCGGCGCCGGGGGCGCGGGCAGCTTCGGCGGCGACGGCAGCGGCGGCAGCTGCGGAGGCGAAGGCAGCGGCGGCAGCGAAGGCGGGGGCGGTAGCTGCGGCGGAGGCCCCGGCACCCACACGGCCGGCGGCGGGGGGACGTTCACGACCACGACCGGGCCGTGTGGCGCGGCGGGCGGCGGTGTGCCGGGGTCGGCCGCGGGCGCCGGGTTGTCCGGCGGGGGCGCGACCACCGCGGCGGGCGCCTGGACCTGCGGCGCGGGGTCGGGCAGCGCGACCACCGGAGCGGCGTCCTGCGGGGCGGCGTCGGCCGGGGGTGCGACCGGAGGAGCGACCGCGGCGGCCGGAACCGGTGCCAATGGCGCGAATGTGGAGGCGGCCGGGGCGCCGGCGGCGCCCGGGGTCACGGCGACGGACTGTGGTTGGGGCGAGCCGCCGAAGAGGGCGATGCCGAGCGCGACGCCCGCACCGATCGTGCCGACCAGGCCCGCGGCCACCCACATCTTGTCTATGGGCGGCTTGGCGGCGGGCGTGATCGGGCCGGGCGGGAAGTGGTGGCCGTGCGGGAGCCCCGCGCGGGGATCGGTCGGGTCACCGAGCGGGCTCGACGCCCATGCGTATGCCGATGTGGGCTCGTCGCCGCGGGGCGCCAGGGCGGTCCGGTCCATGTCGTGCAAGGTGCTCATGAGGTGCTTCTTTCGGTGCGGGGCGTGGCCCGGGTTGGGCCGCTTTCACAGGTAGGAGCGCGGACCCAGTGCGAGTCGGACAACTTTTTCGAAAACTTTTTGCGTCGGCCGCCGCGGCGACCGGCAACCGTAGGTTCGCGCACACCGCTTGCCGGGTCTTCGCGAAGTTCTTGCGACTTCCTTGCGATTCGCCCCCTCGATCGACGAATTTTCACGAATCCGAATGTGATCAACGTCGCCGGTGAATACGCTGCCAGCGGCGCATCGGGACCTTCACCGAGCAGTAGCTTGACCAATCAGGAGGTTCGGGAGCGTGTTGTCCCGTGCAGCTTTCGTCGCCGCGGCCATCGTGCTGGCCGCCATCGGCTCCGCCACACCGGCTCACTCGTCACCCGGCGGCGGTTGTCATACCGCCGCATCCGGTGATTGCGTGCCGTATCCGCAACACGGCGGCCCGCAGCCGCCCGACGCCACCGCCCAATGTGCGGACGGAAGCTGGTCGTTCAGCGAGCATCCGCACTCGAGTGGGACGTGACATGGGCATGGCGGGGTGCAGCGGTACTTGTAGCGGCGATGCGTGCTAACCGGCGGCGGTCAGCCAGATCAGCGCCAGGTTGAGCAGGCTGACCGTCACGGCGACCGCCCAGCCGATCACCGTCGTGACGCGATGGTTGGCGTCGCTGCCCATCAATTCGCGGTTGCTGGTCAGCCTGACCAGCGGAAGCACCGCGAACGGGATGCCGAACGAGAGCACGACCTGCGACAACACCAGCGCACGGGTCGGGTCGAAACCGAGCGCCAGGATCGCCACCGCCGGGCACAGCGTCAGCAGCCGGCGCACGAGCATGGGAATCGACCGGTGCAGCAATCCCTGCATGATCATGGCGCCGGCGTAGGCGCCCACCGACGACGACGCCAGGCCGGACGCCAGCAACCCGACCGCGAACAACACCGCGATCAGCGGCCCCAGGGTGGCGTGAACCGCGGTGTAGGCGCCCTCGATCGACGCGGTCTCCTGGCGGCCTTGCAAGTTGATCGCCGCGACCAGCAGCATCGCCGCATTTACGGTGCCGGCGACGGCCATCGCCAGCACCACGTCCACGCGGGTGACGCGCAGCAGCCAGCGGCGGTCACGGCCGGGTTCGGGATGCCCGTGCCGGTCCAGGACGAGGCCGGAGTGCAGGTAGACCGCGTGCGGCATCACGGTGGCACCGAGGATGGCCGCGGCGAGCAGCACGCTTTCGGTGCCCCGGAAACGCGGCACCAATCCACTCAGCACGGCGTCGGGTGGCGGCGTGGCGACGAAGAAACTGGCCGCAAACCCGATGGCGATGACGAGCAGCAAGCCGGTGATCACCCGCTCGAAGAGCAGCTGTCCGCGACGGTCTCTGATCATCAGCAGCAGCAACGACACCGCCCCGGTGATGATCCCGCCGAGCGGCAGCGGCAGGCCGAACAGGATGTGCAGGGCGATGGCCCCGCCGATCACTTCGGCCACATCGGTTGCCATGGCGGTGATTTCGGCCTGCGCCCAGAAGGTCAGCCGCAGCGGGCGGCTCATCCCCTTGCCGATGGCCGCGGGCAGCGACCGTCCCAGCACCAGCCCGAGCTTCGCCGACAGGTACTGCACCAGGCCCGCGACCACGTTGGCGACGACGATGACCCACAGCAGCAGGTAACCGAACTGTGTTCCGGCGCTGACATTGGCGGCGACGTTGCCGGGGTCGACGTACGCGATCGCGGCGACGAACGCCGGCCCGAGCAGGTACCAGCTCGACCTGAGCGAGGCTTGGGTGCCCTGCGCCAACCTGCCGACCCTCGATCCCTGTTCCCGAATAAAAAAGTTAGGTTAGTCGAACCGGATGTCCGCCGAGGTCAGCGGGGCGTCCGCGGCGTCGTCGTCGAGGCTCCGCCGACCGCGTTGCTGTGGGACAAAAGGTTAAGGGCGTTGGGTGTGAAACACCCGGAGGGGCGGGTGGGAAATCAACTCGGGACGTACAGCCCCCGGCCGGTGACCAACGGCAGGTCGAGGGTCGTCACGATGCCCGGCGGCGCGGCGACCACCGCGGGAATCGCGTTGACCACCCGCATCGCGGTGGCGACCAGCCCGGCGTGATTGTGGTCGCCCAGGCGGCTGCTCAGGCAGATATCCATGGCGTACGACGGTTCGCCGGTGATCTCGATGCGGTAGGAACCGCCCGGCTGGGCGGGCTGCGGCCAGTCGGGGCACAGATCCTCGCGCAACCGGGTGACGTGTTCCAGGACGACGACGGGGTCGCCGTCGACCATGCCGAACACCTCGAACCGCAGGGCCGCGGCGGTGCCCTTGGGGATATGACCCGACGCGATGTCGAAGTCCTCGGGCGCCGGCTCGCGGATGTACTCCTCGGCGACGTTGTCGAGCTCGATGCCCAGGCCGGCGGCCAGTTGCCGGATCACCGATCCCCACGCCAGGCTGAGCACGCCGGTCTGCAGCAGCATAGGGATTTCGTCGAGCGGCTTACCGAACCCCATCACGTCGAACATGACCACGGCACTGTCGTAGGTCGCGTAGTCGACGATCTCCATGCATCGGATCTGCTGGATGTTCTGACAGGTGCCGGCCAGCGCGAGCGGCAGCAGGTCGTTGGCGAAACCCGGGTCGATGCCGTTGACGTACAGGCTGGAATTGCCTTCGCGCGCGGCATCTTCCAACGGCGCGATCAGCTCTTCGGGGATCACGTTCCACGGGTACTGGAGAAAGACCGGGCCGCTGCCGACGATGTTGATACCGGCCGCCAGGACGCGCCGATAGTCCTCCAGCGCCTCGGGCAGGCGGTTGTCGGCCATCGCGTTGTAGACCGCGCACCGGGGGCCGGTGGCCAGCACCGCGTCCAGGTCGGTGCTGGCCAGCACACCCGTCGGATCCGGGAGCCCGGCCAGCTCCGCCGCGTCCTTGCCGGCCTTGGCGTCCGAGGACACCCACACGCCGGTGAGCTCGAACTCCGGGTTGGTGATCAGCGCCTTGAGCGCGTGGACGCCGACGTTGCCGGTGCCCAACTGGACGACGGGTATGGCCATGGCGGGCTCCCTTTCGGTCAGACCGCGAGCAGACGCAAAAGCTCCCGACACGCCGCGCGTGGGAGGGCTTTTGCGTCTGCTCGCGCGTCGCGGTTCACAGGTCCGGGACGGGGATGTCGAGGTTGGGGTAGGTGAGGCCGCCGTCGACCTCGAGAGTCTTGCCGGTCAGGAAGCTACCGGCGGGGGACGCCAAATAGACTGCGGCGGCGGCGATGTCGATGGGATCGCCGAGGCGGCGCATAGGCGTCACCTTCTCCATCGGCGCGCGCAGCTCCTCGTTCGAGGCCACCACGTCCAGCGCCGACGTCAGGATCGACCCCGGCGCGATGGCGTTGACCCGGATGCGTGGGCACAGGTCCAAGGCAGCGAGCCGGGTGTAGTGGGACAGCGCGGCTTTGGCGGTGCCGTAGGCGGCGAACCCGCGCCCGGCCAGCCGGCCCATGGTGGACGTGATGTTGATGATGCTGCCGCCGCCGGAGTGCTCCAGCATCAACGGCACCGCCGCGATGGTGAGCGCGTGGGCGGTTGCCACGTTGAAGGTGAACGCCTCCTTGAGGTCCTTGGTCGAGGTGGTCAGCAGGGTGTTGGGCATGGTCCCGCCGACGTTGTTGACGACGATGTCTAGTTTCCCGAACGCCTCGACGGCCTGACCGGCCAACTCCGCGGTGGCGTCCGGGTGGGCGAGGTCGGCGGCGACGGCGTGGGCGCGGCGGCCGGTGGCACGGACCTGTTCGGCGACGGCGTCCAGTTGAGATTGCGTGCGGGACGCGATGAGAACATCGGCGCCTGCCTCGGCGAAAGCCAGCGCGATGGCCGCACCGAGGCCGCGTCCGCCGCCGGTGATGACGGCGACTTTGTCGTCCAGCCGGAACCTGTCAAGGATCATTGCGGCCTCTCTGTTCGTGTCGTCGGCGACACGGTAGCAAACCCCGCCGACTCCCATGACGGCATTTCTGAAACAGGTTCTAGTTTGTCACACGGGCGCCGCGATGCAATGGCCTCGACGGGGCCAGTTGCACCCCTGTTCACCCGGTCACGAATGCCGGACAGAATTCTCCGAACGTTAACCTTGTTACTGTTAGCTACAGGGCTGCGAGTGATGGCTGGTTGTCGCGCCGCAGCCTCCCGGCGGCGGCGGTGTTTCATCCCTACTGTTAAGGAAGCGAATTGAAACTCAACCGATTTGGCGCCGCGATGGGTGTGCTGGCTAGCGCCGCGCTGGTGGTGTCCGGGTGTGGCAATGACAACAACAAATCAAGCGGTGGAGGTGCCTCCACGAGCGCGTCGGGGGGCGCCTCGGCGGGCCAGGTGAGTTGCGGCGGGAAGAAGACGTTGAAGGCCAGCGGCTCCACGGCCCAGGCCAACGCGATGACCCGCTTCGTCAACGCGTTCGAACAGGCCTGCCCGGGCCAGACCCTGAACTACACGGCGAATGGTTCCGGTGCCGGAATCAGCGAATTCAACGGCAACCAAACCGATTTCGGCGGGTCGGACTCGCCGTTGGCGCCCAACGAGTACACCGCCGCCCAGCAGCGCTGCGGCTCGCCGGCGTGGAACCTGCCGGTGGTGTTCGGCCCGATCGCGATCACCTACAACGTCAAGGGCGTGAGCTCGCTGAATCTGGACGGCCCCACCGCGGCGAAGATCTTCAACGGCGCCATCACCACCTGGAACGACCCGGCGATCGCGGGCCTGAACCCGGGAACCACCCTGCCGGCCGAGCCGATCCACGTGGTCTTCCGTAACGACCAGTCCGGCACCACCGACAACTTCCAGCACTACCTCGACGCGGCCTCCAACGGGGCGTGGGGCAAGGGCGCCGGGAAGACGTTCAACGGCGGCGTCGGCGAGGGCGCCAAGGGCAACGACGGCACCTCGGCCGCCATCAAGGCCACCGAGGGCTCGATCACCTACAACGAATGGTCGTTCGCCAAGGCCCAGAACCTGAACATGGCCAAGATCGTCACCTCGGCCGGCCCCGACGCGGTCGCCATCAGCGCCGACTCGGTCGGCAAGACGATCTCCGGCGCCACCGTCAAGGGGCAGGGCAACGACCTGGTGCTCGACACCAACTCGTTCTACAAGCCGACGCAGGCGGGCTCCTACCCGATCGTGCTGGCGACCTACGAGATCGTCTGCTCGAAGTATCCCGACTCCCAGGTCGGCACCGCCGTGAAGGCGTTCCTGCAGAGCACCATCGGCGCCGGCCAAAACGGCCTGGCCGACAACGGCTACATCCCGATTCCGGACTCGTTCAAGTCGAAGCTGTCGACCGCGGTCAACGCGATCGCGTGATTCGGGACGTCATGACCCGCGGAACGATCGCCAGTCCGTCGACGGGGGCTCCCCCCGTGCTGAAGGCGAGCGATCCGCACAAGGTGCAGCGGGGCGACCAACTGTTCAAGTTGGTCGCCGCCGCGGCCGGTTTGACGATCGTGATCGCGATCGCGCTGATCGCGATCTTCCTGTTGATTCGCGCCGTGCCGTCGTTGCGTGCCAACCACGCGAATTTCTTCACCAGCGCCGAATTCAATACCACCAAGGCGGACCACCTGGCGTTCGGTATCCGCGACCTGTTCATGGTCACGGTGCTGAGTTCGATAAGCGCATTGGTGATCGCGGTGCCGGTCGCGGTCGGGATCGCGGTGTTCCTCACGCAATACGCGCCGAGAAGGCTCGCGCGGCCGTTCGGCGCGATGGTTGACCTGCTGGCCGCCGTGCCCTCGATCATTTTCGGGTTGTGGGGAATCTTCGTGCTGGCGCCCAAACTCGAACCCATCGCGGAATTCCTGAACCGCAACTTCGGCTGGATTTTCCTGTTCAAGCAGGGCAACGTTTCCCTGGCCGGCGGTGGCACGATTTTCACGGCCGGCATCGTGCTGTCGGTGATGATCCTCCCGATCATCACCTCGGTATCGCGGGAAGTGTTCCGGCAGACCCCACCCATGCAGATGGAAGCGGCGCAGGCCCTGGGCGCCACGAAGTGGGAGGTCATCCGGATGACCGTGCTGCCGTTCGGCCGCAGCGGTGTCATCGCGGCGTCGATGCTCGGGTTGGGCCGCGCGCTGGGCGAAACGGTGGCGGTGTTGATCATCCTGCGATCGGCCGCCCGCGCGGGCAGCTGGTCACTGTTCGACGGCGGGTACACGTTCGCCTCCAAGATCGCTTCCGCCGCAGCCGAATTCAGCGAGCCGTTGCCCACCGGGGCCTACATCGCGGCTGGTTTTGCGCTGTTCGTCCTGACGTTCATCGTCAACGCGACCGCTCGCGCGATCGCGGGCGGGAAGGTGAACGGATGAGCCGCGCCGGCGACGATGCAGTGGGGGCACTCCCCAGCTCCGCGGGGACCCCACCCGCTTGCGGGGGACGCAGCGATGAGGTGGGGGCACTCCCCAGCACCGCGGGGGCCCCACCCGCTTGCGGGGGAGAGTGGCGCGCATGAGCATCGAAGCGCTTGACCTGCCGGTCAAACCGGACGTGTTCAGCCCCCTGAGCCTGAGGCGGCGGATCACCAACAACGCCGCGACGACGTTTTTCGTCGCCTCGTTCGTCGCGGCCCTGGTGCCGCTGGTCTGGGTGCTCGGGGTGGTGATCGCGCGGGGCTGGTACGCCGTCACCCGCTCGGGTTGGTGGACGCACTCGCTGCGCGGCGTGCTGCCGGAGGAGTTTGCCGGCGGCGTGTACCACGCGCTGTACGGGACGCTGGTGCAGGCCGGGGTCGCGGGCCTGCTGTCGGTGCCGCTCGGGCTGATGACCGCGGTGTTCCTCGTCGAGTACGGCTCGGGCCGGCTGGTTCGGCTGACGACCTTCATGGTCGACGTGCTCGCCGGCGTGCCCTCGATCGTGGCGGCGCTGTTCATCTTCAGCCTGTGGATCGCCACGCTGGGCTTCCAGCAGAGCGCCTTCGCCGTGTCGTTGGCCTTGGTGTTGCTGATGTTGCCGGTGGTGGTGCGGTCCACCGAGGAGATGCTCAGGCTGGTGCCCGACGACCTGCGCGAGGCCAGCTACGCGCTCGGCGTCACCAAATGGAAGACGATCGTGCGGATCGTCATCCCGATCGCGATGCCCGGCATCGTCTCCGGAGTCTTGTTGTCGGTCGCGCGCGTCATCGGCGAAACGGCCCCGGTGCTGGTGCTGGTGGGCTACAGCCGCTCGATCAACCTCGACATGTTCCACGGCAACATGGCCTCGCTGCCGCTGCTGATCTACACCGAGCTCACCAACCCGGAGCACGCGGGTTTCCTGCGGATCTGGGGCGCGGCGCTGACCCTGATCATCATCGTCGCGGTGATCAACCTGGTGGCCGCGGCCTTCCGCTTCGTGTCGACCCGGCGGCGCTGAGAGCCGACTCAGGACCTCGAGGCGGCCTTCTTGGCCGGCGCCTTCTTCGCGGCGCTCTTCTTCGCGGGCGGCTTCTTCGCCGGTGCCTTTTTCGCGGCGGTCTTCTTGGCGGGCGCCTTGCCGTCGCCGGAGCGCGCCTTCACGCTGGCCTCCAGCTTGGCCAGCAGGTCGGAGACGTCTTCGGTCTCGTCCAGTTCTTTGGGCTGCTCTTCGGTGGTAAACGCTTCGCCGCCTTCGAGTTTCGCCTCGATCAGCTCCTGCAGCTGCTCCTGATAGGTGTCGTGGTAGCGGTCGGGGTTGAAGTCCTCGGCCATCGACTCCACCACCTGCCCGGCCATCTTGAGCTCGGCGGGCTTGATGTCGACCTCCTTGTCCAGCACGGGAAAGTCGGGGTCGCGGATCTCGTCGGGCCACAACAAGGTGTGCACCACCATGACGTCGCGCTTGCCAAAGTCCTTGACGCGCAACGCCGCCAGTCGCGTCTTGTTGCGCAGCGTGAAGTGGACGATCGCCATCCGATCGCTATCGGCGAGCGTCTTGGCCAGCAGCACATAGGATTTGGACGATTTGGAATCGGGCTCGAGGAAGTAGCTACGGTCGAACAGCATCGGGTCGACCTCGCTGGCCGGAACGAACTCGAGCACCTCGATCTCGCGGCTGCGTTCTTCGGGCAGGGTCGCGATGTCGTCATCCGTGATGATCACCGACTGGCCGTCGTCGGATTCGTAGGCCCGGGCGATATCGCGGTATTCGACGACCTCGCCGTCTTTCTCGCAGATGCGTTGGTAGCGGATGCGGCCGTTGTCCTTGGCGTGCACCTGGTGAAACTTGATGTCGTGGTCCTCGGTGGCGCTGTACACCTTGACCGGGACGTTCACCAGCCCGAACGCGATCGAACCCTTCCAGATGGAGCGCATGCACTCAGTATGCCCATACCGTCCCCAGCAAAACAGCGCAGCGGTCCGCGCGGCGCGAGATTCCGGCACAGCTAACTTGGTGCCTAGGTGAAGTGGGCTTGCAGGGCGGCCCGGTCGGGCAGGTCGGCGCCGACGCGGCCGACGGTCAGCGCCGACACCAGGCCGGCGGCTTCCAGCGCCGCCGTCAGCGCATCGAGCCCGATCGCCCTCAGGGCGGCGCGCCGGCCCGCCCCCAGCGATCCCCAGAGCCCGTCGAGCAGGCCGACCATGAACGCGTCGCCGGCGCCGACGGTGTCCACCACCGGAACCGGCCTGGCGGCCACCCGCACCCGGCCGGCCGAGCAGAACGCCACGGCACCCCGGTCGCCCATCGTCACGACGACGAGCGCGGGCCCCGACGCCAGCCAGGACCGGGCCGTCCACTCGGGTTCGTGGTCGGGATCGATCCAGCTCAGGTCCTCGTCGCTGGCCTTGACGATGTCGCTGCGCTCGACGAGGCGGGCGATGCGGTCCAGCGCCGCCTCGCGATCGTCGATGAGCGACGGGCGCACGTTGGGGTCGAAACTGGCGGTGGCCGAAGGCCGGTACGTGTCCAGCAGCGCCGCGGCCGCCAGGCATCCCGGCTCGCGCACGGCCGCTATCGATCCGGTGTGCACGAGCAACGGGGGCGCGACCTCGGGAGTGCCGGAAAGCCGCCAATCCAGGTCGAAGGCGTAGGACACGGAGCCGTCCGCGCCGATCGTCGCGACCGCGGTCGGCGTCCGCTCGGCCGATATGCTTCCCGCGACCAGTTGTGCCCCAGAGGCTTTGACGTAGTCGGCGATGCGGCGGCCGCGTTCGTCGTCGCCGATGTGGGTCAAGAAGTCGACACCGCGGCCCAGCCTGGCGAGCCCCACGGCGACGTTGAGGGGGCTTCCACCGATGTGCTCGACATGGTCGATGACGTCGATCAACGCCTCGCCGATCACCAGCGCGCGGGTCACGGGTCAGTCCCGTCCGTGCAGCAGCGTGTCGAGGGTCGCCCTCGCCCCGCGGGTGTGCAACGAGTCCAGCGCCCAGCGATAGGCCTCGACGAAGCGGGGCTGCCGCGCGAGATCGCCGAACAGCTCCGCAGTCTCGATGAAGGCGGTCGGATGCGCCCGGTGCGCCCGCGCGAGCGGCACGAGCGCATCGGCCAGGTTGTCGACGACCTCGATGGTTTCGCCGCGCTCGTCGACCGCCTCGGCGTAGCGTGCCCAGCTCGCGACGGTCGCCGACGCCAGCCGGACGGGCCCCCCGGTGCGGAGGTTGTCGCGGATCACGGGAAGCAGCCATTTCGGGATGCGGTCCGAGGAGTAGGCGCACAAGCGCGCCACGGTGTCGCGCACCCCGGGGTTGGCGAAGCGCTCGATGAGTCCGCGGGTGTAGGCCCGCAGGTCGATGCCGGGGACGGCGCGCAACGTCGGTACGGCCTCGGAATCGAAATAGGCCAACAGGAATTCGGCCAGCAGCGGGTCGCGCGCCGCGTCGTGCACCATGCGGTACCCGCACAACGCGGCGAAGTAGCACAGGCACTGGTGTCCGGCGTTGAGCAGCCGCAGCTTCATCGCCTCGTACGGGGTCACGTCGTCCACCATCAGCACGCCCGCCGCTTCCAGCGGTGGCCTGCCGTCGGCGAAGTCGTCCTCGAGCACCCAGGAGGCGAACGCCTCGGCCACCACCGGCCACTCGTCGGCAACCCCGAGGTCGCGTTCCACCGCGGCCACCATGTCGGCGGTGGTGACCGGCGTGATCCGGTCCACCATCGAGCACGGGAACCGGGCGTGCCCCGCGACCCAGTCGGCCAGGCCGGGACCCAGCAGCTCGGCGTGCGCGATGACGGCTCGGCGCGCGATGTCGCCGTTGTGCTCGATGTTGTCGCACGAGACGATCGTCGGCGCGGCAATGCCGCGGTCCCGGCGCCTCGCGAGGGCCTCGGCGATCAGCCCGAAAACCGACGACGGGTCCATGACCTGGTAGCCGCCCTCGGTGATGGTCATCGAGACGATGCGCGTCGCCGGCGCCGCCAGCAGCTCGATCGTCGCCGCGACATCGTCGGGTGCGTAGCGGTAGTCCACGATCGAGCCGATCACCCGCGCGTCCCGGCTGCCGTCCGGATGTTCCAGGATGAGCGTGTACAGGCCGTCCTGGGCGCGCAGCACGTCGCGCATCCGACGGTCGGCGGGCATCACCCCGATGCCGCAGATGCCCCAATCCCGCGCCAGCCCGCGCTCGAGCAGGCTGTCGAGGTAGGCGGCCTGGTGGGCGCGGTGGAACCCACCGACCCCGAAGTGCGCGATGCCGACCCCGACGCCGTCACGGTCATAGCTCGGTGTCGCGATCGGCAGCCGCCCAACGGTGGCGCTGCTCAGCCGGACCACGACGACACCGTACTTCCTGGTACCGGCGCGCGCCCGAAAACAACTAGGTTGACGTTATGGCTGCAACGGCACCTGCGCGGGTCAAGCTGACCAACGCCGACAAGGTGCTGTATCCGGCGACGGGCACCACAAAAGGGGACGTCTTCGACTACTACACCGGCATCGCCGAGGTGATGCTGCCGCACATCGCCGGACGCGCGGCCACCCGCAAGCGCTGGCCCAACGGCGTCGAACAGGAGTCGTTCTTCGAGAAGCAACTGGCCTCCTCGGCGCCCGACTGGCTGCCGCGGGCCAGCGTCACCCACCGGTCCGGGACGACCACCTATCCGATCATCGACAGCCCTGACGCGCTGGCCTGGATCGCGCAGCAGGCCGCGCTGGAGGTGCACGTGCCGCAGTGGCGGTTCGTCGCCGAGTGGACCCGCAGCAGGGCCGAAGTGGGGGCACCTCCCGCTCGCGGGGGACTCAAGCCCGGCCCGGCAACGCGATTGGTGTTCGACCTCGATCCGGGCGAGGGCGTGACGATGACCCAGCTGTGCGAAGTGGCCCACGCCGTGCGGGAAATCATGACCGACATCGGCCTGACCCTTTTCCCGCTCACCAGCGGCAGCAAGGGGCTGCACCTGTATGCGCCGCTGGACAACCCGGCCAGCAGCAAGGGCGCCACGGTGTTGGCCAAACGGGTTGCCCAGCAACTGGAATCGACCATGCCCAAGTTGGTCACCGCGACGATGACCAAGAGCCTGCGCGCGGGCAAGGTGTTTGTCGACTGGAGCCAGAACAACGGCTCGAAGACCACCATCGCGCCGTACTCATTGCGCGGGCGCGAACAGCCGACCGTCGCGGCGCCCCGCACCTGGGAGGAGCTCGAAGACCCCGGACTGCGCCACCTGCGGTACGACGAGGTGCTCGACCGCGTCGCGCGCGACGGCGACCTGCTGGCGGCGCTGGATGCGGACGTGCCCGTCCGGGACCGGCTCAGCAAGTACCGCAGCATGCGGGATGCCTCGAAGACTCCCGAGCCGGTGCCCGCCTCGAAACCGGTTATCGGCCAAGGCAATACGTTCGTCATCCAGGAGCACCACGCCCGCCGGCTGCATTACGACTTTCGGCTGGAGCGCGACGGCGTGCTGGTGTCGTGGGCGGTGCCCAAGAACCTGCCCGAAACCACGTCGGTCAACCACCTGGCGGTGCACACCGAGGATCACCCGCTGGAATACGGCTCGTTCGAGGGCAACATCCCCAAGGGCGAATATGGCGCCGGCAAGGTCGTCATCTGGGACTCCGGCACCTACGACGCCGAGAAGTTTCTCGATGACGAGGTGATCGTCAACCTGCACGGCAACCGGATCTCCGGGCGCTACGCGCTGATTCAGACCAACGGCGACCAGTGGCTGGCGCACCGGATGAAGGATCAGCAGGTTTTCGACTTCGACTCCCTCACCCCGATGCTCGCCTCGGAGGGCTCGGTGGCCGGCCTCAAGGCCGGGCAGTGGGCATTCGAAGGCAAGTGGGACGGCTACCGGATCCTGGTCGAGGCCGATCACGGCGACCTGCGGGTACGGTCCCGGCGCGGCCGCGAAGTCACCAAGGAGTATCCCCAATTGCGTTCGCTGGCAGCCGATCTGGCCGATCATCACGTCGTGCTGGACGGCGAGGCCGTCATTCTGGACGAGCACGGGGTGCCCAGTTTCCACGAGATGCAGAACCGGGGCCGCGGGGCCCGCGTCGAGTACTGGGCGTTCGACCTGCTCTACCTCGACGGCCGCTCGCTGCTGCGGGCGCGCTACTCCGACCGGCGCAAGCTGCTGGAAACCCTTGCCGCCGCGGGCAATGTGATCGTTCCGGACCTGCTGCCCGGCGACGGCGCCGAGGCGCTGGAGCACTCACGCAAGCACGGCTGGGAGGGCGTGGTCGCGAAGAAGCGTGACGCAACCTATCAGCCGGGCCGACGTTCGGCCTCCTGGATCAAGGACAAGAACTGGAACACCCAGGAGGTCGTCATCGGCGGCTGGAAGGCCGGGGAAGGCGGCCGCACCAGCGGGATCGGCTCGCTGCTGATGGGCATCCCGACACCAGGCGGGCTGCGCTTCGCGGGACGGGTCGGCACCGGCTTCACCGAGCGCGACCTGGCGAAGCTGAAAAAGACGTTGGCGCCGCTGCACACCGACCGATCGCCGTTCGACCCTCCGTTGCCCAGGGCCGAGGCGCGGGGTGTGACCTACGTCGAGCCGGTCCTCGTCGGGGAGGTGCGCTACAGCGAGTGGACCCCGGATGACCGTTTGCGCCAATCGAGTTGGCGCGGGCTGCGGCCGGACAAGAATCCAAGTGAGGTGGTGCGCGAGTGAAGTGGGTGACCTTTCACGACGGTGACGGCGAACGCGCCGGCGTCCTGTCCGGCGATGAAATCCATGCGACACCGCCGGGCGTGACACTGCTCGACCTGATCGGTCGCGGCGCCGACGGGCTGCGCCGGGCCGGCGAGGAGGCGTTGCGGGCGCCGTCGGTGGTGGCGCGGCTCGACGAGGTGCGGTTGCTGGCGCCGATACCGCGGCCGCCGTCGATCCGGGACTCGCTGTGCTTCCTGGACCACATGCGCAACTGCCAGGCCGCCTTTGGTTCCGGCCGGGTGCTCGCCGACACCTGGTATCGCATCCCCGCCTTCTATTTCGCCTGCCCGGCAACGGTGCTGGGTCCGTACGACGACGCGCCGACCGCGCCCGGAAGCGCCTGGCAGGACTTCGAACTGGAGATCGCGGCGGTGATCGGCACGACCGGCAGGGACCTGACCGTCGAGGAAGCCGAACGCGCCGTCATCGGCTACACGATCTTCAACGACTGGTCCGCGCGGGACCTGCAGCAGCTGGAGGGCCAGCTCGCGATCGGGCAGGGCAAGGGCAAGGACAGCGGGGTGACGCTGGGCCCGTATCTGGTCACGCCCGACGAGCTGGAGCCGCACCGCCGGGACGGCAAGCTCGATCTGCAGGTGACCGCCCTGGTCAACGACGCCGTGATCGGATCCGGGTCGACCGCCCAGATGGACTGGACCTTCGGCGAAGTCATCTCCTACGTCTCGCGCGGAGTGACGCTGGTCCCCGGCGACGTCATCGGCTCCGGCACCGTTCCGACCTGCACGCTCGTCGAGCACCTGAATCCCGCTGCGCTGGAATCCTTTCCGGGTTGGCTGCGCGACGGGGACGTCGTCACCCTGCGGGTCGACGGCCTGGGGGAGACCCGGCAGACCGTCCGCGCCAGCGGCGCGCCGCACCCGCTGGCCGCCCGACCCAATCCGGACGCCGCACCCGCCCCCGTCCGCGTCAACCGCGCGCCGGCCAAGGTGCCCTACACCCGCGGATTGCACGAGGTCGCCGACCGGGTGTGGGCGTGGACGCTACCCGACGGGGGCTACGGGTGGAGCAACGCCGGACTGGTGGCCGGCGACGGCGCGTCGCTGCTCGTCGACACCCTGTTCGACCTGCCGCTGACCCGCGAGATGCTCGCCGCGATGCGGCCCATCACCGACGGCGCTCCCATCACCGACGCCCTGATCACCCACTCCAACGGCGACCACACCCACGGCAACCAACTGCTCGACGCCTCGGTGCGCATCCTCGCCGCCCGGGGCACCGCCGACGAGATCGCGCACGGGATGGCGCCCGAGATGCTCGCCATGGTCCAGACCGCCAACCTTGGCCCCGTCGCCACGCCGTACGCGCGGGATCGCTTCGGGCACTTCGACTTCGGCGGCATCACGGTGCGCAACGCCGACCAGACGTTCGAGTACGAGCTGACGATCGACGTCGGCGGACGGCGGGTCGACATGCTCAACCTGGGGCCGGCGCACACCGCCGCGGACTCGGTGGTGCACGTGCCCGACGCCGGGGTGTTGTTCGGCGGCGACCTGCTCTTCATCGGCTGCACCCCGATCGTGTGGGCCGGACCGATCGCCAACTGGATCAGGGCCTGCGACGTGATGATCGCTCTGGACGCGCCGGTGGTGGTGCCCGGCCACGGACCGGTCACCGACCCGGACGGGATCCGCGCGGTCCGTGGCTATCTCGCGCACGTCGCCGCACACGCCGAGGCGGCCCATCGCAAAGGTCTGTCGTGGGCCGAGGCCGCCGACACCATCGACCTCGGGGAGTACGCGAGCTGGCTGGACGCCGAGCGGGTCGTGGTCAACGTCTACCAGCGCTACCGCGAACTGGACCCCGACACACCGCAATTGGAGGTCATGGCCCTGCTCGTGATGCAGGCCGAGTGGCTGGCCAAACGGTCCTGAAAAGCCCGCCGAGCGTCAGGCCCTGATCGCGCGCACGAAGGTGATCGTGGCCGCCGGGCTCTGCTGCGCGGCCTCTTCGAGTCGCGGCAGGCCGGCCGCGGCGAACAGGTCGGAGAGCGAGAACGTGGTGGTGTCCCAGCCGTCGGCATCCAGGTGCGCGGCGACGTCGGTGTGCTCGCCCGGGTAGGTCAGGGCGGCGACGTCCATGTCGAGCCCGTGGCGCCGCCAGCCTTCGGCCGTGCGTCGCGCCTCTTCCCGCGACCGCTCCGAACCGTCGTGGAGCGAGCCGAAGTCGGCGGCGAAGCGGCTGCCCTCGCTCGACAGCGGGGTGATGGAGTCCAGCAGGCGCACCTCGGCATCGGGCGGGAGCCAGCCGATGAGCACGCCCTCGGCCAGCCACGCCGTGGGCTGGGCGGGGTCGAAGCCGGCCTCCTGCAGTGCCGCCGGCCAATCCTCGCGAAGATCGATGCCGATCGTGCGGAGTTCGGCGGTCGGGGCCGCGCCGACCGCCGACAGCGTCGCGGTCTTGAACGCGATCACCTCGGGCTGATCGATCTCATACACCGTCGTCCCGGCCGGCCATGCCAGTCGATACGGGCGGGCGTCCAGGCCGGATGCCACAATCACCACCTGGCGCACGCCCTCCCTGCCGGCCGCGGCGAAGTAGTCGTCGTAGAACCGGGCGCGGGCCGCGAACGTGTCGACCATCCGGGGAAACCCGACGTCCTTCTCGAGGTCCTCGGAATCGAGTTCGCCGCCGGCCAACTTGCTGAACACATCGAGGCCGACGGCGCGGACGAGCGGCTCGGCGTACTCGTCGGTGACAACGGGCTGCGGGCTGCGCGTCGCGGCGGCCCGCGCGGCGGCGACCATGGTGGCGGTGGCCCCGACGCTGGTCGCCAGGTCCCAGGTGTCCCCCTCGGCTCGTGGCATCGTCTCTCCTTCGTTAGGCGGCAGAACCACGGTATGCCCTCCCGGTAAAAACCCACGTCCCCTACGGTTTGAGCATGGCCGCAGTGGAATTCGAAGCTCTCGACGACGACATCGCCCGCATCACGCTGAACCGGCCGGAGCGCCTGAACGCGATCGACGGTTCGCTGATCGACGGCGTGGAGGACACCCTGGACGCGCTCGGCGACGGGCAGTATCGGGTCGCGATCCTGACCGGCGCCGGCCGGGGATTTTGCGCCGGGGCCGATCTGAGCGGCACGGGCCAAGCCTGGACCAAGCCCAAATCGACCAGCCCGCCGTTCAAGGTCAACTACGACTCCCAGGTTCGCCTGGCCGATCTGTTCACCCGGATCTACGAGTTGCCGATCCCTGTGATCGCGGCGGTCAACGGCGTCGCCGTCGGCGGCGGGCTGGCGTTCACGCTCGTCAGCGACATCCGCGTCGCGTCCGAACAGGCCCGGTTCGGTTCGGTGTTCATCAAGGCCGGCTTCTCGTCGATGGACATGGGCACCAGCTACCTGCTGCCCAAGATCGTCGGCGCGGGCGTCGCCCGCGAACTCATGCTCACCGGCCGCATCATCGACGCCGCCGAGGCCTACCGGATCAACCTGGTGCACGAGGTGGTGCCGGCCGACGACCTGATGCCGGCCGCGGTCAAGCTGGCCCGCTCGATCGCGGAGAACAACGCATATGGCGTGTGGCAGACCAAGATTGGGCTCAACGCGGCGCTCGACGCGCCGAGCCTGCGGCACGCCATCGAACTGGAGAACCGCACCCAGATCCTCAGCGGTTTCACCAACAATCCGGCCGAGGCGGCCAGGGCGCACATGGAGAAGCGGCCGCCCAAGTGGGACCCGCTGTGACGACCGTCAATGGCGGCGGCCCACTCCGCCCGGCTTGCGACCGGCTTGAACGATGCGGCGACCCGCTGCGCGCGGCTTCGCCGCGGCGGCGATCGCCGCGGGTCAGACCTTCGCGATGACGTTCTCCGCGAACATCTCCAGATTGCGGATCTTGTTGTCCAGCGGCTCGGTGTCCTTGCCGGTGATGTAGGGGATGCGGAAGCCGACGATCACATCGGTGACGCCCTTGTCCTCGAGCCGCTTGACGCCGTCCACGGTGAAGCCGTCGACCGAGATCACGTGAATCTCGAACGGGCCGGTTTTGCCCTCTTCTTCGCGGAATCGCTGGAGCTTGGCGAGCAGCCCGTCGAGCTCCTCCGGGTCCCCGCCGCCGTGCATCCAGCCGTCCAGGCGTGCCGCGCGTCGCAGCGCGGCATCGGCGTGCCCGCCGATCAGGATGGGGATCGGCTTGGTAGGCGCCGGGGTCATCTTGGTTTTCGGGATGTCGTAGAACTCGCCGTGGAATTCGAAGTAGTCACCGGTGGTGAGGCCCTGGATGATCTCGATGCATTCGTCCATCCGCTTGCCGCGCTTGGCGAAAGGGACGCCCAGCAGCTCGTAGTCCTCGGGCCACGGACTGGTGCCGACGCCGAATCCCACCCGGTTGTCGGTCATGGCCGCGAGCGAACCGATCTGCTTGGCCACCAGCGCCGGTGGCCGGATGGGCAGCTTGAGGACGAAGAAGTTGAACCGCAGCGTCGAGGTCACCGCGCCCAACGCCGACGTCAGCACGAAGGTTTCGATGAACTCCTTGCCGTCGAGGAACTCGCGATTTCCGTCCGGGGTGTAGGGGTACTTCGAATCGGATTCGAAGGGGTAGGCGATGCTGTCGGCGATCGTCATGGCGTGGTAGCCGGCCGCCTCGGCCGCCTTGGCCAGCGGGATGTAGTAGCGAAAGTCCGTCATCGCCTCTGCGTAGGTGAACCGCACGTCATCTGCCTTTCCGGAGGGGCCGTCACACCAGATTAGAACGTGTTCTACTTCTACCCGGGCGAGGGTCCCCGGGCAAGGCGCTCACGCGGGATCGCCAGTCCGGCTAAAGCTGGTTCTCGGGCCCGATGACCGCCCACACCGTCTTGCCGGACGGCGTCGGGGTGCTGCCCCAGGCCCGCGACAACGCATCGACGATCGCCAGCCCGGAAACGTCGATGCCCTTGTCCGGCGACGGTAGGCGCAGGGCCGGTGTGCTGCTGCCGTCGGACACCGCGATGATCGCGGTCGTGCCATCGGTCTCGACCCGCATCATCGGCACGCTTCCGGTGTGTTCGAGCACGTTCTCGACGAACACGTTGACGACCACCAGCGCGACCGGGATGAGCGCGGACTGCGACCAGGCGGTGAGCCACTCGCGGACGAGCCGGCGGGACTCGCGCAGGCTGGTCAGGTTCGCCGGCAGTTCGGCATCGGCATGCCGCACGGTGCGGCTGGTGAGCCGGCCGAGCGCCTTCACCGCCCCCTTCTCGGACGCGTACACCGGCATGAAGCGGGCGAGCCCGCTGTGGGTGATCAGCTCTCGGGCGGCACGGTCTGCGCAGACGAGCACGATCGGAACGTCGGGCCGGGTGTGAACCTGCCAGCGCACGCCGACAAAGCTCGACCATGTCGACTCGGCGGGCACTTGAAGTTTGGAGACGTTGACGATCACGGCGGACGGCTGGTCGAGCGTGGCCTTCATGATCATGTCTCGAAGCGCCGCGGAGCTGCTGGCATCGAGCTCGCCCTCGACCGTGAGGAAGACGACCGACTCGTCGGTTCGTGTCGCCACAGCAAGCGAACTCGGGGACTCAGCTACCGCGCTCACCGCAGGCACCCCTTTCCCTCAAGGGTTTCATCCTCGCCGACCTCGACCTGCGAAACATAGCCACACGGGTGCGCGTGTCTCAATAGCGATTCAGGCGCACGAAATCCGAACTCGAAAGACGACGGACGCGACCCCGTAATGCGAGCTTCCGCTGCCATATCCCCGCTCCTGGAATTCCCACCCGGCTAATCGCCGGAGAACCCGCCCCCTCGGCGGCGCAAACAAGATGTGGCGACGCGCATCGGAGGCACGCCGATATCGCGCTCGCCCCACGTACCGACCGTTACCCCGCAGAACATGCCGTTCTCGTTCGCTCGCCTGCCGCAGCTCACACGCGCGGCGCGTGGCCAACCTCCCCTGTGCGATGAAAATTAGAATAAGGCGCTTACCCATACGTTGTCATCGGCAAACCTGTTAAGCGCCGCGTACAACAAGCGGTGCCGAATCCTCGTCAGCGCAACGCGTATGGCGGGTCGCCGACACCGGCGACCGTATGGGTGCCCCACGGGGTCAGCTCGACGATGCGCGCCGACGCGCTGCGCTCGCCGACCGTCAGCATCGCGGTTCTCGTCTCCATCAGCCCGGCCGCACCGAAGACCGTTCCCTGCCAGTGGTAGCGGCCGTCGATCGGGTCCAAATGGCCCGCGAGACGCACCCGCACCGCGTGCTCGGCCCCGGCTATCGTCAGCGTCGCCGAGCCCTCGTAGGTCGCATCGCTGTCGCCGGAGGTGATATCGAAGGCCGATGCCACCGGTTGCGGCTGGGCGGGGCGCAGGTAGGCGCGTTCGTTGAACACCTGGTAGCTGCTGCGCCGCACTTCGATGCGCGTGCCGGAGCCGTGTATCAGCAGGCCGACGCACTCGGCGACGTAGCGGGCCTGCGCCTCGACGTCGGGGCCGTCGACGAAGAAGTAGTTGGGCAGGCCGTGCACGGCCACCCCGAAGTAGGGCTCCGCGCCGTCGGCCCACACCTGCCGGGCCGTCACCCCGCCGGCGCCGACCAGCGCCGTGTCCGGTGTGGCCGCGGGGACCGCGAACCCGGTGGCGTAGACGATGGTGTCGGCGCCGTGGTCGACCCCGTCTGCGGTCCGGATGCCCGAGGCGGTGACGGCGGTGACGGCCGATCCGGCGAGCGCAGGTAGCGGCTCGGCCTTGGCGGCCGGCCGGATGCGCCGGCGCAACCAGGGTTTGGCGCGCGTGGCCGGAAGCGGCAACTCGGGAACGATCCGACGCGGCGGGTGCGCGAACACGGTGACCGAGGCCGCCGATGCCGTCAGCCGCGGTAGGTGATGACCGGCGGTGGCGTCGGCGCCGAGGATCGCGACGTGCTTACCGCCCGGGCGGAAATCGGTCGGCCATTGCGCCGCGTGGAACGATTCGCCCGGGAAGTCGTCGCGTCCCGGGATGTCGGGGAGCCACGGCACCTGCACCGGCCGGTAGGCGGCGATGACGACCCGCGCGCGGGTCGTCTCGGCATCGGCGGTCGTCAGCAGCCAGGTGTCGGTGCCGTCGTCGAACCGGGCGCCGAGGACGTCGCGGCCGAGCGTCACGACGTCGGCGACGCCCGCGCCCAGCAACGCGGCCCGCGCGCACCGTCCGCCGGGCCCCGCGCCGACGACGATGACGTCGTGGGTCACAAAAACCTGCTGCGCTTCCAGCCGCGGCGGGCCAGGGGACCCAGCAGGCCCACCTCGGTCAGAAACGCCGCCAGCGGAGCGAAGCCGGCAACCTGCATCTCGCGGCGGTGCGCGCTGGTGCGCGCGATCTTGCGGGCCCGCTTGGCGTCCAGCCCCACCCGCGCGTAGGGGATCGGGTTGCTGAACAGATAGTTGAAGAAGTATCCGCCCAGGCCGTTGATGTTGGCCATGAACCACCGGTTGAGCCGCGGCATCTCGGCCACCCGCTTGCGCGCGCCGTCCCGCGCGAACTGGATGTGGCGGGCCTCCTCGGTGACGTGAATCCGCATGAGGCGCTGGATGATCGGCTGCAATTCGGGGTCGTCCATCATCTGGCGCTGCAGCGAGTCGAAGATCTCCTCACCGATGAGGGCCGCCACCCACAGCATCGAGCCGCGCTGGAACGCCAGCGGCAGGGCGTTGATGATCCACCGGTGAAACAGCCTGGGCCGCACCGGTTTTGCGCCGATGCGCTCGATGGCCTTGCCGAACATGACCATGTGCCGGGTCTCGTCGCCCAGCTCGGTCAGCTTGTAATGCGTCGAGCGGCTGGTGGGGTCCTCGTGCAGGATCGTCCGCAACAGCGACTGGTTGAGCATGTTCTCGAACCAGATCCCGGCCGACAAAGTGTTGACCAGTTCCTGGCGGGACAGGTCGATCTGCTGCTCGCGGGTCATCTCGTCCCACATCGGCGTGTTGTACAGCGACACCAGCCGCGGCGGCAGATAAAACTTGTCCGGGTCCAGCGGGGCGTCCCAGTCGATGTCGACGACGGGCTCGTAGGACTTCTTGACCGAGCCTTTCAGCAAACGGTCCGAGAACTCCTCACGGCTCGGGCCACTTGGCTTCACCACGGTCGTCATAGCGCTGGCGTCCCTTCATCGGGTGCTTCAGACGGTACCCATGGTACTGGGTACTTGGGGAGCCGACTAGGCCCTTCAGGTTTCGATTCGGTTGACTGGCGTCGTGGGTCGGCACATTCACGTGATCGGGATCGGCGCGGGCAACCCGGACTACCTGACGGTCCAGGCGATCGAGGCGCTCAACGCCACCGAGGTGTTCTTCGCGGTGGACAAGGGCGCGGCGAAGAGCGACCTGGTGGGCCTGCGGCGGGCGGTCTGCGCCCGGTTCATCCGGGAGCCCGGGTATCGCTTCGTCGAGCTGCCGGATCCCCCGCGCTCGACCGGGACCGACTACCGGGGGGCCGTGTCGGACTGGCATGCGGCGCGGGCGCGGGTCTGGGCCGCGGCAATTTCCGCGGAGCTGGGCCCCGACGGGGTGGGTGCGTTCCTCGCGTGGGGTGACCCGTCGCTGTACGACAGCACCCTGCGCATCCTGGGCGCCGTGGCGGCCGAAGTCGCGTTCACCTTCGACGTCATTCCCGGAATCACCGCGGTGCAGGCGCTGACGGCCCGGCACCGCATCCCGCTCAACGAGGTCGGCGAACCCGTCCTGATCACCACCGGCCGACGGCTCCGCGAGCACGGTTTGACCGGCCCCGCGGTCGTGATGCTCGACGGTGACTGCTCGTTTCAGGTGTGCCCGCCCGGCACCCGCATCTGGTGGGGCGCCTACCTGGGCACCGGCGACGAGCTGCTGGTGGCGGGGGCGGTCGGGGAGGTCGGGACGCGCATCACGGCGCTGCGGGCCGAGGCTCGCGCGCGGCACGGCTGGATCATGGACACCTATTTGCTCAGACCGGCAGACTGAAGGGCGTGCCCGAACTGCCCGAGATCGAAGCGCTGGTCGACCATTTGCGCCGCCACGCCGTCGGATCGACCGTCGGACGGGTCGACGTCGCCGCGCTGTCCGTGCTGAAGACGTTCGACCCGCCGATCAGCGCGCTGCACGGCCGGGCGGTGACGGGTGCCCACCGCTGGGGCAAGTACCTCGGGCTGCAAGCCGGGCAGCTGTACCTGATCGCCCACCTGTCGCGCGCGGGTTGGTTGCGCTGGTCCGACAAGCCGGCCGCGGCGCCGCTGCGCCCCGGCAAGGGCCCGATCGCCCTGCGCGTGCACCTGGGCACCCCCGGCGACGCGCCCGGCTTCGACCTCACCGAGGCGGGCACCCAGAAGCGGCTTGCGGTCTGGCTCGTCGACGACCCGCAGCTCGTCCCGGGCATCGCCGCCCTGGGTCCCGACGCGCTGGAGCTCGGCCCCCAAGACCTGGCCGGACTGCTGGCCGGCAACACCGGCCGGATCAAGACCGTCATCACCGACCAGAAGGTGATCGCGGGCATCGGCAACGCCTACAGCGACGAGATCCTGCACGTCGCGAAGATCTCGCCGTTCGCCACCGCGGGCAAGCTGACCGACGAACAGCTCACCGCCCTGCACGATGCGATGATCTCGGTCCTGACCGACGCGGTGAGCCGTTCCGTCGGGCAGGGCGCCGCGATGCTCAAGGGGGAGAAGCGCTCCGGCCTGCGGGTGCACGCCCGCACGGGGCTGCCCTGCCCGGTGTGCGGGGACACCGTGCGCGAGGTGTCGTTCGCGGACAAGTCTTTTCAGTACTGTCCGACGTGCCAGACCGGCGGCAAGGTGCTGGCCGACCGTCGGATGTCAAGGCTGCTGAAGTAGCCGATATGCTGCTCGGGTGACTCGCCAGAAGATCCTCATCACGGGAGCCAGTTCCGGCCTGGGCGCCGGGATGGCGCGCGTTTTCGCCGCCAAGGGCCGCGACCTTGCGCTGTGCGCCCGGCGCACCGACCGGCTAGACGAGCTCAAAGCCGAACTGTCGCAACAGTATCCAGGCATCAAGATCGCCGTGGCCGCGCTGGACGTGAACGACCATGAACAGGTGCCGAAAGTGTTCGCCGAACTCAGCGACGAACTCGGGGGCATCGACCGCGTCGTCGTCAACGCCGGCATCGGCAAGGGCGCGAAGCTGGGCTCCGGCAAGCTGTGGGCCAACAAGGCGACCCTGGAAACCAACCTGGTGGCCGCGCTGGTGCAGATCGAGACCGCGCTGGAGATGTTCACCAAGAGCGGTTCTGGTCATTTGGTGCTCATCTCATCGGTTCTCGGCAACAGGGGGGTGCCGGGCGTGAAGGCCGCCTACGCCGCGAGCAAGGCCGGTCTGAGTTCGCTGGGTGAATCCCTGCGCGCCGAATACGCCAAGGGCCCGATCAGGGTTTCGGTGATCGAGCCCGGCTATATCGAGTCGGAGATGACGGCCAAGTCGAACAGCACGATGTTGATGGTGGACAACGAGACTGGCGTCAACGCCATCGTCGCCGCCATGGAACGCGAGCCCGGGCGGGTGGCGGTGCCGTGGTGGCCATGGGCGCCGCTGGTGCAGGTGATGCGGGTGCTGCCGCCCTCGCTTACCAAGTGGTTCGCCTGAGGCCGCCGACCGTGATGCCCGCGAGTGTGCGCAGTTGTGCGCGACACGCCGTGCGGGCGCGTACAACTGCGCACGCTCGCCACAAGGTCAATGCGGCACCGGCGTGTAATGCGCCGCGTCTGTGGTGAATTCGGGCCTGCCGTAGGTCGCCAGCCGGAGCTTGAGCAGCCCGATGACATAGGCGTCGGTGATCTCCCGGAGCACCGGGATGCGGCTGGCTTGGCTCACGGCGCTGAAACGCCCGAGGATGAAGGGCGCGGTGAGGGCGACGCATAACAGGTCCGTCGGCGCGAGCGACACGCCCATGGCCTCGGCGATCGCGCGGTCACCGTTGCAGAAGGTTCGCACGAAAGTGAGCTTGCTGAAACTCTTTTCGACGGCTTCGGCGCACCGGTCGAACAGGGTGGTGTCGGGGCGCAGGTAGGCCGCCATGGTGCCGCGGACGAGTTCTTGGCAGATGCTGTCGAATCCGTGGCGCAGCAGTGCGGAGCGCGCGTGCATGACGTGCATGATGTCGGCGGGTTCCGCGGGTAGCAGTTCCTCGGGCAGGCCGAGCAGAAAGCAGCGGTACCGGGCGAATTCGATGACGGCACGTTCTTCCTTGGTGAACTTCGACCGGCCTTGCCGACGCGCCTTGCGTGCCAACAGGTATTGGCCGATCATTCCCGCTGGCATCTGGTCGACCTGCGGCACCGGCATGCCGTAGACGGCGGTGTCCCACTTGTCGGACTTCTTCAGCGCGTTGTAGCGGACCATCGAGTGCATCAGCCGGACCATGGCGGCGGCCTCGAAGCCGGGGCCGTACCGGTCCAGCGCCCCGGGCAGCGTGGTGACGGCGAAGAAGCTGGCCGTCTCGTTGACCCGCCGGGCGGCCCGCTTGCCCGAAAGGGCGCCGGTCAGCGCCATCGGCAGCGCGGCGTAGGTGTTGGTGAAGGTCGCGATGAAGGCGCCGCGAGTGATGAAGGGGGCCAGCAGCGCCGCGGGAATCCGCTCCTGGCGAGCGCCCTCGCGTACCAGGTCGAAGTCGATCCACTCCGGCGTGGCCTCCATGGCGGCGATGAACGCGACGAGTTCGGGTGGCGCGTCGGGGACGGCCTCGACCCCGTCGCGGCAGGCCCTTTTGAGCATGTCGATCAGGTGCGTGACGCTGTGGGTGTTCATCAGTGCCGCATAGGGATCGGCGACGACGTCGCCGAGCAGCGTTGCCGTGCTGATCAATTCGAGGACGCGGTCGTCGTCCAGGATCGCGGCGCGGTCGGCGACCCAGGGCGGCAGGGCGGAATCGACGCCCGGCTCGGTGGCCAGGCGATCCGGCGGCCGGTCGAAGTCGAAGTCGCCGTAGAGGTCGGGCTGCAGATCGCGCTGGCTGCGGACGCGTCGCGCGAGTTCGGGATAGTACGTGGCCTTGGAGGTCACAAGCCGCCTTCCGCTAACTAACAGTTGGTGAGTAATACTCACAAGCTGTTAGTTATGCTGTCAAGCGTGGGTGTGTCATTGCCGTCGATGCCGTCCCATCCCAGGCGGCGCATGACCGCCGAGGGGCGGCGCGAGCAGATCCTCGACGTCACACACGCGATCGTCGATGCGGAGGGCTTCCACGCGGCGACGCCGAACCGCATCGCACAGCAGGCCGGCATCAATCGGTCGTTGATCTATCAGAAGTTCGGCGACCTGGCGGGGCTGTTCGTCGAGCTGATCGACCGCGAGGCGGCGCGGGCGGGAGCCCAGTTCGCCGAAGCGATTTCGGGGCTGGATGCCGCCGCGGACGCTCTTGTGCTCGCGTTCGACGGGGTGCTGGCCGCCGTCGATGCCCACCCGGCCACCTGGCGGCTGTTCCTGTTCCCGCCGCAGGGCGCTCCGCCGGAGTTGTATGCGCGCCTGGCTCAATCTCAGGCCGTCGTGCTCGACTTCTTCGTCCGTGAACTGCTGCGCCTCAATCCCCGCCTGCACGATCCCGAATACACCGCGCGGGTCTTGCATGCCGCCGGTCGCGAACTGCTGCAGCTGCACCTCAGCGATCCGCAGACCGCGACCGTGGAACGGCTGCGTACATTCGTGCGACGGTTCGGTTCCGAGCTGGTCGTCGCGACCCGATGAGTGCGCCGGGTCCGCGAAATGTCAGCCGGCGCGGCCCCTTTCGGCCCGGTAGCGACGCACCAGCGCGTCGGTCGAGCTGTCCGACTGCGGCGCGGGCGAGGCGTCGCCGGTGATCACCGGAAGCAGCGCCTTGGCCTGCGTCTTGCCCAGCTCCACGCCCCACTGGTCGAAGGAGTCGATGCCCCAGATCACGCCCTCGGTGAAGACCTGGTGCTCGTAGAGGGCGATCAGCTGGCCGAGCACCGACGGCGTGAGCCGGTCGGCCAGGATCGAGGTGGACGGCCGGTTGCCGGGCATCACCTTGTGCGGCACCACGTCGGCCGGCGTCCCCTCCGCGGCGATCTCCTCGGCGGTCTTGCCGAACGCCAGCACCTGGGTCTGGGCGAAGAAGTTGCTCATCAACAGGTCGTGCATGCTGCCGGTGCCGTCGGCGGTGGCGAGGTCGTCGACGGGTTGGCTGAAGCCGATGAAATCGGCCGGCACCAGCCGGGTGCCCTGGTGCAGCAATTGGTAGAAGGCGTGCTGGCCGTTGGTTCCCGGTTCGCCCCAGAAGATTTCGCCGGTGTCGGTGGTGACGGGTGTGCCGTCGGCCCGGGTGGACTTGCCGTTGGATTCCATCGTGAGCTGCTGCAGGTATGCCGCGAAGCGCGACAGGTCGTTGGAGTAGGGCAGCACGGCGCGCGACTGCGCGCCCATGAAGTTGGAGTACCACAGCCCGATCAGGCCGAGCAGGACGGGCGCGTTGGACTCCAGTGGGGCCGTCTTGAAATGCCGGTCGACGATGTGGAATCCGGAGAGAAAGTCGGCGAAGGCCTCCTTGCCGATGGCGGCCATCACCGACAGGCCGATCGCGGAATCAACCGAATAACGGCCGCCGACCCAGTCCCAGAACCCGAACATGTTGTCGGTGTTGATGCCGAAGTCGTCGACCAGCCGTTTGTTGGTGGACACCGCGACGAAGTGCTTGGCCACCGCGGCGTCGCCGAGCGCGTCGGTCAGCCAGCGGCGCGCGGCGGTCGCGTTGGTCAGCGTCTCCAGCGTGGAGAAGGTCTTCGACGCGACGATGAAAAGCGTTGTGGCCGGGTCCAAGTCGGCCAGCTTTGCGGTCAGGTCGGTGGGGTCGACGTTGGAGACGAACCGCGCCGAAATCCCCGCGTCGGCGTAGTGGCGCAGTGCCTGGTACACCATCACCGGCCCGAGATCCGACCCACCGATGCCGATGTTGACGACCGTGCTGATTCTTTTCCGGGTGGCCCCGGTCCATTCACCGCTGCGTAACCGGTCGGTGAAGTCGCCCATCCTGTCCAGCACCTCGTGCACGTCCGCGACGACGTTCTGGCCGTCGACCACGAGCTCGGCGTCGCGGGGCAGCCGCAGCGCGGTGTGCAACACGGCGCGGTCCTCGGAGGTGTTGATGTGCGCCCCGGAGAACATCTGGTCGCGGCGCTCTTCGAGGTTAGCCGTGCGGGCCAAGTCGATCAGCAGCCGCAGCGTCTCTCGGGTGACGCGGTGTTTGCTGTAGTCGATGTAGAGGTCGCCGACGGTGACGGTCAGCTCGCGGCCGCGATCGGGGTCGTCGTCGAAGAACTGGCGCAGATGGGTCTGGCCGATTTGTTCGTGATGACTGCGCAGGGCGTCCCACGCCGGGGTGGCGGTGATGTCGGGGATGGTGTGCACGGATGTCATGAGTTCGACCCTAGTGACGGTCGCAAGCGCGGCGTAGCCGGGCGCTGCGGGCCGTCACGATCTGGCCTAGTGACGGTCGCAAGCGCGGCGTAGCCGGGCGCTGCGGGCGTCACCGTCGGGCCAGACGGTCGCAAGCGCGGCGTAGCCGGGCGCTGCGGGCGTCACCGTCGGGCCAGCGGTCCGACAGCGCCGCGCCAGGCCAGCGCGGGCGCCGTCAGTGGCCGAGGCGGCCGCGGCCCAGCCGCAGCAGCAGCATCGCCAGATCCTTACCCTCGGGACCGAGCTCGCTGTAGCGTTCGATGACCTTCATTTCGCGGCTGTGCACCAGCCGGGTGCCGCCGGACGCCATGCGCACCTTGCCGATCGCCTGGGACACCTCGGCGCGCCGCTTCACCGCGGCGAGGATCTCGGCGTCCAACCGGTCGATCTCCTGGCGCAACTGTTCGATGTCGGTGGTCTCTGCCGTCTCTGTGTTCATCTCAACCAACTCCGCGTTCTCTTGATGTGGGGGTTCTGGTCTCATCCGTTATCGGGCCTCACAAAAGAGACGAGCCCCGAATCCGGAAGCGGACCACGGGGCTCTGCGAAAGCAGCTAGACCACGGGCACCGCTGGCCGGTACCCATAGAAAAATCGGCGCTGCGACACGCGGGCAGGGAGCCGAAGCTGCACGTTGAGCACCAACTGAGTGTGCCACTAACGACTGCGGCGGCGCAAAAATATCGACCGGATCGGCCCCACGGGGCTGCGTCCCGGTCTCCGGCGCGCCGGACGGCCTGGCCAGCGAGGTAGTCGGTCGGCGGCGGTAGATTTGGACCGACATGAGCGTGCACGTGACCAGCAATACCGAAGCCAACTCCGCCACCGAAGCCGACGAGCTGCTCGATGGGCTCAACCCCCAGCAGCGCCAAGCGGTGGTGCACGAGGGCTCGCCGCTGCTGATCGTCGCGGGGGCGGGCTCGGGTAAGACGGCGGTCCTGACACGGCGGATCGCCTACCTGATCGCGGCGCGCGGGGTCGGGGTCGGTCAGATCCTGGCCATCACCTTCACCAACAAGGCCGCCGCGGAGATGCGCGAACGCGTGGTGCGGCTGGTGGGTAACCGCGCCCGCGCGATGTGGGTGTCCACGTTCCACTCGACGTGTGTGCGCATCTTGCGCAACCAGGCGTCGCTGATCGAGGGGCTCAACTCCAACTTCTCGATCTACGACGCCGACGATTCGCGGCGGCTCCTGCAGATGATCGGGCGCGACATGGGGCTGGACATCAAGCGCTACTCGCCGCGTCTGCTGGCCAACGCCATCTCCAACCTGAAGAACGAGCTGATCGACCCCGACGAGGCCCTGGCCAGCCTGTCCGACGCGTCCGACGAGTTGAGCCGCACGGTGGCGTCGGTCTACGGCGAATACCAGCGGAGGCTGCGGGCGGCCAACGCGCTGGACTTCGACGACCTGATCGGGGAGACCGTTGCGGTGCTGCAGACGTTCCCGCAGATCGCGCAGTACTACCGGCGGCGATTCCGGCACCTGCTGGTCGACGAGTACCAGGACACCAACCACGCCCAGTACGTATTGGTGCGGGAGTTGGTGGGCACCGAGACCGAGGACGACGTACCGCCGGCGGAACTGTGCGTGGTCGGCGACGCCGATCAGTCAATCTATGCGTTCCGCGGCGCCACCATCCGCAACATCGAGGACTTCGAGCGCGACTATCCCGACGCGAGAACCATTCTGCTGGAACAGAATTACCGCTCGACGCAGAACATCCTGTCGGCCGCCAACTCGGTGATCGCCCGGAACACCGGACGCCGGGAGAAACGGCTGTGGACCGACGCCGGCGCCGGTGAGCTGATCGTCGGCTACGTCGCCGACAACGAGCACGACGAGGCCAGGTTCGTGGCCGAGGAGATCGACGCGCTCGCCGAGCGCGGCGAGATCACCTACAACGACGTGGCCGTGTTCTACCGCACCAACAACTCGTCGCGGTCGTTGGAAGAGGTGTTCATCCGCGCCGGCATCCCATACAAAGTCGTTGGGGGAGTTCGCTTCTACGAGCGCAAGGAGATCCGCGACATCGTCGCCTACCTGCGGGTGCTGGACAATCCCGGTGACGCGGTCAGCATGCGGCGCATCCTCAACACGCCGCGTCGGGGCATCGGGGATCGCGCCGAGGCATGTGTGGCGGTGTACGCCGAGAACACCGGCGCCAGCTTCGCCGACGCGCTGGTGGCCGCCGCCGAGGGCAAGGTGCCGATGCTGAACACCCGCGCGGAGAAGGCGATCGCGGGGTTCGTCGAGCTGCTGGACGACCTGCGGGGTCACCTCGACGACGACCTCGGCGACCTGGTCGAGTTGGTGCTCGAACGCACCGGATACCGCGCCGAGCTGGAGTCCTCCACCGATCCGCAGGAGCTGGCCCGGCTCGACAACCTGAACGAATTGGTCAGCGTCGCACACGAATTCAGCACCGATCAGGCGAACGCCGCCGCGCTGGACGAGTCGCTGGACGCCCCCGAGGACGAGGACGTGCCGGACACCGGCGCGCTGGCGGCCTTTTTGGAGCGGGTGTCCCTGGTCGCGGACGCCGACGAGATCCCCGAGCAGGGCGCCGGTCTGGTCACGCTGATGACGCTGCACACGGCGAAGGGGTTGGAGTTTCCGGTGGTGTTCGTCACCGGCTGGGAGGACGGGATGTTCCCCCACATGCGGTCCCTGGACGACCCGACGGAGCTGTCCGAAGAGCGGCGGCTGGCCTACGTCGGCATCACGCGGGCCCGCCAGCGGCTGTATGTGAGCCGGGCCATCGTGCGGTCGTCCTGGGGGCAGCCGATGCTGAACCCCGAATCGCGCTTCCTGCGCGAGATCCCGCAGGAGCTCATCGACTGGCGCCGCAGCGCGCCCACCCCGTCGTTCAGCGCCCCGGTCAGCGGCGCCGGGCGGTTCGGCGCGCCGCGTCCGTCGCCGACCCGCTCCGGGGCGAGCAAACGGCCGCTGCTGGTGCTGCAACCCGGCGACCGGGTGACCCACGACAAATACGGCCTCGGTCGGGTCGAGGAGGTGTCAGGCGTCGGCGAATCGGCCATGTCGCTCATCGACTTCGGCAGCGCGGGACGGGTGAAGCTGATGCACAACCACGCCCCGGTCAGCAAGCTCTGACGCACCGAACGTGACGTCAGGGCGAGATTTTCGCCGATTCCCCAGCACCACAACACGTTCGGCGGACAACGGCGCGGAGAAAGTCAGTACCCCTGCAGCCAGCGTCTGGTTTGGGGATGAAACGTCAGCGCCACGCTGGCCACCGGCAGCAGCCACAGGAAGTAGACGATCCACGCCACCCGCGCGCCCGCGATGAACACGCCGCCGTAGGTCAGCACCGCGACCACCGCGCCGGCCGCGATCAGGTAACGCCCGAGCGGCCGGCGCCGCAGCAGCAGAATGACCCCGGAAACCGTGGTGATCGCGAACACCAGCGCGAGGAAGGCGACCGCGATGCAGAACAGGCGGTCGGTCCGCCACCACCCCCCGATCAGGTCGGTGGCCACCACCGACGTCGCCCATCCGCTGACGATGGTGACGGCGGCGGCGGCGACGGCGGTCCGGCCGCTCGGCTCGTGGCCCGGAAAACCTCGTCGTACCGCGGAAGGGGCACCCTGATCCGAGGCGGAAGCCCGCGGAATCTGGGTGGTCGGGGACTCCGGCACCACGGGCATCGGCCCGGTCGGTGCCCGCCGGATGATCCGCGTCTGTGATTCGGAGGGCGGTGCGCTGGCCTCGGGTGTCGGCGCTGGTGCAGCGGGGTCGTTCGGCGCGGTCACCTCAGCCAGCGTAGCCGCCGACGTTAAGACCCCGCTTTGCAAGCCATGGGACTGGGTCAATCCTTTCGGTGCCGCCCAGCAGCACCTCAAAGTGCAGGTGGGGCCCGGTGGAATTGCCGCGGTTGCCCATGGTGGCGATCTGGTCACCGGCCATCACGCGCTGGCCGACGCTGACCAGCGTCGTGTTGACGTGGCCGTAGAGCGTGACCGTGCCGTCGGCGTGGCGCAGCTTGACCAGCGCGCCATAGCCGGCGGCCGGGCCGGCGTCGATGACGACGCCGTCGGACACCGCGTAGATCGGCGTGCCGATCGAGTTGGCGAGGTCGATGCCGGCGTGCAGCACGCCCCAGCGGTAGCCGAAGTTGGAGGTAAAGATCCCCTTCGTCGGCATGACGTAAAGCGGCTGCTGTAGCCGAGCCTCGCGCTGGGCGCGGTCGTTGGCGAAGGCCACGCCTTTGGCGAGTTCCTCATTGTGGACCGCGGCATTCGCCGCGGGCTGGACCGCGACCACCTGGGCGCCGCGGATCGTGTTGCCGCCCGCCCCGCCGGAAAGCGCAGACGCGTTGGCGGTCAGCACGGCCTCCGTCTTGGGTGTGTCGGCGTGGCTGGTCGCGGTGTGGGCCGCGGCGGCCGCGGCACCCGCGGCCATCGCCGAGATGAGCAGACGCCCACGGGCGGCGCTGGTCGGCTGCTTACGGTGCTGCCCACCGCGGCGTATCGCCGGGATGACGTCGGTGATGTCGGCGTGGTTGGGCCGGTGCGGCTCGGTGGTGGACGACTCGAACCGTGCCGGTACCGGCACGGCGGCGGGGGCCGCCAGCAGCAGCGGACTCGGATCGCTCGCGTCGTGCAGGTCGTCGAGCTCGGGAGCGAGCAGGACGCGGGCCCCGTTGTCGAAGGCGGAGTCGTTGCTGAAGTCCAGGCCCTCGAGGTCGCCGGACTCGTCGGCGAAATCCAGGTCGTCGAAGTCGAATCCGTCGAGCGGGAGTATCTCGGTGACTTCGTTGCGGTGAGCCTCGGTCCACCGGCCGCCTGCTGCGCGACCTACCCTCACCACGCCTGTTGTTTCGGCAGAAGGACGAGTCAAACGGTGCTGGGACAAGCTGAAATGTCCTCGTATCGTGACCATAACGTTATCTGGACCCTAGGAAGGTATCCGCTAACCGACGGGGCTTGCAACCTCGGGCCGAGAACCCGGCGGATATTGTGATTCGCATCACTTCGGCGAAGTATCGATATGCCGTGAGCTGCGCCACAACGGCGGACGCGACGCTAGCACGCGTTCGGCGGGTGGATACAGTGCCACCGTGCGAGTCGCCGATTCCGGCTGTCCCCGTTGAGGGACCCACGTACAGGCCTAGCAGCAAGTCGAGCGAAGACAGTGAGCCCATGGACCTTTTCGAGTATCAAGCAAAAGAATTGTTCGCCAAGCACAACGTACCGAGCACGCCCGGGCGGGTGACCGACACCGCCGAGGGTGCTCGGGCCATCGCCGACGAGATCGGCCGCCCGGTGATGGTCAAAGCCCAGGTCAAGGTCGGCGGCCGGGGCAAGGCCGGCGGCGTCAAATTCGCCGCGACGCCCGAGGACGCCTACGAGCACGCCAAGAACATCCTCGGCCTGGACATCAAGGGCCACATCGTGAAGAAGCTGCTGGTCGCCGAGGCCAGCGACATCGCCGAGGAGTACTACATATCCTTCCTGCTCGACCGCGCCAACCGCACCTACCTGGCGATGTGCTCGGTCGAGGGCGGCATGGAGATCGAGGAGGTCGCCGCCACCAAGCCCGAGCGGCTCGCCAAGGTGCCGGTGAGCGCCGTCAAGGGGGTGGACGTCGCGACCGCCCGTTCCATCGCCGAGCAGGGCCACCTGCCGGCCGAGGTGCTCGACGCCGCCGCGGTCACCATCTCCAAGCTGTGGGAGCTGTTCGTCGCCGAGGACGCGACGCTGGTGGAGGTCAACCCACTGGTGCGCACCCCGGACGACCGGATCCTGGCACTGGACGGCAAGGTCACGCTCGACGCCAACGCCGACTTCCGCCACCCCGATCACACGGAGTTCGAGGACCGCGAGGCCACCGACCCGCTGGAGCTCAAGGCCAAGGAACACCACCTCAACTACGTCAAGCTGGACGGCCAGGTCGGCATCATCGGCAACGGCGCGGGCCTGGTGATGTCGACCCTCGACGTCGTCGCCTACGCCGGGGAGAAGCACGGGGGAGTCAAGCCGGCCAACTTCCTGGACATCGGCGGCGGCGCCTCGGCCGAGGTGATGGCCGCCGGGCTGGACGTGGTCCTGGGCGACCAGCAGGTCAAGAGCGTCTTCGTCAACGTCTTCGGCGGCATCACCTCCTGCGACGCGGTGGCCACGGGCATCGTCAAGGCGCTGGAAATCCTTGGCGGCGAGGCGAATAAGCCGCTGGTGGTGCGCCTGGACGGCAACAACGTCGAGGAGGGCCGTCGCATCCTGACCGAGGCCAACCATCCGCTGGTGACGCTGGTGCCCACGATGGACGAGGCCGCTGACAAGGCCGCCGAGTTGGCGAGCGCCTAGAAAGGACTTGGAACCATGTCGATCTTCCTGAACAAGGACAACAAGGTCATCGTCCAGGGCATCACCGGCAGCGAGGCCACCGTCCACACCGCGCGAATGCTCAAGGCGGGCACCCAGATTGTCGGCGGCGTGAACGCGCGCAAGGCGGGCACCACCGTCACGCACGAGGACAAGGGCGGCCGGATCGTCAAGCTGCCGGTGTTCGGCGGTGTCGCCGAGGCGATGAAAGAGACCGGCGCCGACGTGTCGATCATCTTCGTCCCGCCGAAGTTCGCCAAGGACGCCATCATCGAGGCCGTCGACGCCGAGATCCCGCTGCTGGTGGTCATCACCGAGGGAATCCCGGTGCAGGACACCGCCTTTGCGTGGGCCTACAACCTGGAGAAGGGCGCCAAGACCCGCATCATCGGCCCGAACTGCCCCGGCATCATCACCCCGGGCGAGGCGCTGGTGGGCATCACCCCCGCCAACATCACCGGTTCGGGACCCGTCGGGCTGGTGTCCAAGTCGGGCACGCTGACCTACCAGATGATGTACGAGCTGCGTGATTTCGGGTTCTCGACGTCCATCGGCATCGGCGGCGACCCGGTGATCGGGACCACCCACATCGACGCCATCGAGGCCTTCGAGAAGGACCCCGACACCAAGGTCATCGTGATGATCGGCGAGATCGGCGGCGACGCCGAGGAGCGCGCCGCCGACTACATCAAAGCGCACGTCTCCAAGCCGGTCGTCGGCTACGTCGCGGGATTCACCGCGCCCGAGGGCAAGACGATGGGCCACGCGGGCGCGATCGTGTCCGGCTCGTCGGGCACCGCCGCCGCCAAGAAGGAGGCCCTGGAGGCGGCCGGCGTCAAGGTGGGCAAGACCCCGTCGGAGACGGCGGCGCTGGCGCGGGAGATTCTCAAGGCGCTGTAGCGGCCGCCGGCCTTCGACCGGGACCCGGTGGCGGGGCCGCAGTTCCGCTGCGGTAGATAGTTGAGCTATGAATCTTGATCCGCGCACGCCCGTCGTCGTCGGCGTCGGGCAGGCCGCCGAGCGCATCGACGACCCCGGTTACCGGGCGATGTCGCCCGTGGAGTTGGCCGCCGCTGCCGCATCGGCGGCCCTGGCCGACTGCGGAGCCGACGCCGGGTCGGTGGCCGCGGCCGTCGACACCGTGGCCGGCGTGAGGCAGTTCGAGATCTCCGGGCCGGTCGCTTCAGCCGTGCTCGGGCGGTCGAACAACTATCCGCGCTCGGTGGCCAAGCGGGTCGGGGCCGAGCCGGCGCGCGCGATCCTCGAGATCGTGGGCGGCCAGGGGCCGCAGCATCTGATCAGCGAGCTGGCAGCGGAGATCGCCGCCGGCGGGTCGCGGGTGGCCCTGATCTTCGGGTCGGACGCGACCTCGACGCTCCGGCGCTTCGCGAAGGCGGACGACAAGCCGGACTTCACCGAGACTGTCGACGGTGACCTGGAGGACCGCGGCACCGGCATCGAGAAACTCATCTCGCGCTACACCGTCATCCACGGCCTGACCAGCGCGCCGATCCAATACGGGCTGCTGGAGAACGCCCGGCGGGCCGGCACCGGGCTGGGGCCCGCCCAGTATCGACGCCGGATGGGCGAGCTGTTCGCGCCCTTCACCAAGATCGCCGCCAGCAACCCGTTCGCCGCCGCGCTACTGATGTCGGTCGAGGCCGCGCGGCGCCTCGGGGTGCCCGAAGAGAACTGGGTGTACCTGCACGGGCACGCCGACCTCGAAGAGCAGCCGCTGCTTGAGCGCCCGGATCTCGGGCACGCGCCGTCGGCCGTCATGGCGGTGCGCGAGGCGCTGGGCATGGCCGGCATCGGCGTCGACGACGTCGCCACCTTCGACCTCTACAGCTGCTTTCCCGTCCCCGTGTTCAACATCTGCGACGGCATGGGGATCGCGCCCGACGACCCGCGCGGGCTCACGCTGACCGGGGGGCTACCGTTCTTCGGCGGCGCCGGCAACAACTACTCGATGCACGCGGTCGCCGAGACGATCGTTCAAATGCGAAGCATGCCAGGTCAATTCGGGCTTGTGGGCGCCAACGGCGGCATCCTGAGCAAGTACTCCGTCGGGGTGTACTCCACGACCCCGGTGGAATGGACGCCGGATCGCAACGCGCGGCTGCAGTCGCAGGTCGCGGGCCTGCCCACCCAGGCGGTGGTCGAAGCCGCCGACGGGTGCGGCACCGTCGAGACCTATACGGTGCGGCGCGACGACGGTCGCCCGACCGGCATCGTCATCGGCCGGCTCGACGACGGCAGTCGGTTCCTGTCGACCACCGAAGACGACGAACTGATCGCGCTGCTGATCGAGGGCGATCCCCTCGGGCAGGCGGTCCGGGTGCGCTCCTTCGACTACGGCAATCGCTGCTGTCTCTAGGCCGACCAGACGCAAAAGCTCCCGTCGCAGGGCGTGTCGAGGGGCGTTTGTGTCTGCTCGCGCTCAGACGGCGGCGGCCAGCTTGCCGGCCAGCCGCTCGACGTAGGCGGCGACCTCGTCGTCGGGGCGGTCGGGCAGGCCGAACAGCACTTCTGTCACGCCGAGCTCGGCCCAGCGCGCCAGCTTCTCGGGGATCGGCTTGAAGTCCAGCGCGACGATCTGCGGGGCCCCGTCGCGGCCGGCGGCCGCCCAGGTGTCCTGCAGCAACTTGACCGGCTCGTCGATGTCGAAGTCGCGCGGGGTGGTGATCCAGCCGTCGGCGCTGCGGGCGATCCACTTGAAGTTCTTCTCGTTGCCGGCGGCGCCGACCAGCACCGGGATGTGTGACTGCACCGGCTTCGGCCAGGCCCAGCTGGGCCCGAACTTGACGAACTCGCCGTCGTAGGCGGCTTCCTCCTCGGTCCACAGCGCGCGCATCGCCTCGATGTACTCGCGCAACATTGTGCGTCGCCGCCCCGCCGGCACCCCGTGGTCGGCGAGCTCGTCGGTGTTCCATCCGAAGCCGACGCCCAGGCTCACCCGGCCCCCGGACAGGTGGTCAAGCGTGGCAATGCTTTTCGCCAACGTGATCGGGTCGTGCTCGACGGGCAGCGCCACCGCGGTCGAGAGGCGCACCCGCGAGGTGACCGCGCATGCGGCGCCCAGGCTCACCCACGGGTCCAGCGTGCGCATGTAGCGGTCGTCCGGCAACGACGCGTCGCCGGTGGTGGGGTGGGCCGCCTCGCGCTTGACCGGGATGTGGGTGTGCTCTGGCACGTAGAACGTCTGGAAGCCGTGGTCGTCGGCGAGCTTCGCCGCCGCCGCCGGGGTGATGCCGCGATCGCTGGTGAAAAGCACAAGGCCGTAATCCATGCACAGAATTAGAACGTGTTCTACCTGCGCTCGGCAAGCGGCGCCGCTGGGCCGACCGGCCGGTGGCTCCGGCACGGCGACCCGAAGGTGCGCTAGCGTGGTTGATCGATCGCGCCGCAACGCAACATGGGGAAGGTGTTCGTCGAAGTGGTGCGCCTGGAAGCACAGCGTCGCACTGCAATGTGGCGCCGCCCACGAGCCACAGGAGGAGTCATGACCTACTCGCCCGGTAGCCCCGGATATCAACCCGCGCAACCCGGCGGCTCCTACGCAGGCGCCACACCGTCGTTCGCCAAGACCGACGACGGCGAGAGCAAGCTTCCGCTGGCCTTGAACGTCGCCGTGGTGATCCTCGGCCTCGCGGTCTATCTGCTGAATTTCGGGCCGACGTTCGTCATCAGCGCCGACCTCGGTCCCGGCGGTGGACGCGCCGGTGACGCCGGCACCGCGGTCATCGTCGCGCTGCTGGCCGCCCTGCTGGCCGCGGTCAGCCTGCTGCCCAAGGCCAAAAGCTATGTGGCAATCGTCGCCGTGGTCGCGGTGCTGGGCGCGCTGCTGGCCATCACCGAAACCGTCAACACACCCGCCGGATTCGGCATCGGCTGGGCGATGTGGCCGTTGGTGGGCTGCAGCATTTTCCAGGCCCTCGCCGCCATCGGCGCGTTGCTGCTCGACTCGGGCGTGATCACCGCCCCCACCCCGCGGCCCAAGTACGACCCGTACGCGCAGTACGGCCAGTATGGGCAATACGGCCAGTACGGGCAGTACGGGCAGCAGCCCTCGTACTACGGTCAGCCGAGTGCCCAGCCGCACGCGGGACATCAGTCCCACAACCCGCAGGAGACGCCGCAGCCGTCGTCGTACGGCTCTCAGTACGGCGGTTACCCGTCCAGCCAGAGCCAGGCTCCGACGCAGGCCGCGATCCCGACGTCCACCGGTGGATTCGGCGCTCAGCCGCAGCCGGGCGCACACCAGAACGGGCCGTCGACGCCGCCCACCGGCTTTCCCAGTTTCAGCCCGCCGCCCTCCTCGGCCGCCAGTGGCGCGGAGTCGCAGGCCGGTTCGGGTTCGGCCGACCAGTCCGTCAACACCGGGGGCCAGTCGTCCCACGGCCAGGAGCAGCAGCAGTCGCCGTCGTCACCGTCTGGGCCGGCGCCCGCCTAACCGTGCGCTCTCGCGCGTAGTCGGGCACGTGCGCCAAGAGTGAACAGGGTGTCAGAACGCGAGGACAGCGCTGGCGCTCGCCAGGCGCGCGACCTCGTCCGGGTGGCATTCGGCCCGTCCGTGGTGGCATTGGGCGTCATCGCCGCGGTCACCTTGCTGCAGTTGCTGATCGCCAACAGCGACATGACCGGCGCGTTGGGGGCCATCGCCAGCATGTGGCTGGCGGTGCACCAGGTGCCCATCTCGATCGGTGGCCGCGAACTGGGCGTGCTGCCGCTGCTGCCGGTCCTGTTGATGGTCTGGGGCACCGCGCGTAGCAGCGCGCGGGCCACCTCGCCGCGGTCGTCGTGGCTGGTGGTCCGCTGGGTGGTCGCATCGGCGCTGGGCGGCCCCCTGCTGATGGCGGCGATCGCGCTGGCGGTCATCCACGACGCGTCGTCGGTGATCACCGAGCTGCAGACGCCCAGCGCGCTGCGCGCGTTCGCGAGCGTCCTGGTGGTGCACGCCCTCGGCGCCGGGATCGGTGTGTGGTCGCGGGTGGGCAGGCGGGCGCTGGCGGCGTCGGCGCTGCCCGATTGGCTCGGTGATTCGCTGCGCGCCGCGGTGGCCGGTGTGCTGGCGCTGGTCGGGCTCTCCGGGCTGGTGACCGCGGGGTCTCTTGTCGTGCACTGGGCGACGATGCAGGAGCTCTACGGCATCACCGATTCGATCTTCGGCCAGTTCAGCCTCACCGTGCTGTCCGTGTTGTACGCGCCCAACGTCATCGTCGGCACGTCGGCGGTGGCCGTCGGATCCAGCGCCCACCTCGGGTTCGCGACGTTCAGTCCGTTCACCGTTTTCGGCGGCGACATCCCCGCACTGCCGATCCTGGCCGCGCTGCCCACGCCGCCGCTGGGACCGGTGTGGGTCGCGCTGCTCATCGTCGGCGCCTCGTCTGGTGTCGCGGTGGGGCAGCAATGCGCCCGGCGCGCGCTGCCGCTGCTGCCGGCGACGGCCAAACTGCTGGTCGCCGCCGCGGTCGGCGCGCTGGCGATGTCGCTGCTCGCCTACGGCGGGAGCGGCCGGCTCGGCAACTTCGGTGACGTCGGCGTCGACCAGGGGACCTTGCTGGGCGGTGTGTTCTTCTGGTTCGCGGTCGTCGGCGGGATCACGGTCGTGATGGCCGGCGGGATTCGCCCGGTGCGACTCCGAAGACCCAGGCGGCCCAAGGCCGAGGCCGACGAACCGGCGGACTTCGCGGGGCTTTTCGAAGAGCCGGCCGAAGAATCCGCCGACGAAGCCGCCGCGGGCGACGAAGAGGCCGCCGCGGGCGACGAAGCCGGCGCCGGGGAAGCGGGCGACGAGGACACCCCGCCGCCCGAGTCGCCGAGCCTGCGCTGAGCGCGCCGACACGCCGGACGGTAACGCGCTGGCCGCAGTCTCGGCGCGCATCGTCGCCAGACTAGGCTCGCCGTTGTGCAGCCACCGCTTCACGTGCCCCCCAGTGCGCCGGCGCGGGTGGTGGTGCTGGCATCGGGCACCGGCTCGCTGCTGGCCGCACTGATCCACGCCGCCGCCGGTGATTACCCGGCCCGCGTGGTCGCCCTCGGCACCGATCGCGACTGCCCCGCCATCGAGATCGCCGCGGCGGCGTCGGTGCCCACCTTCACCGTCCGGCTGGCCGATCACCCCGACCGCCACGCCTGGGACGCCGCCATCACCGAGGCCGCCGCCGCCCATGAGCCCGACCTGGTGGTGTCGGCGGGGTTCATGAAAATACTTGGGCCGCAATTCCTCTCACGCTTCGACGGGCGCATCGTCAACACTCATCCGGCGCTGCTGCCCGCGTTCCCCGGCGCGCACGGGGTGGCCGACGCGTTGGCCTACGGCGTCAAGGTCACGGGCTGTACGGTGCACCTGGTAGATGCCGGTACGGACACCGGGCCGATCCTGGCGCAGCAATCCGTTCCGGTGCTCGACGGCGACGACGAAGAGACCCTGCATGAGCGCATCAAAGTCACCGAACGACAGCTGTTGGTGGACGTGGTGGCCGCGATCGCGACCCGCGGCATGACCCTGGTAGGACGAAAGGCGACCCTGGGATGAGCACAGCATGAGCACCGACGACGGGCTGAGGGTGACGAAGCGGCCGATCCGCCGCGCGTTGATCAGCGTGTACGACAAGACCGGGCTGGTCGAGCTGGCCCAGGGACTCACGGCCGCCGGTGTGGAGATCGTCTCGACCGGGTCGACGGCGAAAACCATTGCGGAAAAAGGAATTCCGGTCACCCGCGTCGAGGAGCTGACCGGCTTCCCGGAGGTGCTCGACGGCAGGGTCAAGACGCTGCATCCGCGGGTGCATGCCGGGCTGCTGGCCGATCTGCGCAAGCCCGGGCACGAAGCGGCGCTGCAGGAGCTCGGCATCGCGGCGTTCGAACTGGTTGTCGTCAACCTGTATCCGTTCAGCGAGACGGTCGACTCGGGCGCCGGCATCGACGAGTGCGTCGAACAGATCGACATCGGCGGACCGTCGATGATCCGGGCCGCCGCGAAAAACCACCCGAGCGTGGCGGTGGTCACCGACCCGCTCGGCTATGACGGGGTGCTCGCCGCCGTGCGCAACGGCGGGTTCACCCTCGCCGAGCGCAAACGGCTGGCGTCGCTGGCGTTTCAGCACACCGCGGACTACGACATCGCGGTCGCCGGCTGGATGGAGTCGACGCTGGCCCCCGAGCACCCGCCCACGGCGTTCCCGCAGTGGTTCGCCGGCAGCTGGCGGCGGTCGGCGATGCTGCGTTACGGCGAGAACCCCCACCAGCAGGCGGCGCTCTACAGCGACCCCGGCGCGTGGCCCGGCCTGGCACAGGCCGAGCAGCTGCACGGAAAAGAGATGTCCTACAACAACTTCACCGACGCGGACGCGGCCTGGCGGGCCGCCTTCGACCACGAAGAGATCTGCGTGGCGATCATCAAGCACGCCAACCCCTGCGGTATCGCGATCTCGTCGGTCTCGGTCGCCGACGCGCACCGCAAGGCCCACGAATGCGACCCGCTGAGCGCCTTCGGCGGGGTGATCGCCACCAACACCGAAGTCAGCGTCGAGATGGCGGAGTACGTCAGCACCATCTTCACCGAGGTGATCGTCGCGCCGGCGTACGCGCCGGGCGCCGTGGAGGCGTTGACGCGCAAGAAGAACATCCGCGTGCTGGTGGCCTCCGAGCCGCTGGCCGGCGGCACCGAGCTGCGCCCGGTCAGTGGCGGGCTCCTGGTCCAACAGCGCGACCAGCTGGACGCGCACGGCGACAACCCGGCGAACTGGACCCTGGCGACCGGATCGCCCGCCGACCCGAACACCCTGGCCGATCTGGTCTTCGCGTGGCGCGCCTGCCGCGCGGTCAAGTCGAACGCGATCGTGATCGCGGCCGACGGCGCGACCATCGGCGTCGGCATGGGTCAGGTGAACCGGGTCGACGCCGCCCGGCTGGCCGTCGAAAGAGGCAATGCCAGGGGCGGTGACCGGGTCCGCGAAGCCGTCGCGGCCTCCGACGCGTTCTTCCCGTTCCCCGACGGGCTCGAGACGTTGACCGCCGCCGGGGTGAAGGCGGTGGTGCATCCGGGCGGATCGGTGCGCGACGACGAGGTGACCGCGGCGGCGGCCAACGCGGGCGTAACCGTGTACCTCACCGGCGCCCGCCACTTCGCTCACTGATCGCTCGGCGCGTGGGGCGTGCGGGCAGCGCGTAGCGTGGAGTGGTGCAATCACCGAGCAATCTCCCCCGCACCGTCGGCGAACTGCGCGCCACCGGTCACCGCGAACGCGGAGTGAAACAGGAAATCCGGGAAAACCTGCTGACTGCGCTGGCCGAGGGCGACAACGTCTGGCCCGGGATCCTGGGTTTCGAGGACACCGTGCTCCCTCAGCTGGAGCGGGCGCTGATCGCCGGTCACGACTTCGTCCTGCTGGGCGAACGCGGCCAGGGCAAGACCCGGCTGCTGCGCGCGCTGACCGGGCTGCTCGACGAGTGGACCCCCGTGATCGACGGGGCCGAACTGGGTGAGCACCCGTACACCCCGATCACCCCGGAGTCGATCCGACGGGCGGCCACCCTGGGCGACGACCTGCCGGTGGCGTGGAAGCACCGCAGCGAGCGCTACACCGAGAAGCTGGCCACGCCCGACACCAGCGTCGCCGACCTGGTCGGTGACATCGACCCGATCAAGGTCGCCGAAGGCCGCAGCCTCGGCGACCCGGAGACCATCGCCTACGGGCTGATCCCGCGCGCGCACCGCGGCGTCGTCGCGGTCAACGAGCTGCCCGACCTCGCCGAGCGCATCCAGGTGTCGATGCTGAACGTGATGGAGGAGCGCGACATCCAGGTCCGCGGTTACACGCTGCGCCTGCCGCTCGACGTGTTGGTGGTGGCCAGCGCCAACCCCGAGGACTACACCAACCGCGGCCGCATCATCACGCCGCTCAAGGACCGGTTCGGCGCCGAGATCCGCACCCACTACCCGCTGGAGCTCGAGGACGAGGTGGGCGTGATCGTGCAGGAGGCCCACCTGAGCGCCCAGGTGCCCGACTACCTCATGCAGGTGATCGCGCGGTTCGCCCGCTACCTGCGGGAGTCCAACTCGATCGATCAGCGGTCCGGGGTGTCGGCGCGGTTCGCGATCGCGGCCGCCGAGACCGTCGCCGCCGCCGCCCGGCACCGCGGCGCGGTGCTGGGGGAGACGGACCCGGTGGCCCGGGTGGTCGACCTCGGCACGGTGATCGACGTGCTGCGCGGCAAGCTGGAGTTCGAGTCCGGTGAGGAGGGCCGCGAGCAGGCGGTGCTCGAGCACCTGCTGCGGCGCGCGACGGCCGACACGGCATCGCGCGTGCTCGGGGGCATCGACGTCGGCTCGCTGGTCTCCGCGGTCGAACGAGGGTCGGCGGTGACCACCGGCGAGCGGGTGTCGGCCAAGGACGTGCTGGCCGCGGTGGGGGAGCTGCCGGTCGTCGACCGGATCGCGATCAAGCTCAACGCCCAATCCGTGGGCGAGCGCGCCGCGGCGCTGGAACTGGCGCTCGAGGCGTTGTACCTGGCCAAGCGGATCGATAAGGTGTCCGGGGAGGGCCAAACCGTCTATGGCTAAGCCTTTTTCGAAAGGCCACTCCTCGCGATACTCGGCCTACACCGGGGGACCCGATCCGCTGGCCCCCCCGGTGGATCTGCGCGAGGCGCTCGAACAGATCGGTCAGGACGTGATGGCCGGCACCTCGCCGCGGCGCGCGCTGTCGGAGTTGCTGCGCCGCGGCACCAAGAACATGCCCGGGGCCGACCGGCTGGCCGCCGAGGCGAATCGCCGGCGACGGGACTTGTTGCGCCGCAACAACTTGGACGGCACCCTGCAGGAGATCAAGAAGCTGCTCGACGAGGCCGTGCTGGCCGAGCGCAAGGAGCTGGCCCGCGCGCTCGACGACGACGCCCGCTTCGGCGAGTTGCAGCTCGACGCGCTGCCGGCGTCGCCGGCCAAGGCCGTGCAGGAGCTGTCCGATTACAACTGGCGCAGCGGCGAGGCGCGCGAAAAGTACGAGCAGATCAAGGATCTGCTCGGCCGCGAGATGCTCGACCAGCGCTTCGCCGGAATGAAGCAGGCGCTGGAGGGCGCCACCGAGGCGGATCGCCAGCGGGTCAACGAGATGCTGGACGACCTCAACGAGCTGCTGGACAAGCACGCGCGCGGGCAGGACTCGCAACAGGACTTCGAAGAATTCATGGACAAGCACGGCGAGTTCTTCCCGGAGAACCCGCGCAATGTGGAGGAGCTGCTGGACTCGCTGGCCAAACGCGCCGCCGCGGCGCAACGCTTCCGCAACAGCCTGAGCCCCGATCAGCGCGCCGAGCTGGATGCATTGGCGCAGCAGGCATTTGGATCGCAGGCATTGATGGAGGCGTTGGGGCGGCTCGACGCCCACCTGCAGGCCGCGCGGCCGGGCGAGGACTGGACGGGGTCCGAACAGTTCTCCGGCGACAACCCGTTCGGCATGGGCGAAGGCACCCAGGCCATCTCCGACATCGCCGAGCTCGAGCAACTGGCCGAGCAGCTGTCGCAGAGCTACCCCGGCGCCACCATGGACGACGTCGACCTCGACGCGCTGGCCCGCCAACTCGGCGACCAGGCGGCCATCGACGCCCGGACCCTCGCCGAACTGGAGCGCGCGCTGGTCAATCAGGGTTTCCTGGATCGCGGTTCCGACGGCCAGTGGCGGCTTTCCCCGAAGGCGATGCGCAGGCTCGGCGAGACGGCGTTACGCGATGTGGTGCAACAGCTTTCCGGGCGCCGCGGCGAGCGCGATCATCGGCGCGCGGGTGCGGCCGGCGAGTTGACCGGCGCGACCCGGCCCTGGCAATTCGGTGACACCGAGCCGTGGAACATCTCCCGCACGCTGACCAACGCGGTGCTGCGGCAGGCCGGGACGACGACGCTCGACGGCCGGGCGGGCCCGATCCGGATCAGCGTCGACGACGTCGAGATCTCCGAGACCGAGACGCGCACGCAGGCGGCGGTGGCGCTGCTGGTGGACACCTCGTTCTCGATGGTGATGGAGAACCGCTGGCTGCCGATGAAGCAGACGGCGCTGGCCCTCAATCACCTGGTGTGCACGCGGTTCCGCTCGGATGCGTTGCAGATCATCGCGTTTGGCCGCTACGCGAGGACGGTGACGGCCGCCGAGCTCACCGGTCTCGAGGGTGTCTACGAGCAGGGCACCAACCTGCATCACGCGCTGGCCCTCGCGGGCCGCCACCTGCGCCGGCATCCCAACGCGCAGCCCGTCGTGCTGGTGGTGACCGACGGCGAGCCGACCGCCCACCTGGAGGATTTCGACGGGGACGGCTCCGCAGTGTTTTTCGACTACCCGCCGCACCCGCGGACCATCGCGCACACCGTTCGCGGATTCGACGACATCGCAAGGCTCGGCGCGCAGGTGACGATCTTCCGGCTGGGCAACGATCCCGGCCTGGCCCGGTTCATCGACCAGGTGGCCCGGCGCGTCGAGGGGCGTGTGGTGGTACCCGATGTCGACGGCCTGGGCGCCGCGGTGGTGGGCGACTATCTGCGGTCTCGGCGGCGACGTTAGCCGGCGGTAAACCCTCAGTGGAATAGATACTTCCCCGGCCGGGTAGTCGGGCGAAGAAGGAGGAGACGCATGAGCAAGGTTCCAACGATCGAACTCAACGATGGAGTGAGCATCCCGCAGCTTGGTTTCGGCGTGTTCCAGATCAAGCCCCACGAGACCGCGGCGGCCGTCAAGCGCGCCCTCGACATCGGATACCGGCACATCGACACCGCCCAGATGTACGGCAACGAGAAGGAGGTCGCCGAGGGCATCCGCGACGCCGGGCTCGACCGCGCCGAGGTGTTCGTTACCAGCAAGCTGAACAACGGCTTTCACAAGCCGGACGATGCGCGCCGCGCGTTCGACAAGACGCTGGAGGCGCTGAATTCCGACTACGTCGACCTGTTCCTCATCCACTGGCCGTTGCCGACGCTCTATGACGGCGACTTCGTCTCCACGTGGAAGGTGCTCGAAGAATTCGCCAAGGGCGGTCGCGCCCGCAGCATCGGTGTGTCGAACTTCCAGACCGCACACCTGGATCGGCTGGCCGCGGAAACCACCACCGTCCCGTCGGTCAACCAGATCGAGGTGCACCCGTACTTCGGCAACGAGGAGGTCCGCGCGTACGGCCGCGAGCACGGCATCGTCACCGAGGCGTGGTCGCCGATCGCCCAGGGCAAGGTGCTCGGCGACCCGGTGATCAACCGTATCGCCGACGCGAGCGGCAAGTCACCGGCGCAGGTGGTGCTGCGCTGGCACATCCAGCGCGGCGACGTCGTCTTCCCCAAATCGGTGACGCCGGAACGGATCCAGGCCAACTTCGAGCTGTTCGACTTCGAGCTGGGGGAGTCCGACATGGACGCGATCTCGGCGCTGGACAAGGGCGAGGCGGGCAGGCGCGGCCCCAACCCCGACCAGTTCGACTACATCCCGGGCTAGGAACCCCTGCGGCGCAACGAATCCCGGGGCGGGCTTACCCGCGGGGGCGGCGGGCCTTGCGCTTGATGCCGACACCGCCCCACAGCGAGAAGCCGTGAATGTTGACCTTCGGCGCGCCGGGCGTCCCCTGGCCGAGCACGGTGTGGTCGAAGCCACCCATCACGCCGTGCCCGTGGATCTCGACGTTGACTTCGGGTGGCAGCAGGATGTTCTGCGCGCCCATGATCGAGATGGCGTGGATGTCCACCTCGGTGGAGGTGAAGTCGGCGTAGCGCAAGTCCACCACCCCGGTGCCCCAGAAGGTGAAGGTGGTCAGCTTCTTGGGGACGTTCCACCGGCCGCGGCGCTCGAAATTGCTCATCAACGCCAACAGCAACATCGACGGGGCGGGATTGGGTTTGCCGCCCCTGCGCGGGCTCAGCATGGCACCGGGTAGGTCGGCCCTGAGCTGGTCGAGCTCTTCGTACGTGGTGGCGGCGTAAGCCTTCGTCAGGCGGTCCTCGTAGTCCTTCAGCTGCAGCCGGCCCTGCTCTGCGGCGTATGCGAGCAACTGCGCGACCTGGATGCGATCCGTATCGGCCGCGCGGGACGATTCGTCGCGCGTGTCCTGGGAGTCGCGGGTGCCGCGCTGCGCCGAGTTGCTCATCATCCACGAGCGTACGACGTAGAAGTTTTGCTGCAAGAGGGTTGGCTAAACTGCAACGTTGTTGCCCAGGTCGGGCCCCGCTCAGGGGCGTCTCCGCCGCTCGCGCGGCCCGTCAGACGTCCGCCCAACCGGGCCGGCGTTTCTGCAGGAACGCCAGCATGCCCTCGCGGGCCTCGTCCGACACGAACAGCCGCGCCGACTGCTCGGTGAGCCGTTCGGCGTCGCGGTCGAACCCCTCCAGCACGGCGGCGGTGGTCAGCGCCTTCGACGCCGCGAGCCCCTGCGGCGAACCGCGGCTCACGTCGGCCACCAACTTCTGCACCGCGGCGTCGACGTCGTCGGCCGCCATCGTGACGAGCCCGATCTCCGCGGCCGTCGCCGCGCCGAAGGTCTCGCCGGTGAGGTAGTAGCGCGCCGCGGCCCGCGCCGACATCTTCGGCAGCAGCGTCAGCGAGATGATCGACGGCGCGACGCCGATCCGGGCCTCGGTGAGCGCGAAGGTGCTGCCCGGGCCGGCGACCGCGATGTCGCACGCGCCGACCAACCCGAACCCGCCGGCCCGGACGTGCCCGTCGACCGCGGCGATCACCGGCAGCGGCGAGGAGACGATCGCGCGCAACAGCGCGGTCATCTCCCGGGCGCGGGCCACCGCCATGTCGTGTGCGTCGCCGGCGCCCGCTTCAGAAAGGTCCGCCCCGGCGCAGAAGGTGTTGCCGGTGTGCCCGAGCACCACCGCGCGCACTCTCGGGTCCGAGGCGGCACTGCGCAAGCCCCCGTGCAGCTGCTCGACGAGCGCAGTGGAAAGCGCGTTGCGGTTGTGCGGCGAATTGAGCGTCAGCCGCGCGGCCGGGCCGCCGGTCTCGGCCGGGCCGGCGTATTCGACGAGCGTGTCCATCAGTACGACCGGGGCAGGCCCAGCGATGTCTGCGCCACGAAGTTGAGCACCATCTCCCGACTGATCGGGGCGATCCGCCCGAGCCGGGCCGAGGCGAGCATGGCGGCCACGCCGTACTCCTTGGTCAGCCCGTTGCCGCCCATCGACTGCACGGCCTGGTCGACCGAGCGGGTGGCCGCCTCGGCGGCGGCGTACTTGGCCATGTTGGCGGCCTCGGCCGCGCCGGCGTCGTCACCGCTGTCGTAGAGCGCGGCGGCCTTCTGCATCATCAGCTTGGCGAGTTCGACCTCAATGTGGCACTGCGCCAACGGATGTGACAGGCCCTGATGCGCACCGATGGGGGTGGACCACACCTGGCGGGTCTTGACGTAGTCGACGGCCTTGCGCAGCGCGAAGCGGCCCATGCCCACCGAGCTGGCCGCTCCCATGATGCGCTCGGGATTCAGGCCCGCGAAAAGCTGTGCGATGGCGGCGTCTTGGGCCCCCACCAGCGCATCGCCGGGCAGCCGAACGTCGTCCAGGAAGACCTGGAACTGCCGCTCGGGGCTGATCAGCTCCATCTCGATCGGGGTGTAGGTGAAGCCCGGCGCGTCGGTGGGCACCACGAACAGCGCCGGGCGGAGAGATTCGGACTTGGCCCCTCCCTCTTTGAAGGCGCGCGCCACCACCAGTGCCGCCTGCGCCTGGTCGATGCCGGAGATGTAGACCTTCTGCCCCTTGAGGATCCAGTCGCCGCCGTCGCGGCGGGCGGTGGTGGTGATCTTGTGCGAGTTCGAGCCGGCGTCCGGCTCGGTGATCGCGAACGCCATCGTCAGCGAGCCGTCGGCGATGCCGGGAATCCACCGCTTCTTCTGTTCCTCGGTGCCGAACTTGCTGATGATGGTGCCGTTGATGGCGGGGGACACCACCATGAGCAGCAGCGCGCTGCCCGCGGCCGCCATTTCCTCCATCACCAGCGACAGCTCGTACATGCCGGCGCCGCCGCCGCCGTATTCCTCGGGCAGGTTCACCCCGAGGAAGCCGAGCTTGCCCGCCTCCGACCACAATTCGGTGGTGTGTTCGTGCGCGCGGGCCTTCTCGAGGTAGTACTCGCTGCCGTAGTTGGCCGCCCACTCGGACACCGCCTTGCGCAGCGCCCTGCGCTCCTCGTTCTCGATGAAGCTGCTGTCGGTCACTGTGAATCTCCTTCTGCTTCGGGCGCCTCCACGCGTGCCATGTTCGGATGGTCGTGACCCGCTTCGCCCGGCTGCGCCGCGCTTGCGATCACTCCGAGGACGGCGCCCACTTCGACTTGCTGACCGGTGGCGACGTTGAGCTCGGCGAGCACGCCGTCGGAGGGTGCGGTGATGGTGTGTTCCATCTTCATCGCCTCCAGCCAGATCAGTGGCTGCCCCGCGGTGACGGCGTCACCGACCGCGGCGCCGAGGCGGATGACGTTGCCGGGCATGGGCGCGACCAGGGAACCCTTTTCGAGGGTCGAGCCCGGCTCCGGGAACCGGGGCAGCGCGACCAGGTGAACGGGTCCGCGGGCCGAGTCGATGTAGACGTCGTCACCGCATCGAGTGACCGCGAAGGTGTGCTCCACCCCGTCGTCGGCGAGGACGACGCGATCCACCGCGGCGGAAGCCAGGCGCACCGCCGCGTCGTTCGGCAGCGTCAATCCGGCTCTGGTGAAACGGTATTCGACGATGTGCTCGGTGTCGGTGTCGTCGCGGTAGGTCTTGCGCTGATACCCCGACGCCAGGTTGCGCCACCCGCTGGGGACCGGGCCGAGTACGGAGGCCGCGGCGCGGTTGTGGGCGGCGTCGGCCAGCGCGGCGGCGACGGCCGACAACCGGATCGCCCGGCGCTCGGCCAGCGGCGCGGCCAGCTCGGCCAGGCCGTGCGTGTCGAAAAATGCGGTGTCGGTGGCGCCGTCGAGAAATGCCGGGTGCCGCAGCACGTTCACCAGCAGCTCGCGGTTGGTGCGCACGCCGTGCAGCCGGGCGCGGGCCAGCGCGTCGGCGAGCAACAGCGCGGATTGCCGGCGCGTCGGGGCGTAGGAGATGACCTTGGCCAGCATCGGGTCGTAGTGGATCGATACGGTGCAGCCGTCGATGACGCCGGAATCGAGCCGGATGCCCGCCCGGTGCCCGAGCGTGCCGAACTGGGCCCGGGCCGCGGGCACGTCGATCGTGTGCAGCACGCCGGCCTGCGGCTGCCAGCCGCGCGCCGGGTCCTCGGCGTAGAGCCGGGCCTCGATCGAATATCCCTGGGCGGCGGGAGGTTCGGCTTCGAGCCTCCCGCCGTCGGCGACGGCGAGTTGCAGTTCGACGAGGTCGAGCCCGGTGGTCTCCTCGGTCACCGGGTGCTCGACCTGCAGCCGGGTGTTCATCTCGAGGAAGTAGAACTCGCCGTCTTGAGAATTTGGGTCGGCGAGGAACTCCACCGTGCCTGCGCCCGTGTAGCCGATGGCGCCGGCGGCCAGCCGGGCCGCGTCGAACAGCTTGGCCCGCATGCCCGGGATGCGCTCGACCAGCGGCGAGGGGGCCTCCTCGATGATCTTTTGGTGGCGGCGCTGAATCGAGCATTCCCGCTCCCCGACGGCCCACACGGTGCCGTGCGCGTCGGCCAGCACCTGCACTTCCACGTGGTGTCCCGTCGGCAGGTAGCGTTCGCAGAAGACCGTCGGGTCACCGAATGCCGACTGCGCCTCGCGCCTGGCCGCCTCGACTTCGCCTTTGAGAGAAGACAATTCGCGGACCACCCGCATGCCGCGGCCGCCACCGCCGGCGGAGGCCTTGACCAGCACCGGCAGCTGCGCCGCGGTGACCGCGTCCGGGTCGAGTTCGTCGAGCACCGGAACCCCGGCGGCGGCCATCAGCTTCTTGGACTCGATCTTGGAGCCCATCGCCCGCACCGCGTCCACCGGCGGACCGATCCAGGTCAGCCCGGCCGACTGCACCGCGGTCGCGAAATCGGCGTTCTCGGAGAGAAACCCGTAGCCCGGATGCACCGCGTCCGCGCCAGCGGCGCGTGCGGCGGCGATGATCGCCTCGGCGTTGAGGTAGTCGCTCGTCTGGGCGAGCCGCACCCGCGCGTCGGCCTCGGCCACGTGCGGCGCGCCGGCGTCGGGGTCGGTGTAGACGGCGACGGTGCCCAGGCCCAGCCGCCGGCAGGTGGCGAACACCCGCCGGGCGATTTCGCCGCGGTTGGCGACCAGCACTCGAGTAACCATGGGGCTCACATCCGGAAGACGCCGAAGTTCGACGTCCCCTCGATCGGGCCAGTGGCGATGGCGGACAGACACATTCCCAACACCGTGCGGGTGTCGCGCGGGTCGATCACCCCGTCGTCATAAAGCATTCCGGACAGCACCAGCGGCAGCGACTCGGCTTCGATCTGTCCCTCGACGGCCGCGCGCATAGCGGCGTCGGCGTCCTCGTCGACCTGCTGACCGCGGGCTTCGGCCGCCGCGCGGGCCACGATCGACAACACGCCCGCGAGCTGGGCGCCGCCCATGACGGCGGATTTGGCGCTGGGCCACGCGAACAGGAACCTCGGATCGTAGGCCCGCCCGCACATGCCGTAGTGGCCGGCGCCGTAGGAGGCGCCGATCAACAGGGAGATGTGCGGGACGGTCGAGTTGGACACGGCGTTGATCATCATCGACCCGTGCTTGATCATGCCGCCCTCTTCGTAGTCCTTGCCGACCATGTAGCCGGTGGTGTTGTGCAGGAACAGCAGTGGCGTGTTGGAGCGGTTGGCCAGCTGGATGAACTGGGTGGCCTTCTGCGACTCCTCGCTGAACAGGACGCCGCGCGCGTTGGCCAGGATGCCCAGCGGGTAGCCGTGCAACCGGGCCCAGCCGGTGACCAGCGACGAGCCGTACATGGCTTTGAACTCGTCGAATTCGGAGCCGTCCACGATGCGGGCGATCACCTCGCGGGGGTCGAACGGGATGCGCAGGTCGGCCGGCACGATGCCGATCAGCTCCTCGGCGTCGAACAGCGGCTCGGCCACGGGCCCCGGAGCCGGTCCCTGCTTGACCCAGTTCAGCCGGGCCACGATGCGGCGCCCGATGCGGAGGGCGTCGAGCTCGTCGACGGCGAAGTAGTCGGCCAATCCCGAAGTGCGCGCGTGCATTTCGGCGCCGCCGAGCGATTCGTCGTCGGACTCTTCGCCGGTGGCCATCTTGACCAGCGGGGGACCGGCAAGGAACACCTTCGAGCGTTCCTTGATCATCACGACGTGATCCGACATGCCGGGAATGTAGGCGCCACCGGCGGTGGAGTTGCCGAAAACCAGTGCGATGGTGGGGATTCCGGCCGCAGACAGGCGGGTCAGGTCGCGGAACATCTGCCCGCCGGGGATGAAGATCTCCTTCTGGGTGGGCAGGTCCGCCCCGCCGGACTCCACCAGCGAGATGACGGGCAGCCGATTTTCGAAGGCGATCTGGTTGGCCCGCAGGATCTTTTTCAGGGTCCACGGGTTGCTGGTGCCGCCCTTGACCGTCGGGTCGTTGGCGACGATCAAACATTCCACACCCGACACCACGCCGATCCCGGTGACCGTGCTGGCGCCGACGGTGAACGCGCTGCCGTAGGCCGCGAGCGGGCTGAGCTCCAGGAACGGCGAATCCGGGTCGACGAGCAGTTCGATGCGTTCCCGGGCGGTCAACTTGCCGCGGGCGTGGTGGCGCTCGACGTACTTGGGTCCGCCGCCGGCGAGCGCCTTGGCGAGTTCGGTTTCGATCTCGGCGAGCCGCTCCGCCGCCGTCGACGCCGCGTCGGTGTACGCGGCGGAGTTCGGGTCGAGGGTGGATCGCAGTGTCGTCATGACTGGAATCCCAACGTTTTGGCGGCCAGTGCGGTCAGGATCTCGGTGGTGCCGCCGCCGATGCCCAGGATCCGCATGTCCCTGTACTGGCGTTCGACTTCGGACTCGGCCATGTAGCCCATGCCGCCGAACAGCTGCACGGCCTGGTTGGCCACCCACTCGCCGGACTCGACGGCGGTGTTCTTGGCGAAGCACACCTGCGCGATCAGATTGGTCTCGCCGGCCAGCTGCCGCTCGACCACATGGCGGGAGTAGACCCGGGCGACGTCGATGCGGCGGGCCATCTCGGCCAGCGTGTTCTGCACCGACTGCCGCGAGATCAGCGGCCGGCCGAACGTCTCGCGGTCGCGGCACCACTGCACCGTCAGGTCCAGGCATCGCTGTGCGCTCGAATACGCCTGCGCGGCAAGGCCGATCCGCTCGGCGACGAAGGCCTGAGCGATCTGGGCGAATCCACTGTTCTCGGCGCCGACGAGGTTGGCCACCGGCACCCGCACGTCGATGTAGGACAACTCCGCGGTGTCGGACGACCGCCAGCCCATCTTGTCCAGCTTGCGGGTCACCTCGAAACCGGGCGTGCCCTTCTCCACCACCAGCAGCGAAACCCCCGCTGCGCCGGGGCCCCCCGTGCGCGCCGCGGTGACGACATAGTCGGCGCGCACCCCGGAGGTGATGTAGGTCTTCGCGCCGTTGACGACGTAGTGATCGCCGTCCCGGACGGCGCTGGTCCGCAGGTGCCCGACGTCCGAACCGCCGCCGGGCTCGGTGATCGCCAGCGAACCGATCTTCTCGCCGGCCAGCGTCGGTCGCACGAACTCGTCGATCTGCCGCCGGTCACCCGACGCGATCATGTGCGGCACCGCGATGCCGGAGGTGAACAGCGACGCGAAGACGCCCCCCGGGGCGCCGGCCTGGTGCACCTCCTCGCAGATGACCACCGCGTCGGCGCCGTCCCCGCCACCGCCGCCGACCGATTCGGGGAAGCTCGCGCCCAGCAGGCCGGCCGCGCCGGCGCGCCGGTGCAGGTCGCGCGGCAACTCGCCGGTGCGCTCCCATTCGTCGGCGTGGGGCAGGATCTCGCGTTCGGTGAAGGAGCGCACCGTCTTTCGCAACTGTTCGCGCTCCGGGGTGGTCCAGATACTCACAAGATGCTCTCCGGGATGTCGACGTAGCGGCCGCGCAGCCATTCGCCCAGCCCCTTGGCCTGGGGATCGAACCGCGCCTGATAGGCGACGCCCTGACCGAGGATGCCGTCGACGACGAAGTTCACCGCGCGCAGATTGGGCAGCACGTGGCGGGTGACCTCGAAGTCGGCGGCCTCGGGCAGCAGTTCGGTGAACAGCTCGACGGTCAGCGTGTTGGCCAGCCAGCGCCATTGCTCGTCGCTGCGCACCCAGACCCCGACGTTGGCCGACCCGCCCTTGTCGCCGCTGCGGGCCCCGGCGACGCGGCCCAGCGGCACGCGCCGCGTCGGGCCGGGCGGCAACGGCTCGGGCAACGGCGGGGGATCGGCCGGCGCCAGTTCCAAAGTCTCGGTGGCGCAAGGGATGTACGTCCCCGTCCCGTCGGCGTGCACGGCGACGTGCGGCACGCTCGTGGCGTCGACGTAGCCCGCGGTGAACACGCCGTACACCTGGCCGTCACCGGGCGGGGCGGTCACGTGAAAGCCGGGGTAGCTGGCCAGCGCCAATTCGACTGCGGCGGAGGAGAACTGGCGGCCCACGTTTGCAGGGTCGGGGTCGCGGACGACGCAGTGCAGCAACGCGCTGGCGGCCTCCTCGGTGTCGGCGTCGGTGTGGTCGGTGCGGGCCAGCGTCCACTGCAGCTCGGCGGGCTTCACCGTCAACGCCGCCTCCAGCTGGCGGCGCACCAGCTCGGCCTTGGCCTCGATGTCCAGGCCGGTCAGCACGAACGTCATGGCGTTGCGGAACCCGCCGATGCTGTTCAGCGACACCTTGTACGTGGGCGGGGGCGGTTCCCCGCGCACCCCGGCGATGCGCACGCGGTCGGGGCCGTCGGGGGACAGCGCGATGGTGTCCATCCGGGCGGTGACGTCGGGGTTGGCGTAGCGGGCGCCGGTGATCTCGTAGAGCAATTGCGCGGTGACGGTGTCGACGCTGACCAGGCCGCCCGTGCCGGGATGTTTGGTGATCACCGACGAGCCGTCGGCGTGGACCTCGGCCAGCGGGAAACCGGCGTGGGTCAGATCCGGAAGCTCCGTGAAGAACGAGTAGTTGCCGCCGGTGGCCTGCACGCCGCACTCGATGACGTGGCCCGCCACCACCGCGCCCGCGAGCGCGTCGTAGTCGGTGCGGCCCCAGCCGAAGTGCGCCGCCGCCGCGCCGACGATCACCGAGGCGTCGGTGACCCGGCCGGTCACGACGACGTCGGCCCCGTCGCCGAGGCAGTCGACGATGCCCCAGGCGCCCAGGTAGGCGTTCGCGGTCAGCGGGGCGCCCAGCCCGAGTTCGGCGGCGCGCGGCTGCAGGTCGTCGCCTTCGACGTGCGCGACGCGGGCGGGCACACCCAGGCGCTCGGCCAGGGCGCGGATCGCGTCGGCCAGACCGGCCGGGTTGAGGCCGCCGGCGTTGGCGACGATGCGCACCCCGCGATCGTGCGCCTCGCCCAGGCAGTCCTCGAGCTGGGTCAGGAAGGTCTTGGCGTAGCCGCGCTCGGGGTGCTTCATCCGGTCGCGGCCCAGGATCAGCATGGTCAGTTCGGCCAGGTAGTCCCCGGTGAGGTAGTCGACGTCCCCGCCGGTCAGCATCTCGCGCATCGCCGAGAGCCGGTCGCCGTAGAACCCGGAGCAGTTCGCGATCCGGACGGCGTCGCGACCCGAGGAAGAGGCCATGCAGTCCTCCCATCCGCGATCCACCGTTGAGCGCAAACCAACCAACCAACCGGTAGGTTAGCGGGTCGCGCCGGTATCGCGTCAAGGACGTCGAGTCGGCCAGTGCGCCGTCGTTTTGGCGACCAGCAGGCCACCGACTATCCTGATGGGCAATCGTCGCACGTTCGGCCGCACCGGCCACGCCCGCGACATGCCCCCGACACGAGGAGTCAGGCCCGACCATGGCCGTACCCAAGCGCAGGATGTCGCGCGCGAACACCCGAAGCCGCCGCGCGCAGTGGAAGGCCACGAAGACCGAGCTCGTCGGCGTGACGGTGGCCGGCCAGAAGCACAAGGTGCCCCGCCGGCTGCTCAAGGCCGCGCGCCTGGGCCTGATCGATCTCGACAAGCGTTAATCTCGGCAAATACGCGGCGCGCCTCTCAGGCGGCTCTCAGGCGCTGGGACGAAACTAATGGCCGTGCGCATACTTGTCGTCGACGACGATCGCGCGGTGCGCGAGTCACTGCGCCGCTCGCTTTCGTTCAACGGGTACTCGGTCGAGCTGGCCCATGACGGCCTCGAGGCCCTGGACATGATCGCCAGCGACCGGCCCGACGCGCTCGTCCTGGACGTGATGATGCCGCGCCTGGACGGCCTCGAGGTCTGCCGTCAGCTGCGCAGCACGGGCGACGACCTGCCGATCCTGGTGCTCACCGCCCGCGATTCGGTGTCCGAGCGCGTCGCCGGCCTGGACGCGGGAGCCGACGACTATCTGCCGAAGCCGTTCGCCCTCGAAGAGCTGCTGGCCCGCATGCGGGCGCTGCTGCGGCGCACGAAGCCCGACGACGACGTCGAGTCGGTGGCGATGACGTTCTCCGACCTCAGTTTGGACCCGGTGACGCGCGAAGTCACCCGCGGACACCGTCGGATCAGCTTGACCCGCACCGAGTTTGCGCTGCTGGAAATGCTGATCGCCAATCCCCGCCGGGTGCTGACCCGCAGCCGCATCCTCGAGGAGGTGTGGGGATTCGACTTTCCCACCTCGGGCAACGCGCTGGAGGTCTACGTCGGCTACCTGCGCCGCAAGACCGAGGCCGAGGGCGAGCCCCGGCTGATCCACACGGTGCGCGGGGTGGGTTACGTCCTCCGGGAGACGCCGCCGTGATGAGCCCTGCCCGACGATGATCCGGTCGGAAAGGCACCGGCGCGCGCCGCTGCGAGCCACCAGTTCGCTGTCCCTTCGGTGGCGGGTGATGCTGCTGGCGATGTCGATGGTGGCGATGGTCGTCGTGCTGATGTCCTTCGCCGTCTACGCGGTGATCTCGGCTGCGCTCTACAGCGACATCGACAACCAGTTGCAGAGCCGGGCGCAGCTGTTGATCGCCAGCGGCTCGCTGGCCGCCGACCCCGGCAAGGCCATCGAGGGCACCGCCTATTCGGACGTCAACGCCATGCTGGTGAACCCGGGCCACGCCGTCTACAGCGCCAACCAGCCGGGCCAGACGCTGCCGGTCGGAACCACCGAAAAGGCCGTCATCAGCGGCGATTTGTTCATGTCGCGGCGCACCGCCTCCGATCAACGAATACTGGCCATCCACCTGCCCAACGGCAGCTCGTTGCTGATCTCGAAGAGCCTGAAGCCGACCGAGGCGGTCATGACCCAGCTGCGCTGGGTGCTGCTCATCGTCGGCGGCATCGGAGTCGCGGTCGCCGCGGTGGCCGGCGGGATGGTCACCCGGGCCGGGCTGCGTCCGGTGGCCCGCCTCACCGAAGCCGCCGAGCGCGTGGCGCGCACCGACGACCTGCGGCCCATCCCGGTGTTCGGAAGCGACGAATTGGCCAGGCTCACCGAGGCTTTCAACCTGATGCTGCGGGCGTTGGCCGAGTCGCGGGAGCGGCAGGCCCGGCTGGTCACCGACGCCGGACACGAACTGCGCACCCCGCTGACCTCGCTGCGCACCAACGTCGAACTCCTGATGGCCGCCATGGAGCCCGGGGCGCCGCGGCTGCCCGAACAGGAGATGGTCGGCCTGCGCGCCGACGTGCTGGCGCAGATCGAGGAATTATCCACTCTGGTAGGCGATTTGGTGGACCTGACCCGCGACGACGCCGGACAGGTCGTGCACGAGACCGTCGACATGTCCGAGGTGATCGATCGCAGCCTGGAGCGAGTGAGGCGGCGGCGCAACGACATTCACTTCGATGTCGACGCGATCGGATGGCAGGTCTACGGTGACGCCGCGGGCCTCTCCCGCGCGGTGCTGAACCTGATGGACAACGCGGCCAAGTGGAGCCCGCCGGGTGCCCATGTCGGCATCACGATGCGACAACTCGACCCGACGCACGCCGAGTTGGTGGTTGCCGACCACGGCCCCGGCATCCCAGCGCACGAGCGCCGCCTGGTGTTCGAGCGCTTCTACCGGTCGACGACGGCGAGGGCGATGCCGGGCTCGGGGCTCGGGCTGGCGATCGTGAAGAAGGTGGTGCTCAACCACGGTGGGCTGCTTCGGGTGGAGGACACCGTGCCCGGAGGTCAGCCGCCCGGTACCTCCATCTACGTGCTGCTGCCCGGCCGTCCGATGCCGGCCCCGCCGGCCGCGGACGACACCGAGGTCCTGCGCGCCGACAGCGAAACCGGCCCCGTTATGCCCGTGGCGAACAGCGGGCAGAACTCTCGGGATTCGGCGAACGTTATCTCAGTGGAATCTCAGTCCGCGCGGGCAAGGTAGGTCTGCAGCTAGTGTTGGACTCGAGCCAAGTCGAGCCCAAAACGCCGGAATATAGGAAGAGCGACGTAGCGACATGACGAATGACCCGAGGTATTCGCCACCGCCGCAGCAGCCGGGATACCGTACCGGGCCTGATCAGCCTGTGCCCCCAGCCTATGCGCAGGGGCGCCAACAGCCGTACAACCAGCAGTTCGACTGGCGTTATCAGCAGCCGGCCCAGCCGTCGCAGCCCACGCCGACGAGCCCGTACCGGCGGCCCTACGAGCCCTACGAGCCTTTCAGTGGCGCCGGGCCGGGCCGGATGCCTGGCGGCGCGGGGACGGGTCCGATGCCCGGCGGCACGGGGGTGGGTCCCATGCCCGGCGGAACCGGGACGGGGCCGATCCACCTGCTGCCGCCGATGCCCCCGGGTCCCGTGCCCCAGAAGCGCTCCCGCGCAGGCCTGTTGGCCGCCGGCGCGCTGGCGATCGCGGTCGTGTCGGCCGGGATCGGCGGCGCCGCGGCAACGGCCGTCGAGCTGGGCACGCACTCCGCGAGCGGCAACGGCCACGGGATCATCCCGGGCGCCGCTCCCAGCGTCCCGGCGGCGAACATGCCGCCGGGCAGCGTCGAACAGGTGGCAGCCAAGGTGGTGCCCAGCGTCGTCATGCTGGAAACCGACCTGGGCCGCCAGTCCGAAGAGGGTTCCGGCATCATCCTGTCGGCCGACGGGCTGATCCTGACCAACAACCACGTCGTCGCGGCCGCGGCCAAGCCCGGCGGGCCCGGTGGGCCCGGCGCTCCCCCCGGTGGCGCGCCGCCGAAAACGACGGTGACCTTCTCCGACGGCCGCACCGCGCCGTTCACGGTCGTCGGTGCCGACCCCACCAGCGACATCGCCGTGATCCGCGTGCAGGGCGTGTCCGGGCTGACCCCCATCACGCTGGGCTCCTCGTCGGACCTGCGGGTCGGCCAGCCGGTGGTGGCGATCGGGTCGCCGCTGGGCCTGTCGGGGACGGTGACCACCGGAATCATCAGCGCGATGAACCGGCCGGTGTCCACCACCGGCGAGTCGGGGAACCAGAACACCGTGCTGGACGCGATCCAGACCGACGCCGCGATCAACCCGGGTAACTCCGGCGGGGCTCTGGTCAACATGAGCGGCCAGCTGGTGGGCGTCAACTCCGCGATCGCCACCCTGGGCGCCGACTCGCCCGACGCGCAGAGCGGCTCGATCGGCCTCGGCTTCGCGATTCCGGTCGACCAGGCCAAGCGCATCGCCGACGAGCTGATCGCGACCGGCAAGGCCACGCACGCCTCGCTCGGCGTGCAGGTGACCAGCGACAAGGGCACCCCGGGCGCCAAGGTCGTCGACGTCGTGCCCAACGGAGCCGCGGCGAGCGCCGGCGTGCCCAAGGGCGTGGTCGTCACCAAGGTCGACGACCGCCCGATCAACAGCGCCGACGCGCTGGTCGCCGCCGTGCGGTCGAAAGCCCCCGGCGACAAGGTGTCGCTGACCTTCCAGGACGCCGGCGGCGGGAGCCGCACCGTGCAGGTCACCCTCGGCAAGGCGGATCAGTGATGCGAGTCGATGAGCCCTCGTCGGCGGGATTGTCCGACCTCGGATATACGGTGGCACCCATGGAAACGGGTGCGGAGTTGGTGGTCGGCCGGGCCCTGGTCGTGGTGGTCGACGATCGCACGGCGCACGGGGACGAGGACCACAGCGGACCGCTGGTCACCGAGCTGCTGACCGAGGCCGGGTTCGTGGTCGACGGCGTGGTGGCGGTCGCCGACGACGAGGTCGAGATCCGCAACGCGCTGAACACCGCGGTGATCGGCGGGGTGGACCTGGTGGTATCGGTCGGCGGAACCGGCGTCACGCCACGCGACGTCACGCCGGAGGCCACCCGCGAGATCCTGGACCGGGAGATCCTGGGCATCGCCGAGGCCATCCGCGCGTCGGGGCTGTCCGCGGGCATCATCGATGCCGGGTTGTCCCGCGGTCTGGCCGGGGTGTCGGGCAGCACGCTGGTGGTCAACCTCGCCGGCTCCCGCTACGCGGTGCGCGACGGGATGGCGACGCTGAATCCCCTTGCCGCTCAGATCATCGGCCAGCTGTCGAGCCTGGAGATCTAGGCGCGCCTCACTGCGCTTCGGCGTCCGCGCGGGGCCCGTGGGCCGGCGGGGGCGTGGTGGCCGCCGCGCCACCGTGCCGGCCGGACGAGTCCCCGTCGGTGTTTTGGGCCAGCAGGTCACGGATCTCGGTGAGCAGGACAACCTGGGCGTCGTCGGCCTGCTCGACCTCGCCGCGCTTACGCAGGGTGTTGTACGGCAGCACGACGAAGAAATAGACCACCAGCGCGATCAAGAAGAAGTTGATCGCCGCCGACAGCAAGATGTTGAAGTCGATGAACTGGCCGCCGCCGATAGAAATCTTCAAGGCGCCGACATTGGTCTGCTTGTTCGCGCCGACCCGGTTGAGGAGCGGCGTGATGATGGCTTCGGTGAACTTGGTGACCAATGCGGTGAAGGCAGTACCGATGACCACCGCGACGGCCAGGTCGACGATATTGCCCCTTGCGAGAAACTCCTTGAACCCTTTGAGCATGCCGAGGTCCTTTCTGGACTGACAACGTTTGCTATCGATCACGTGCCCAACAGCGGCCAGGCCCTCAGTGCAGGGTCAGCGTCACCGTCTGACCCAGCGTCGAGCCCGCCACCGTGTTCGCCACGCGAGCCGGCAGCGCAACCAACACTACGCGGTCGCTATCGGCAGCCTGGACCTTCTGTTTGGCGGAAACAAGCACGACGACGGCGTCGGTTGCTACCACTTTGGTCACGGCCGGGCCGCCGGTCGCCGGTGCGTCGTTGCCCGGGCCGGCGAGCACGTCCACCACGTCGCCCACCCGAACGAGGTCGATCAGCCCGCCGTCCGCCAGGTGCAACGGCACGATGCGGGCGCCGGGCCCGGCCTTCGGCCCGATCGCCGCCTCGGCCAGCCGGCTGCCCAGTAACCGGACGTCGGTGAGCACCTCGCCGCGCCGGGTGGGGCCGGCCAGCGTCGAACCGACGACCGCGCCGACGTCGGCCTGAGAACCGTCGGGAAGGCTTGCGACCGAACGCTTTTCGAGCCGGACATCATCGGCGGTCAGTGCCGCGCCCGGCTGCAGGTCGCGCGCCGCCACCACCACTTCGGCGTCGTCACCGTGCGGGTCGGACCGCAGGGCCGCAACGCCCGCCAGCGCCACCAGCCCGCCCGCGGCCATCCGGCGGGCCAACACGGTGCGAGACCAGTCGGGGCGAAGCGACGTCGAGATCCGCCTGAACAGGCTGGGGTTCAGCGATGATTCGCCCACGGCGCAACGGTAGGCGCGCCGGGCGGCCGGCGATGCCGGTCAGAAGATTGCTTGTGGATAACCGCTCAGCTGGAGGCGGCGGTGGCCGGGGTGGCGCTGCTGCTGGTCGTCTTCTCGGCCGAGCCGCTCTTGTCGCTTGACCCGCTCTTATCGGTGGACGCGCTCTTCTCGCTGGAGCCCGCGTCACCCGACGATCCGTTGGTCGAGCTCTTCGACTTCGCCCCGTCGGCGCGGCTGTCGGTGCGGTAGAAGCCGCTGCCCTTGAACACCACTCCGACGGAGTTGAACAACTTGCGCAGCCGGCCCGAGCACTTCGCGCAGGTCGTCAGCGCGTCGTCGGTGAAGGCCTGCACAGCGTCGAAGCGGTCGCCGCACTCGGTGCACGCGTAGCTGTAAGTCGGCACAAAAACCTCCGAAATCGTCTCGGGCTGCATTAGCACTCTACCGTGTCAAGTGCTAGAACCGCCACGTGATCGCGATCATTCCCGCGTCGGCAGCGCGATCAGGCCCCGGTGGGGCGTCAGCGCGTGCGTCATCGGGACATCGTGCGGCTCGGCGGGCAGCTCGTCGAGGAACTCCGCGTCGCGGACCATCGCGATGAGCCGCGCCGCCGGGTCGCGCCCGCCCAGCGAGCGGTCGTAAAACCCCCGCCCACGGCCCAGCCGCACCCCCCGGCGGTCAACCGCCAGGGCCGGCACCAGCACCACTCCGGCCTGGGCCAGGGCCGTCGCCGGCAGCAGCGGCTCGGGCGGCTCGAACAACCCCCACGGCCCGGGAACGAGGGTGCCCGGCCGGTACTCGCCCCAGCGCAGCGGCAGCGGCGTCTCGTCGGCGGTGGTCCGCGCGACCGGCAGCAGCACCCGTCCGCACCGGCGCAGCAGCATGTCCAGCAGCTCGGGAGAACCCGGCTCGGCGCCCACCGGAACGTACGCGCAAACGGTGATCCCGCTGGTGAGGCCGGCCTCCAGCCGCTCGCCGAGCAGGCGCGCCTCGGCGCCGTGAACGTCGTCGCCCACACCGCGCCGCGCGGCCAAGAGCTGCCGGCGCAACGCGGCCTTGCTCGCGGTTTGCACGCCCCTAACGATGACAGGCCGGGTTTCGGCGTCGCCAGACGGCGTGGGAGCGCCCAGCGGGGGTTATCGTTTTAACAATGTCACGCGCAGAAATTCCGATCCCCTTTACGGCGATCGTTCCCGCCGCCGGCCTGGGTACCCGGTTCCTGCCCGCGACCAAGACCGTGCCCAAGGAGCTGCTGCCGGTCGTCGACACCCCCGGGATCGAGCTGGTCGCCGAGGAGGCGGCCGCCGCCGGCGCGGAACGCCTGGTGATCGTCACCTCCGAGGGCAAGGACGGGGTCGTCGCGCACTTCGTCGAGGACCTGGTGCTGGAGGGCACGCTCGAGGCGCGGGGCAAGAAGGCGATGCTCGACAAGGTGCGCCGGGCGCCGCAGCTGATCAAGGTCGAGTCCGTCGTGCAGGCCGAACCGCTCGGACTGGGGCACGCCATCAGCTGCGTGGAGCCCACCCTCGCGGCCGACGAGGACGCCGTCATGGTGCTGCTGCCCGACGACCTGGTGTTGCCGACGGGCGTCTTGGAGACGATGGCCAGGGTGCGGGCCGATCACGGCGGCACGGTGTTGTGCGCGATCGAGGTGTCCCCCGAGGAGATCAGCGCGTACGGCGTTTTCGACGTCGAACCGGTCCCCGGCGATGACAACCCCGACGTGCTGCGGGTCAAGGGGATGGTGGAAAAGCCCAGGGCCGAGGATGCCCCGTCGATGTACGCCGCCGCGGGCCGCTACGTGCTCGATCGCGCCATCTTCGACGCGCTGCGCCGCATCGAACGCGGGGCCGGCGGCGAAATGCAGCTCACCGACGGCATTGCGCTGCTGATCAAAGAGGGCCACCCGGTGCATGTCGTCGTGCATCGCGGATCTCGACACGACTTGGGAAATCCCGGCGGCTACCTCAAGGCTGCGGTTGACTTTGCATTGGATCGTGACGACTATGGCCCGGATTTGCGGCGATGGTTGGTGGCGCGATTGGGCCTGACCGAGAACTAGCCGGGCGATACGTCGGTCCGCCAGCACTCAGAGGGCTTGTGCCCGTCAGGGCATTTGAGGGCAGAAAGGCGCGCTTGTGCGTTCTGTGGAGGAGCAGCAGGCCCGGATAACGGCGGCCGCGGTGGCCCCGCGGCCGATACGGGTGGCCATCGCCGAGGCGCAGGGCTTGATGTGCGCCGAGGAAGTGGTGACCGAGCGACCCATGCCCGGCTTCGATCAGGCCGCGATCGACGGCTACGCCGTGCGCAGCGTCGACGTGCTGGGCGTCGGCGAGGTGGGCGCCGAAAGCCTCGGCGAGCCGCCCCGCGACCCCGCAGGAGACGAAGACACGCGCGACGGCCTCGTCCTGCCCGTGATGGGGACCATCGAGGCCGGCTCCCGCACGCCCAGCAGGCTGCAGCCGCGGCAGGCGGTCCGGGTGCAGACCGGGGCGCCCCTGCCCACCCTGGCCGACGCCGTCCTGCCGGTGCGCTGGACCGACGGCGGGACATCGCAGGTCCGGATTTTCCGCGGGGCGCCGTCGGGCGCCTACGTGCGCCGCGCCGGCGACGACGTGCAGCCCGGCGACGTCGCCGTGCGCGCCGGGACGATCATCGGCGCGGCGCAGGTGGGGCTGCTGGCGGCGGTCGGCCGCGAACGGGTGCTGGTGCATCCGAGGCCGCGGCTGTCGGTGATGGCCGTGGGCGGCGAGCTGGTCGACATCTCGCGCACCCCGGGCAACGGGCAGGTCTACGACGTCAACTCCTATGCGTTGGCGGCGGCGGGCCGCGACGCCGGCGCGGAGGTCAACCGCATCGGCATCGTCAGCAACGACCCGAAGGAGCTGCGGGAGGTCGTCGAGGGCCAGATCAACCGCGCCGAGGTCGTCGTCATCGCCGGCGCGGTCGGGGGCGCGGCCGCCGAGGCGGTGCGGTCGGTGCTCTCCGAGCTGGGCGAGATGGAGGTCGTCCGGGTCGGCATGCACCCGGGATCCGTCCAGGGCTTCGGGCAGCTCGGGCGCGAGGGCGTTCCGACGTTTCTGCTGCCCGCCAACCCGGTCAGCGCGCTGGTGGTGTTCGAGGTGATGGTCCGGCCGCTGATCCGGCTGTCGCTGGGCAAGCGCCAGCCGATGCGCCGGATCGTGCAGGCCCGCGCCCTGTCGCCGATCACGTCGGTCGCCGGGCGCAAGGGGTACCTGCGCGGCCAGTTGATGCGCGACCAGGACAGCGGTGAATACCTGGTGCAGGCGCTGGGCGGGGCGCCGGGCGCGTCGTCGCACCTGTTGGCCACGCTCGCCGAGGCGAACTGCCTCGTGGTGGTGCCCAGCGGCGCCGAGCAGATCCGCACCGGCGAGATCGTCGACGTCGCCTTCCTGGCCCAGCGCGGCTAGGCGAAGCGACTGCACCCGCTCGTGAACCTGCTGCGCACCAATTCCCGTCATCCCGGTTGGCCGCTGGACGTGGGTCCGCTGCGGGTACCGGCGGGGGTCGTGCGGCTGCGGGCGGTGCGGATGCGCGACGGCGCGCAATGGAGCCGGATCCGGCTGGCCGACCGCGCCCATCTCGAGCCGTGGGAACCCAGCACCGACAGTGACTGGACGATCCGGCACACGGTCGCCGCGTGGCCGGCGTTGTGTTCGGGCCTGCGCGCGGAGGCCCGTAAGGGACGCATGCTGCCCTACGTCATCGAGCTCGACGGGCGGTTCTGCGGCCAGCTGACCATCGGCAACGTCACGCACGGGGCGCTGCGGTCGGCGTGGATCGGCTACTGGGTGCCCAGGTCGGCCACGGGCGGCGGGGTGGCGACGGCGGCGCTGGCGCTCGGTCTCGATCACTGCTTCGGCCCGGTCATGTTGCATCGCGTGGAGGCCACCGTGCGCCCGGAGAACGCCGCGAGCCGCGCCGTGCTGGCAAAAGTCGGGTTCCGCGAAGAGGGCCTGCTGCGCCGCTACCTCGAGGTCGACCGGGCGTGGCGCGATCACCTGCTGATGGCGATCACGGTCGAGGAGGTTCAGGGATCGGTGGCGTCGACCCTGGTCCGCGCGGGTCACGCGAGCTGGGCCTGACCGCCCCGCCGGAGGCGTCACGTTGCCGCTTGCTGTGGCTAGCGCGACACGAGTGACGTTTGGTGCTTGTGAGCGGCAAATTACAGGTGTGTAATTGTGCTGGTCACCCTGCCCCGGCCGCACCGGCCACCGATGAGCCTCGCGGAGGGCAGGACCAGTTAGGAGCTAGTCATCATGCCAAGCATCCCGCAGTCGCTGTTGTGGATCTCGCTCGTGGTGCTGTGGCTGTTCGTGCTGGTGCCCATGCTCGTCAGCAAACGCGACGCCGTGCGGCGCACCAGCGACGTGGCGCTGGCGACCCGGGTGCTCAACGGCGCCGGTTCCCGGCTGCTCAAGCGGGGTGGGCCCGCGGCGGGCCACCGCAGCGACCCGCACTGGCAGCCCGAGGACGACGCGGCCGAGGTGGACCGGGACGACGCCGAGGACCCCGAGGAGGAAGGCGACACCACCGATCTGCGTCCGGCGCGACCCGTCGTGGTGAAGGTCGCGGCCGATGAGCCGGCCGAGCCCGACTACCTGGACGTCGACGTCGTCGAGGATGCCGGCGCGCTCCCGGCCGGGACCGGGGCCGAAAACGCCGAGCCGGCCGACGCGGACGAGGCCGCCGACGAGACCGAGCCCCAGCCCGTCGCCGCGCACGCCGGAACCGGCGACGAAGGTGACGAGTACGAATACGTCGAGGACTCTTCGGGTTTGGAGCCCGAGGCGGACCGCGAGGAGGACGACGATCCGCGGGCGTTCGTCGCGCCGGGCGCCTCCCGGCGTCGCCGGTTCGACCCGAAGGCCGCCGCCGCGGTCAGCGCTCGCAAGTACGCGTTTCGCAAGCGGGTGCTGATGGCGATGGCGGTCTTTTTGGTCGGCTCGGCCACGGCCGCATTCGAGGTATCGCCGACGGCGTGGTGGGTGTGCGGCAGCGCGACGGCGGTGACCGTGCTGTATCTGGCCTATCTGCGCAGGCAGACCCGGATCGAGGAGAAGATTCGTCGCCGCCGGATGCAGCGGATGGCACGCGCGCGCCTCGGCGTGGAGAACGCCTACGACCGCGAATACGACGTGGTGCCCTCCCGCCTGCGGCGCCCCGGCGCGGTGGTGCTCGAGATCGACGACGAGGACCCGATCTTCGAGCATCTGGACTACGCGACGCCGATGCGGAACTTCGGATGGCCCAGGGACCTGCCCCGCGCGGTCGGCGAGTAGCGCCGGCAGTTCGGCGGTTCGCCCGGGGGCTGGTAGCCTGCTAGCGATCAGGGGCTATGGCGCAGTTGGTAGCGCGACTCGTTCGCATCGAGTAGGTCAGGGGTTCGAATCCCCTTAGCTCCACCAAGATTGACCGGTGGTTTTGTCATTCAACGGGCGTCACGCGGCGGGTCCGGTCCGCAGCGGGTGCGCAGGGAGGGTTGAAGAGGATGGCTGTTGATCCGGACAGGATTCGCGAATGGCGTGAAACTGCCCAAAAGTATGGCGACCTGACCGTCGGTCTCGTCCAGGCGTTGCCGGAGGAACCGACTGAGCGCGATTACTCGAGGGTCGCGATGGTCGCGTCGATATCTTCGATGTACTACGCGACGGCGCTGGATGCCGATCACTTCGTTGACGCGCCGACCGACGGTGGAGCAAAAGCCTAGATCCGCCGGTTCAGGTCGTTGCCGCACGACTTCCGATCGGGCAGTCGCCGACCGAATCGCCACGGTTAAGTCGGCTGCCACGCTGTCCACGTCTTCATCGAACGGGTCGGCGTAGACGCGTCTGACGTCTTCGACGCCTCGGCGTGGCCCGGCATCCGCTGGACCGCGTCGACGTGCACCTGGGTGCTGGCCGTCGGGCTGGCCGCTGTTTGCCAAAGATCATGCGGTCTTGGGAGTTTGGCTGCACGCGCAGGTGCAACACCCGCTCAGCTCCACCAAAATATGGAGCCAGGTGTCGTCGTATTGTGCGGTGCCCAATCCCGCCTCAACGATCAGTTCCGCCCCCTCGCGTCCGCGCTCATCGCCGCCGGCGTTGTTCGAGCCACACACCGAACCACAAGAAGGCCGGCGGCGCGAGAATCGCCCACACCATCAGCATGACGACGACGATGTTGTGTGCTGTCACGGTTTCTCCGGCTGGCCGCCGCACGCAGGCGCGAGCTCTAGGTCGTTCACCGTGCTCCCCAATGCGTGGTCGCGGAGTCTCCGGGGCATCGCCAGTCTCCGCTGGCCCCGGCGTTTGCGCAACCAGTCGTTTGCAGGCGAGTCCGCTCGAACGGACCGACCGGTTGCAAGAGTCCCAGATACGGGTACTGATCCAGTCATCACCCATGAGGCCGAACTTGAGATCACGCGCGCCCGCCGCCGTGAGGAAAGGACTCGATGGCGCTCCGCGACACCGACGCGACCGACGCGCTGCTGAGAGAACTCCTGTGGACGTACGGCCCGTGCGGCCAGGAGAACGAGGTGCGCGCGGTGTGCGCGCGCGAGCTGCAACCCGTCGTCGACGACATGTGGACCGACGACGCCGGCAACCTGGTGGGCTACATCGGGGCGAACGGTCCGCCCGAGGACTCCGCCCACCGCCACCGATCGACCGCCGGGCCCGGCGACGCGACGCGGGTGATGGCGCACATGGACGAACTGTCCATGCTCGTCAAGCGGATCGAGCCCGACGGCTCGCTGCACCTGACGCAACTGGGGACGATGTACCCCGGGAACTTCGGGCTCGGGCCCGTCGCCGTGCTCGGCGATCACGAGACTTTCACCGCGGTGCTCACATTGGGCTCCGAGCACACCACGAAGGAGAGTCCGCGGATCTGGCAGACCAAACCGGATCAGGGCGACCAGGCTCTGGATTGGCACCACGTCTACGTCTTCACCGGCCGCACGGGCGACGAGCTCGCCACCGCGGGCGTGCACCCGGGCACGCGGGTGTGCGTCGAGCGCAGCAAGAGGTCACTGGTCGAGATCGGTGATTACGTCGGCTGTTACTTCCTGGACGACCGCGCCGCGGTGACCGCGCTCCTGAAAGCCGCGTGCCTGTTACGCGAGTGCGGACAACGGCCCGCCCACGACGTCTACGCCGTCTTCACCACCAACGAGGAGATCGGCGGGGTGGGCGGGTCTTACGCCAGCGCCACCCTGCCCGGCACCCTTACCCTCGCCCTCGAGGTAGGCCCCACCGAACGGGAGTACGGGACCACCGTCACCGGCGGTCCCATCGTCGGCTACAGCGACGCCATGTGCGCCTACGACAAGGACGTCGCGGACCGGCTGATGCAGATCGCCGACGACCACGGGTTTGAGCCGCAGGCGGCGGTCTTGGGCGCGTTCATGTCCGACGCCTCACATTCCAAGGCGAATGGGCTGACACCGCGGGCGGGCCTGCTGTGCCTGCCCACGCTGAGCACGCACGGCTATGAGGTCATGGCGCGGCGCGCCATCGATTCCGTCGCCGCGGTCGTCGTCGACTTCGTGGTCCAACCCGACGGCCAATCTTGACTCTGCAGTCACGGGACTCGTTTGCTCGCAACGGATTCGACGCCGTTTCGCCTAATTCCCCAGGTGGAGTTAGGAATTCCGACGTGAGCTCGAATCGGTGCACAGTCGCCGAGAAGCCCTTGGCGGCAACGGATTACCCGCGTGCGACGGTTCTACGTGGATGGACGAGCGCCAAGTTTCACCTCCGAAAAGGTGCCCTCGGCATCCGTTCGGCGGGGATTGCTCCCTCGCCACTCACCTGTCCCGTCCGGCTTGGTTACCCCGCGCACCCATCACGGATACGCCCTCCGGCTCGGCCTGCCCGGCACGCGTGCCGGGGGCAGCCGGGTGGCGAAGCGGCCGGCATGGCGCCCGAACCGACACGCGAAGCGTCGTGGCGGGAGCGTCGGTGTCGCGCCGGACTGGAGGACCGGTGCTGACGGCCGACCCTCCGCTTGGGAACAGCCACCGCCTTGACGCGCTGTGCCGGTCACCGTGGGCTATGTCAACCAGTAGTTGACGCGCTGGAGGGTAACGCCCGGCCGCCGACGGCTAGGCCTGCGGTCTCCTAATCAGCTGTGACGCGGGTTTGGGGCATGCTTCCAACGACATGGAATACCAATAGTTGCTGAATCCGTTGCAAGTCAGCCAGATAGTATGTAAGCTTCCCGCCAAGTGGATAGTCGGTATACACCTCAGGCGTGCTCCGGGGCGGGGCAATGCCTCCCCTACAGATTGGCAGTCGCGACATGACCAGCGTTTCCTCCTTAGAGTCGGTCCAGCATTCGCTCACTCGGCATCCCCGACCTCGCCCGAAAAGCGTCGTCCAGGATCCGACGGTCAGCCTGGTTATTCCGGTGCGGAACGAGGCGCGCAACATCGGCTGGGTGCTCGAGCAGATCACCGATGAGGCGACCGAAATCATCCTGGTTGACGGTGATTCGACCGACGTCACGATCGTCACCGCGCGTCGCTCCCGGCCCGACGTCCGGGTAGTGCCGCAACAGGGCAAAGGCAAAGGCAGCGCGTTGCGAACCGGCTTTCTGGCCGCCACCGGGGACATCGTCATCATGATGGATGCGGACGGCAGCATGTCGCCCAGCGAGATCCCCCACTACGTGCATTTCCTTGCCAACGGCTACGACTTCGTCAAAGGATCGCGATTCATCAGCGGCGGATCGTCTTTGGACATCACCTGGTTCCGGCAACTCGGCAACAGGTTCCTGCTCGCGGTGTTCAACTGGCTTTACCACGGGCACCTCACCGACCTCTGCTACGGATTCTGCGCGTTCGACCGTCGCTATCTTGACCACCTCCAGCTGTCAGCGACCGGCTTCGAAATCGAGGCCGAGATGACGGTGCGTGCGATGCAGGCAGGGCTGCGCATTGCCGAGGTTCCCAGCGTCGAGCTGCCCCGCCGCACGGGGGCGTCGAACCTGCATGCGATCCGCGACGGCATCCGCGTGCTGCGAACCGTACTGCGCCATCACCGCTCGGGCGTCTCCGGGCACCTGTACCAGGCGGTGCGGCAGGCGGCGGGGCGACCGGGAGTGGAAGCGTCAGCCGCAGTGACGGCATGACAAGCGCTGCTCGGTCATCCAACTGGATGATCGACGGCAACGATCTCCCGATCGGTCTGATCGACGTCGCACTGAGCATGCCGCCCGTCGAACTCGTCGGGGACACGGCCGTGGTGCTGCTGAGTCGCGAGCAGGGACCGCCAGCCGCGGTTTTGAAGGTGGGCCGCGGCCCGCTGCGAGCCGCGGAACTGCGCACGCAGCGCCGCGTGCTCGCCGAACTTGCCATCCACCAAGGGCTCGATGGGGGATGGCGCGAGCTGCTGCCGCGGATCCTGGCATTCGACGAGCGCGCCGATGCGACGGTGTGCGTGGAGTCCTATCGGCCGGGATCAGACCTGGCGGAGGTGCTGACGCGCTACCCGAACCGGGTCGAGGAGCTGACCACAGCGGCCCTGAGGGCCATCGCTCCGCTGCATCGGGGGACTGCCACTTTCGTCGCCATCGACAACATCTGCATGCTGAGGCGATGGCTGGTGCAGCCCCTTGCGGAGCTGACGGCCATGTGCCGGCGGCTAGATCCCCGTCGGGTTCCCGAGGTGGACCGGCTTGGAACGATGCTGCGCTCGGTGCTCGTCGACTGGCGCGTGCCGGTGAGCTGGACGCACGGCGACTACACCCCCGGCAACGTTCGGCTGGACGGCGTGCCGACCGCGGTCACCGGCATCGTGGACTGGGATGGGGCGCGTCCCGGCCAGCCGGCGCTCATCGACGAGTACCTGATGCTTCTGACGGCGAGCTGCCAGGTCGAGCGGGTCGATCTGGGCACGATCGTCTCCGACCGGCTGCGGGCAGGCGGTCTCTCGGACCGCGAGCGTCGTGCGTTGTTCGCCGCGCGCTGCCACCCCGACGTGGGTATCGGTGACCGCGAGCCGGTCGACAATCGCATCGGCGAGCGTGTCGCAATCCTGCTTACCTGGCTGCACCGTATTGCCGATCTGTGGCGCAAATGTGCCACGCAGCCAAACCAGCACGAATGGTGGGCAACCAACGTGGCTCCAGTGCTTGACACCGTCGCCAGCTGGCACGATTCCCAGGTTTCACGCGCGCGGAACGGGCGCACCACCACAGCGCAGGGGAAACCGGCGGCCACGCGGCGGCCGGCTCGGGATTCCGCCCGACCGCCGGGAAACTAGGCCGGTGGTGCAACCGTGGGAGACAAGCGACGACTTCTCGCAAGAACACGGCGCCGACCGTCTTCGACGGACCGGCCCGGGGGCGTTTCGAAAACCCCTTACAGAAGGGCCGCTCCCGTAGGGATTTTGCTTTTTTGATGCATTGATCTTGTCTCGTTGATACTGTGCCATCCATGTCGGACGCGCAGTTGGCTGGCGAGAACTCAGCCGGCAACCCCCGCCACGCCGCGGTCATGGCCGGCGATCGGCGAGTGGAGCGGCGGCGTAATTCGGGGTCCAACGACTCACCCATGGACGTGTTGGGCCGGTTGCCCGCGGTGGTGGTGTTGGAGCGGCTGCCGGTTCCTGCGCTGGCGATGGCGCGCGACGGGGTCATCTTGTTTGCCAATACGGCGTTCGCCGAGATGGTGGGATACGAGCAGGACAGGTTGGCGGGATCGGCGTTTCCGGAAATCTTCCTGACCGTGCCGACCGACGTCGCGGCGCTTTCCGGTGTCGATGCGATTGCGAACCTCGTGGTGGAGCTTCGGCATTGTGAGGGTTGGACGGTGCGGGCCCGGATGAGCAAGTCGGCGCTGCTGCGGCGTGACGATCCGGTTGTGCTGGTGACGTTCGACAATTTGACGGAGCGGCTCTGGGTTGACCACCACTAGTACGGTTGGTGGCTCTCGCGGGCAAGAAATTCCGGAAATCGGCTATTGATCTGTCGGTGGTGATTGCTGTCGGCGCTGCGGTTCGGCGCCTTGCACAGCGGTCGTGGCCGATCGTGTGGCTGTCGCGGGTGAGGCCCGGCAGTTGGCCTACGCGTCGGTGGGAGTCGCGGCGGAGGCGCCGGCAGTGGCGTGCATATCAACCGGGACTGCCTCAGCGAACACTTTTTTCACCGTCAGCGCATGGCGGCGGCGGATGAATTGGGTGAAGTAGTCGATCCGATCGGGATGAATGAAGCTGGGTAGCGCCAATGTCCAGACCTTTTGGAGATTGTCGAGGTAGTTCTCGGGTTGGTCCGGATTGCTGGTTCGCCGGACGCCCACCCACAGCGCCACCAGCATCTGGGCGATGTCGTCGGGGTCGTGGCGGTCGATCACGTCGCCCTCGGCGACCGCTCTCTCGATGAGGGTGGTGACGAAGTCCATCCTCGATCGCCACATCGCGGGGGGCAGCGGCGTTGTGTTGTCCAGGGTCTCGAGCAGTCGCACGCCGGCTCGCGCCACGTCCTGTTGGGTGTCTTGAACCGCAAGGCGGAAGACAAGGTCGATCAGTGTTTCGAGTCCCGACATCTCGCGGGCAAGCAACTCGCTGATCGTCGCCTGGCTCATTTCGGTGAGGTCGTCGATGATCGCCAGGGCCAGCGCCTGCTTGGAGGCGAAGTGAAAGTACATGGCCCCTTTGGTCAGGTCGGCCTCGGCCAGGATGTCCTCGAGGCTGACCATGCTGTAGGGGCGGCGGGCGAACTGGCGAGCCGCGGCGGCGATGAGCCGATGGCGTGTGGTGTCGGCCCGTCGTTCGGTGTCCTCGGTCATCGCCCGCCTGTCTTGTCCCGGTTGCCGCGCGGCGAGCCTTCACGCCAGGCAAGCTCACCGCCACGCCAATCCCTCCGATGATAGGGGGTGGCGGCCCGCCGGGTGTGCAGGTCCGTCTGATGACGCGCTGTGTCGGTCGCACCCTATCGTTCGTTCCGTCGAGCTGACATCCTTCGTTCACGTGCGCGCTATCGCTTTACCATTGGACTGCGAACCGGTTAAATGTGTGCACACTAAGTATGTATTCGCCCCGGGTAGTGCATCATCGGTTTGTCCGCGAGTTCCCGTCCGGTGCTGCGAGACCTAACCGCCTCCGCATCTGTTTGCTTCTAGGAGGAGCACATGTCGGTCGTCACTACACAACTGGAGATGGTGAAGCCTGTGGCGCGGACGGCCGATGGGCCGTCGCCTGCAGGGGGCTTTCCCGACGGGGTGCGCGTTGGCGCTGGTGGGTGCGGGCGGGTTGAGCGGCGGCGCAATGGGTCGCCGGGGGATTCACCGATGGACGTGTTGGGCCGGTTGCCCGCGGTGGTGGTGTTGGATCGGTTGCCGGTTCCTGCGCTGGCGATGGCGCGCGACGGGGCTATTTTGTTTGCCAATGCGGCGTTTGCCGAGATGGTGGGGTACGAGCACGACGGCCTGGCGGGGTCGGTGTTTCCGGAGATCTTCGATACGGTGCCGGCCGCGTTGTGCGGGCTTTCCGGTGTGGATGCGCTGGCGAATCTGGTCGTGGAGTTGCGCCATTGTGAGGGTTGGCCGGTGCGGGCCAGGATGAGCAGGTCGGCGCTGCTGCGGCGGGACGACCCGGTTGTGTTGGTCGCCTTCGAAAATCTGACCGAACAACTCTGGATGGGCGAGCAACAGTAAGTGTCGGGGTGCCCGGTCGGTCGGATCGGTGACCTGTGGCGGTGCGGGACTCGCGCGCGAGAAACCCCGGCCGCTTTACGCGAGTGCGCGGCGTCGCTGGATGAACTGGGTGAAGTAGTCGATCCGGTCGGGGCTGGTGAAGCTGGGTAGCACCAGTATCCAGACTTTTTCGAGGTTATCGAGGTAGTTCTCGGGTTGGTCCGGATTGCTGGTTCGCCGGACGCCCACCCACAGCGCCACCAGCATCTGGGCGATGTCCTCGGGATTGCGCTGTTCGATGACGTCGCCCTCCGTGATCGCTCTCTTGACGAGGGTGGTGACGAACTCGATCCACGACTGCCACATCGTGGGGGGCAGGGAGGCGGGGTTGTCCAACGTATCGAGCAGTCGGACGCCGGCTCGCGCCACCTCGTGGTGGGCGTCCTGAACGGCTCGGAGATACACCAGGTCGATCAGCGTTTCCAGTCCCGACATCTTGCGGGCAAGCAACTCGGCCACCGTCGCCTGGCTCATCTCGGTGAGGTCGTCGATGATCGCCAGGGCCAGCGCCTGTTTAGAGGCGAAGTGAAAGTACATGGCCCCTTTGGTCAGGTCGGCCTCGGCCAGGATGTCCTCGAGGCTGACCATGCTGTAGGGGCGGCTCGCGAACTGGTGTGCCGCGGCGGCGATGAGTCGATGACGTGTGGTGTCGGCTCGTCCTTCGCTGTCCTCAGTCATCGCCCGCCTGTCTTGTCGCGATTGCCGCGCAGCGAGCCGGCGCGGTGCGCCATGGCGGTTTCGACACCGAGTCAGTCCCTTCCATGCTGGGGTGGTGACTCGCTGGGTTGTGTGCTCGCCCGCCTGGGGCGGCGCCGTCCGTCGAAGTCGTCCGTAGTCGTCGTCTGGTCTGATCTGCAGCTAACTTCATGAGTTTAATTCATGATTGAGTCTGTTTAAAGACTGGCAGTGTGTCAGTTCCGCATCTATCATACCAAATGGTATGTATATTAGCCACCAAGGTGGATGGCCGGTATCTGCTGGCGATGCGCCTCCGTGCCGCGGTAATTCCCCGGCCGGATCGGCTTTGCTTCTAGGAGGAGCACATGTCGGTTGTGACCAGATCGCCGGAGTTGCATACGTCTGCGCCGACAAGGTCGAATGCGCCGTTGCCGACGGAGGGCCGACCCGACGGGGTGCGCGATGGCGCTGGTGGGTGCGGGCGGGTTGAGCGGCGGCGCAATGGGTCGCCGGGGGATTCACCGATGGACGTGTTGGGCCGGTTGCCCGCGGTGGTGGTGTTGGATCGGTTGCCGGTTCCTGCGCTGGCGATGGCGCGCGACGGGGTCATTTTGTTTGCCAATGCGGCGTTTGCCGAGATGGTGGGGTACGAGCACGACGGCCTGGCGGGGTCGGTGTTTCCGGAGATCTTCGATACGGTGCCGGCCGCGTTGTGCGGGCTTTCCGGTGTGGATGCGCTGGCGAATCTGGTCGTGGAGTTGCGCCATTGTGAGGGTTGGCCGGTGCGGGCCAGGATGAGCAGGTCGGCGCTGCTGCGGCGGGACGACCCGGTTGTGTTGGTCGCCTTCGAAAATCTGACCGAACAACTCTGGACGGACGAGCGATAACTGTCCCCGACGCTCAACCCCGTTCGGCGCAGCCGGCCCGGGCGCCTCGTCGTCCGACCCTAGGCGGCCGCCCGGTCGCAGATCGGCTGGTTGGGCCCCCGACGCCCGGCTTGCAGCCGGTGCGTCCAAGCCCTGATTTCCTTGCAACGCGCCGAACGGCGGCCTGAACGCGGCAGGTGGTGCCCTCGCGTGAACCGCGCCGGGTGTCGAAAGGCTTGGCCGGCGTGCACCACCAATGGCCGGGCCGGACGCGGCGACACGGTACCGGGTCGTGCCCAGATCGCTGTTGCTTGCGGCCCCTTGCCCGTGTCGAGGCGCGGCCGCCGAGCGGCCCTTCGCCGCGGCGCCGTGTCGGCAGTCTGTTCTACGGGCCTCGTCCCGGACTTCCGCATGCCTTATGCCCTAAAAGAGACCACAAGTCACCAGATCGGTTTACGATATGACAAAGAGTATGTATTATTGCCCTCAAGGTGCATAGTCAGTATACGCACCGGAGTGGCGCCCTGGACCGCGGTAGTCGCGGCCGCCTCTTAGGGGCCTGCTTCCGTTAGGAGGAGGAGAACATGTCGTTCGTGACCACCCTGCCGGCGATGCTGGCGTCGGCGGCCGGAGAGCTGCAAAGCATCGGCGCTGCAGTGGCCGCCGGGAATACGGCGGCAGCAGCCCCCACGACCGGTGTAGTCCCGGCTGCCGCCGACGAAGTGTCGGCACTGACGGCGGCGCAGTTCGCCGCGCACGGTGTCATGTACCAAGAAGTGAGCGCCCAGGCCACCGCGATTCACGAATTGTTCGTCAGCACCCTGGCGACCAGCGCGGGTTCCTACGCGGCCACCGAGGCTGCCAACGCAGCCGCGGTCCTCTGAGGTCGCAGGGGTTTCAGCATGGATTACGGGGCGTTACCGCCGGAGATCAACTCCGGTCGGATGTATGCCGGTCCAGGCGCGGGGTCGATGCTGGCCGCCGCAGGCGCCTGGAACGGGTTGGCCGCCGAATTGGAGTCCGCCGCATCGTCTTTCGGGTCGGTGGTCTTGGCGCTCACCAGTGGCCCCTGGGTGGGTCCGTCGGCGACGGCGATGGCGGCTGCAGCCGCACCCTACGTGGCGTGGATGGGCGCGACCGCCCAGCAGGCTGAGCTGGCGGCCAGCCAGGCACTCGCCGCGGCGGCCGCCTACGCGGCAGCGTTTGCGATGACGGTGCCGCCGCCGGAGATCGCGGCCAACCGCGCACTGCTGATGATGTTGGTCGCGACGAACTTTTTCGGTCAGAACACGCCGGCGATCGCGGCCACGGAGGCCCAATATGCCGAAATGTGGGCCCAGGACGCCGTGGCGATGTACGGCTACGCCGCGAATTCGGCGGCAGCCACCGCACAAGTGGTGCCCTTCACCGCGGCGCCGGACACCACCAACCTCGGTGGGTTGGCCGCCCAGGGGGCCGCGAGCGCCCAGGCCGTCGGTTCTTCGACGGGCACCGGGGTGCAGTCCGTCCTGTCCCAGCTGATTTCCAGCCTCTCCGGGGCGCTACAGAGCCTCACCTCGCCCCTCGCGTCGACATCGGGAGTTTCGGGCATCCTGGGTGATCTCTTGGGCGGGTCATCCGCGTCGTCCTCGACCGGGGGGTTCCTGGGCGGGCTTTCGTCGTCCGGTTTCTCGCTCGGAGGCATCGCGTCAAGCTACGCCACCGTCCCGGCGTGGTTTGGCATGTTCGTGGCGGAAGGCGCACTCGGACCCCTCATGGGTACGCCGATAAGTAATGCACTGTCCGGCGCCGCCGGCCCCGCCGCGGCGGGCGCAGCCGACGCTGCGGCGGCGGCCGCCGACAGCGCGGCCGCGGCAGCACAGGGTGCGTTGGGCTCCGGTGTCGGCGACATTGCAGGCCTGGGCGGCCTGGCCGGCCTGGGGCAAGCGGCTGAGGTCGGGGGGCTGTCGGTGCCGGCGAGCTGGGGCTGGGCCACGGCGGGTCTGCCGGCGGCGTTGGGATCGGTTCCGCTGGGGATGCCGGCCGCCGCGGCTGTGCCGTTGGATGTCGGCGCCGGGCTGGGTTTCCCATTCATGTTCCCAGGGCTACCGCGGGAGGCCGTAGCGGCCGGCGCCGGCGCGGTCGCGGGCGCTGCTGCGGCGAAATACGGGTCGCGCCTCAGGGTGGTGGCGCGCCCGCCGGCCGCCGGATACCCCGCCGCCGACCCGGCAGTTGCCGCGTCAAAACCGAAATATCCGCCGATACCCGCCGGATTTCCGACAAACGGAAGCACGCCGCCCGGATACCAGGCGGCCGTCATCTACGTGCCGACCAACGGGCACGCGCCGGCCGACGCGTGACACGCAGGGGACGCGTCAATGTACCGGATGTCTATCGGCCTTGCGCGACAAGCGGATTGAAAACTCTCGAGATGTGTAGCTACGAGTGCGATCGCGTTCCTGGTGTGAGCGATCTCGCCGCCGAGCAACAAGTGACGGCTTGATGGCGAGCATCGAGCTGGCCGGGCCTCCCCCTGGTGCCGGTGATGTTGATGTCCTTCGGCCCGGCGGAAGCCCATTGGACCCGGGCCGCAAAGAGGCCCGCAACGGCATCCCCGACGCCCTGCTTGTCGTTTCGATCGGCGTCTTCCTCGTAGCTCTGGCCTATGCCCGCTCGAGGACGAGTTCCAGTTTTGGCACCCCCTTGTTCTGGACCGGCCAGGTGCTCATATTCGCTTTCGTCGTCTATCGCGTACTGAAAGCGTCTACGTCGGCTCGCGAGCGCGAAGTCTTGGTGCTCCTGTACGCCGGTGCCCAGTCCGCGATCAGGTGGGCATACAGCCCAGTGATGTTCCAGTGGTGCGATGAGCTGCAGCATTTGGGATCGCTTCTCAACGCCCTGCGGACGCATCATCTCTTCCACACGAATCATGACCTGCCGATCAGCCCTTGGTACCCGGGCATGGAGAATGTCACTGCCGAGCTGGTCCAGGTGTCGTCGGCAAGCACATTCGTCGCCGGTGTCGTCATCGCCAGTGCTTCGCACGTATTGCTCGCAGCGGCTGTCCTACTTCTCTTTCGCGAGGTTTCTCGGTCGTCGCGCGTGGCGTGCATCGGCGTAATACTGTATTTGCTCAGCCCGCAGATCCACTATTTCGACACATCATTCATCTACGAAAATGTGGCGTTGCCGTTCCTGGCCCTGTCGATTTTCTTTGCAATCCGTTTCGCGGCGCATGAGCGCCGACGCCATCAGAGCCTCGCCGGCATGTTGGCTTGCGTCGCGATCGCCGTGATGACGCATCACGCGACGGCGCTGGCAACGGTCGCCATTCTGGCCGGCATTGCACTGGCGACATCGCTGTTCGCCAGTACCCGCGACCTGGCACGGCGTCTTGCGGTCTCTGCCGGGGCGGGGGCGCTCGTCGTTGGATGCTGGATGTTCTTCGTCGCACCCGCCACCGCCGACTACCTCGGGGATGCGGGGCCGCAAATCCTCAATGGCCTGGCGCAGCTCGGGAAGGCCGACGGAAAGAGCAAGCTGCCGACAAGCCTCGCGATCCCGCTCGTCGACCGCCTGTGCAACCCGGGCGGCGTCGCGCTGATGCTGGTACTGCTCGCGGTGAGCGTTCGTCTTGCGCGCCCCCTGCCGCCGTTGCAGCGGCTATTCATCTGCTTGGCGCCCGGTTTGTATGCGCTGATGATTGTGATACGCCTCTTTGTCGGTTCCCCGCCCAACGGAGAGCACCCGGACGGCGCCGAGCTGGCGATCCGTTCGCTCACGTACTTTTCGATCTTCACCGCCCTGGCGGTGGCCGTGGTTTTGGACCGTCTCGTCACAACTGCGGCCACCCGCCGCGGTAGGTCAGTGCCGATGCCGAGCGGCCAGGTAACCGCAACGGCGATTGCCATCGTGCTGCTGCTGCACTCGATCACCACCGGCCTGCCGCAGTGGTGGCAGCGGCTTCCGGGTCCGTTCCTGGTCGACGGTTACGTAAGTGGAATAGACAGCGTCGGCACGGCCAGGGGCGAATGGGCGGCAAAGAATCTGCCGGCAGGTGCCCGTTACTTCGGCGACGTCACGTCGCTTGTTCTGGTGTCCTCATTGTCCGAGCTGGATCCCATCGCCGGCCCGGGCTCGCTTTATGACACCACCCGCCTCACCCCGGAGGACTCTGCGCTTATCGGTGGCCTCCTGGCCACGTACCTGGACGTGGACACGCGAATGGCCCAACAGGCTCCTGTTACTCGATACCTGTTCAAATCGGATGTCATGGCCGGAACGAGGGAATCGCCCCTATACGCGGGCAATCTGGCCAAGTTCGACAATCTTGCCGGAATATCTCGAATCTATGATTCGGGCTACGACCATTTCTACGACCTACGAGCGATGCAGAATATTTATGGACACTAAATTGCGTAAGATCGACTGCGTCCTGTTGGGGGCGCTGGTGTGCTACGGCGTGTCCGTGTTGCCATTCATTCCTCGTGAATTTTCGAATGCGGCGGGCACAGTTCTGTGTTTCATTCTGACCGGGGTCGCCGGCGCGAGCGCGATCTTGCCTAGCCGGGTGAACGGCGTCGCGCGATTGACCGCCATCGTCGCCTGCTCGTTGGGGACGGGGATCGTCGGTGGCCTGATCATCAATATCCTTCCCTCAGGGCTGGTGCGGTTCAATTGGCTCACGTACGCATTCGCAACTACGCTCATCGCCTATGCGGTGGCGCGTGTGCGTGGCGCAGGCGGTCCGCTGGAGTGGAAGCCCGGCGATTTTCCGAGCCTGAGCCTGAGCCGGGCCTCGGCCGTCAAAGTTTGCGCTTCGGTGGTCGCGCTGGGCGCGGCTGTCGTCGTGTCGATCAGCAGTTCGCATCACGGGCAAACGCCTTTCACCGAGGTGTGGTTCCTCCCCGACGGCCCCGAACATTCTCCGGTTGGTGCGACCGGTGCTGTGCTTGGTATGAAAAGTCATGAGACCTCGAGTGAGGAATTCGTCGTCGTCGTCAACACCGGTTTGCAGGTGACGACGCATCACGTCACGCTCGCTCCGAACCAGACGTGGACCCGGGACTTCTCCGTGGGCGGCGAGAAACCACTGGCCACCGTGTATCGAGGCCGCGTGGCCGACCCTCCGTACAGGACGGTGTGGTTTGTCCGGCGGTGACGGCGTGGGCGCGCTCCGTCGCGCGGCGCAGATCCCACACAAGCGGTGGCTTGGTCCTCTGCTCGAGCGTGGCAACGCTTCGAAGTCCGGTGGACATCGCGTCATCTCGATTGCGCTGGCGCTCTTCAGCACGACCGTCTTGACCGCGGGACTGGGCTTCGCGTTCTGGGCCCTCGCAGCCCACATCACCACCACCGAGGTCGTCGGCCGCGCGTCCGCAGTGCTCTCTGCGATGCAGCTCATCGGAACCTTCTGCACGCTGGGCTTTCACATCCTGCTGATCGCCGAACTTCCGAGGCGCGACGGTGCCGAGGTGAAGCGTCTGGTCGTCACCAGCCTGGGAATCGCCGGCGCTTTGGCGTTCGCGATCGCGGCGGCATACGCCGTCGTCAATCACGTCGCGACCAAGACCGGTGAATGGCTCTACGCCACGCCGGGCGGCATAGCGCTCTTCGGTGTCGGCACAGCCCTGACGACGGTGACGATCATCCTGGATGGCGCGCTGGTCGGAGTCCAACGAGCCGGGCGGCAGACGTCACGCAATCTGGTGTTCTCACTCGTCAAACTCGTCGCGCTGCCCATCGCGGCTTTTGCCGTCGGCCTGTCGCCGCAAATCGTGTTCTCGGTCTGGCTGCTGGGAAACCTCGTCTCGTTGCTGGCCCTCGGGCTGCGAACCAAGGCTCCGCAAGAATGGCTGAAGACGGCGCCGTCCCTGCGGGGATTCTTCCCGCTGTGGCGTTCGGGGGCGGGTTATCACTGGATCAACGTCGCCACCCACACCCCGGCGCTCGTTCTGCCGATCATGGTCACCGCCCAGCTGGGCGCCGACGTCAACGCGGGTTTTTATGCGGCTCTTCTCTTGGTGAGCGTCGTCTGGATCGTTCCGTGCCATCTGTCCACCGCCATGTTGACCCTCGACCATGGCAACAGCGACCACTTCGGGCGTGGGCTCGGCACCGCGCTGCGGCTGTCAGGGGTGGTATCCGTTCTCGCTGCCGCGGGAGCTGCCGCCTTGGCAGGTCCGCTCCTGGCAATCTTCGGTCCCGGGTACGCACAGGCCCGCGATTGCTTTATCGCCCTCGCGGCTTGCACGTTCCCCCTCGCAATCAAGTTCATCTACATCCCCGTACGCCGGGCGCAGGGTGCCCTGGGCAAGGCCGCCCTGGCGGTGACCCTCGGCGCGGTCCTGGAACTCGGCGGTGCCGAGCTCGGACTCAAGCTTGGTGCCGTGACCGGCCTCGGCATCGCGTTCGGCGTGGCGACGCTGCTGGAGGCGGCATGCTTCTGGCCGACCATCCAGAAGGCGCGGAAGTCGTCGGATCGGCAGGCCGCGGACGCGGAGCAAAGTCGCCCCGGCCAACAACCAGAGATCCCTGAGATAGTCTGTGCCCTTGGGAATTACGGTGCCTAAGGGAAAGCATCGCGCTCGCTCTCCACGCCGCCGATGGAACGTGCCGCACCTGCGCCCGATCATCGCCGGTTTCGTCATCGCTGCGCTTGCGCTGCCGTTTGCCGATGCGGTTATGGTGACAGTCGGCGAGCGGAGCGGGGCGTTCGAACAGCGCGGGGTGGTGTTGCCGACATGGAAAGTTCAAGGCTATGAGGGGCCGGCCGCGACGCAAGCGACCGGCGACATCGCCGGCCTCGGCGCCACCTGGATTCAGTTCACCCCGACATGGCGGATGGCCACAGCGACGTCGAGCAATGTCGACGTTGCGTACAGCGTCACCGACGCCGCTTTGCTGACAGAGATCGACCTCGCCCGCAGCAAAGGCCTGAAGATCTTGTTGAAGCCGCATGTCGACCCCCAGGACGGCACAAACCGCTGGGCGATCAAACCGTCTGACCGCGCGGCCTGGTTCAGCTCCTACCAATCGATGATCACCCACTACGCCGCTATCGCCCAGCAGAAAGGCATCGACGAGTTCTCGGTGGGCTGCGAGCTGGCCACCATGACGGGTTCCGCGGATCAGAGCGCGTGGCTGACGGTCATCAAGGCCGTGAAAGCCTTGTACAGCGGTCCGCTCGTCTATGCGGCCACCGTCGACGAATACCGCAACGTGTCATTTTGGGATCAGCTCAATCTCGTTGGGGTCGACGCCTATTTCCCGTTGAGCACCAGGCCGACGACGGATGTCTCGGCGCTGGAGGCGGCGTGGATTCCGATTCGGGACCAAATGTCGGCGTTCGCCGTCCAAGTCGGGCGCCCGATCCTGTTCACCGAGGCGGGCTATCCCAGCCTGGTGGGTGCGGCGGTGGAGCCCTGGAACAACGAATACAGCACAACACCCTCCCAGCCGGAGCAGGCCGCCGCTTATGAGGCGTTGCTCTCGACGTTCAGCGGCCAGCCCTGGTGGGCCGGGGCATTCTGGTGGTCGTGGTGGACAGACAATGGGATTTACGGCCCGCTTGATCACGCGTTACGGGGAAAGCTCGCCGAATCGGTTCTGCGGAATTGGTGGGCTTCGGTCCCGTATCGGGGAACCGCCAAGACGTGTGAGGCGGACGCATCCGGGGACGGGGGTGCCCCCCACATCTGCGGCTCATCGGCCAAGAACACACCGCGGCCCCCTGCCGGGATGCGCAATTGGGCAGGACCAGAACAATGACCGATTCTCCCTCGACCGAACCGTCGACCGCGTCGCGGGGCCATGCGGTCGGATTCGGCTGCGCAAGCCTGTACGGCCTGCCCGGAAGGCGGGAGCGCCGTGCGGTCTTGGAATCTGCCTACGACCTCGGGATCAGACATTTCGACGTGGCGCCCATCTACGGCCTCGGCCTGGCGGAAACCGAGTTGGCGGATTTTGCCCAAACGCATCCCGATATCCGGATCGCGACGAAGTTCGGCATGAGGCCGACGGTGATCGGCCACCTCGCCGGTTTGGTCCAGCCCCCGATCCGCCGAATACTGCAGACGTCCTCCGCGGTGAAATCCAAAGTCAAGCAATCCGGTGCCGCGCCCGAAGCCGGCGCTGTCGGCCGCGTTCTCTACACCCGCCGGAATTACTCGGTGACGACCGCCCGGCGCGCGCTCGTGTCGAGCCTGCGGGCCCTGCGCGTCGAGCGAATCGACTACTTCCTGCTGCACGAACCGGCCGGCGTGCTGGGCCATGACTACAACGAGGTCGTCGACTACTTGGAGACTGAACGCAGCCGGGGCGTGATCAGATACTGGGGACCGGCCGGTGACCTGTCACGCGGGGACGACGCGTTGTTGGCCGACCTGAGCGCGCGGGCGTCCGCGCTTCAGTTTCCTTACGATCTGATCGCCGGATATTGGGGACCGCCGCCGGAGCAGACTCGGCCACTGATAACTTTCGGCTTCCTTTCCGGAACGCTACCGCGCGTACAGGGTGTTCTGCGTCGCGAGCCGGAGTTCCGGCAGCAGTGCAGCGAGCTGCTCGATGCGGACCTTGCGGATCCGCAAAGCGTGCTCAGGCTGCTCGTGCGTGACGCGGTGAGGCACAACCGGGGCGGAACGGTGCTGCTCTCGTCGACCAAGATCAAACACCTCGAAATGGCTTACGCGAGCGCGCATGTCCCCCTCCGCAACGAGGCCCAGGTGGCGTGCATGATCCGCAATGAATGCCTCGGTACCCGGGCGGCGCGATGATCGTCTCCGCGAGAGAGATTCCGGACGGCGGGTGCCTGGAAGCGGGCCTGGTCGTGATCGGGGCAGGGCCGGCGGGCATCGTCTGTGCGCTCGAGGCGGCGAGGAGGGGTGTCGACGTTGTCCTCCTCGAGACCGGGAACAGCAAACCAAGCCCCGAGTATCAGAAGCTGTCGGTTGCTCATCGACGGCACCCCGACGTGCATGCACCGGTCGAGCTGGCGATCAGCCGCCAGCTCGGCGGTACGTCTTCGATCTGGGGTGGGCGGTGCGTTCCCTATGACCGCATCGACTTCGCCGAGCGCGACATCGTGCCGGGCTCTACCTGGCCCGTCACCTACGAGGACCTGCAGTGCTATTTCGAACCGGCCTGCCAATGGATGCTCTGCGGTCGCTCGATCTTCAACGTCAGCGAGCTCGACCACCTGCCCCGGCACATGATCGCGGGTCTCGAGGACGGCGAAGTTTGCACGTCGTCGCTCGAACGCTGGTCGCTTCCAACCAATTTCGGCAAGGTGTACTTCGACGATCTCCGCGATGCGGCCGGCCTCAAGGTCATTACCGACGCGACCTGTGTGCGGATCAACCTCGATGACGACGAAGATCGTGCCAAAGACATTGAATGCAAGACGCTTTGGGGGCGCTCGTTCACCGTCGCCGCCGAGAACGTGATCGTGGCGGCGGGCGGATTGGAAAGTGCCCGATTGCTGATGTGCTCGCCGGGCCGGGGAGGCCGAAGCATCGGTGACCATTCCGGTCAGCTGGGTCACTGGTACATGGCCCATCTCGAGGGTGTGATCGCAGATCTGGTGTTGACGACGCCCGTCGACGACACGATCTATTGGTACGAGCGCGATGTCGACGGTTCTTACGTCCGGCGCAGATTCAGTTTCACCGAAAGCTATCTGCTCGAACACGGCTTACCGAATATCTCGGGATGGATCGCCAATCCGGAGCTGGCCGACGCGTCGCACCGCAATGCGCACCTGTCGTTGACGTATCTGGCGCTGATCTCGCCCCTGGGATTCTTGTTCGCACCTACCGCGCAACGGCTTTCACTGACCGGTTCCAACATCCCGGGGACGCCGTACGGGATGGCAACGCGATCGTCGGTGTGGGCGCATCTTGGTAATGTGCTGCGGCAACCGATCCAAACGATAAAGTTCTTCGTCGACTTCGGCATCAAGCGGGTGTTCGCCAGGGGCCGCAAGCCGCCGGGCTTCTTCGTCGGCAACGCCGCGAACCGCTACCCCTTTCAGTACCACGCCGAACATCTGCCGCACTACGAGAGTTGCGTAACGCTCGCCGATGACGTTGATGACCTCGGCATGCCGAAACTCGACATCGATATCCGATTCACGGACGAAGACATCCAAGGCGTACTGGCGGCGCACAGGCACTGGGACGATTACCTGCGCGCCAGCGGCGTCGGGCGGCTCGAGTATCTGGCGGACGACCTCGCCGCGGCGGTGCGCGCGCGTACCGGCGGCGGTTTCCACCAGGTCGGAACCACCCGCATGTCAAAGGATCCGGAGAAGGGCGTGGTCGACGAAAATCTCGCCGTCCACGGTGTCCCGAATGTCCACGTTGTGAGCAGCTCGGTGTTCGTGACATCCGGCCAGGCCAACTCCACCTTCATGATTGTCGTACTCGCCCTTCGCCTCATCGAACGGTTGTACGGAGCCCGCTAGATCGTCGGCCCGGCCCCACCCCATTCCCCATTTTGCGGGGTGAGTGGGTTGGTGGGGTGGGGTTAGTTCCAGATTTTCCAGGGTGGGTTGCCGGTGTTCCAGAGGTTGTTGAGGGCTTGGGATTCGCGGTAGGTGTCCATGGGTTGCCAGAATCCGTGGTGGGCGTAGGCGGCGATTTGGCCGTCTTTGGCGAGTCGGAGGAGTGGTTGGTCTTCGAGGACGGTGTCGTCGCCGTCGAGGTAGTCGAAGATTTCGGGTTCGAAGATGAAGTAGCCGATGTTGATCCAGTCTTCGGTTTTGGGTTTTTCGCGGAAGGTGGCGACGACGCCGTCTTGGTGGAGGTCGATGACGCCGAATCGGCTCATGGGTTGGGTGGCGGTGACGGTGGCGAGTTTGCCGTGGTTGCGGTGGAATTCGAGGAGGGCGTTGATGTTGACGTCGGCGATGCCGTCGCCGTAGGTGCATAGGAAGGTTTCGTTGCCGACGTATTTGTGGATGCGTTTGATGCGGCCGCCGGTCATGGTGGTCAGGCCGGTGTCGGCGACGGTGACTTGCCAGTTGAATTCGTCGTGTGAGCCGTGGTGGCGGATGCTGGATTGGTCGCCGAGGGTGATGGTGAAGTCGAGGTTGGCTACGCCGTAGTTGGCGAAGTAGCTTTTGATGTGTTCGCTTTTGTAGCCGGTGCACACGATGAAGTCGTTGATGCCGTGGTGGCCAAGGATTTTCATGATGTGCCAGAGCACGGGTCGGCCGCCGACTTCGACCATGGGTTTGGGGCGGAATTCGGTTTCTTCGCGCATGCGGGTGCCCAGGCCGCCGGCCAGCAGTACGGCTTTCATGACTGGTGGTTCCGTGGTGTCGGTGTCGGTGTCGGTGTCGGTGGGGTGGTCATGGTGGGCTGCCTATCTGTGGGTGGGCCGGCGGTGCGCGCGGCGGCGGAGACCGGGTGGTGGTTGTAGGGCGCAGTATCCTGCTGCTCTGCGGTAATGCCCGGGATTGTCATATCGTGTACCCTCCTGGACTAGGTTATCACGTACTTTATGGATGTATAGGGCTCATTTGAGCAACTTCTGGTTTACTATGTGAAAGTCAGCCACACACGTGAGGAGATCCCTGTGCACTACCTGGTCACCGGACACACCGGGTTCAAAGGGTCCTGGCTTACGCTGCTCCTGCTCAGCCGCGGGCACCGGGTATCCGGTGTGGCCGCTGTGGAGCCGCCCGAGGGCGGCCTGTTCAAGCGGGCGGCGCTCGCGGACCAGCTTGCCTGCGACTTCCGGCTGGACATCCGTGACGCGGAGGAGACCGCGGCGGCGTTGTCGGCGGCGGCTCCGGATGTCGTGGTGCACATGGCCGCCCAGCCGTTGGTCCGGGAGTCGTACCGCAAGCCGCGGGACACCTACGAGATCAACGCCATGGGCACGCTCAGCGTGCTGGAGGCCGTCGCGGCCACGCCGTCGGTGCGTGCGCACGTCGTGGTGACCACCGACAAGGTCTACCGCAACAACAACCAGAAGGCCGGTTACGTCGAAACCGACCCTCTCGGTGGCGACGATCCTTACAGCGCGTCGAAGGCGATGGCCGATCTGCTGGTCCAGTCCTGGACCCGCAGCTTCCCCGGCGTTCCCACCGCTATTGCCCGCGCCGGCAACGTCATCGGCGGCGGCGACTCCAGTCGAGACCGGCTCCTGCCAGACCTGACGGCCGCCTTCGCGCGCGGCGAGGCGCCTCGGTTACGGTTTCCGCACGCGGTGCGGCCGTGGCAGCACGTGCTGGATTGCCTCAACGGCTACCTCACCGTCGCCGATGCGCTGCTGGCCGGTTCCGGCCTGGGACAGTGGAACATCGGGCCGGGCCCCGACAGCTTCGTCGAGGTCGGCGAAGTGGCCACGCTGGCGGCCGAGCTTTGGGGCGGCGGCGCGCACTGGGACCTCGACGGTGACAATCACCCGCACGAGGCGAACCTGCTCGCTCTCGATACCTCCAAGACACAGCGCGAACTGGGCTGGCACGGCCGGCTCAGCTTCCGCGATGCCGTGGCATGGACGATCGACTGGGAGCGGCGCGTGCACGCGGGGGCCGACGTGCTCACGGTGACCCGCGAGCAGATCGACGCGTTCGAAAGCCTGCAGTGAGCGACTTCGACCCGCCCCCCGAATCGGTGCCGCCGGGGCTGCCGATCCGGCCCGTTCACGACGGGCCCGTTGCGTTCCCGGTGGCCCGAGCATTCAACGCGGTCATCGCGTAGAGGGATCATGGTGGGCATCGCGTTTTTGCCGAGTCGATGGTTGCGCTGTGCGTGAGGTCGGGCGGGGTGGGTTGCGGGCGCCGGCGTGGGTGGTCGACGTTGAGTTGGGGCGTGGGTATGGGGATGAGGTCGTCGATGTGGGGCGGTTTGCGGCGGCGTGGTGTTTGGTGCGCAGGGACGGTGTTCCGGTGGCGACGCGGTTTTTGGACTTGGCGGGCGAGTCGTCGATCGTGTTGGCCGAGTTGCGGGATCGTTTTGGCGCGCTGAGGCTGCCGCGGCCGGTGGAGGTGTTCGACGGTGGTGCGGTGTCGCTGACGGTGGTGATCTGCACGCGTGATCGGCGTGCGGGTTTGGTGCAGACGTTGGCCAGCTTGGCCCGGCAGTCCGATCCGGGTTTTGAGGTGTTGGTGGTCGACAATTCGGGTGAGGGTGCGGTGGCGCGCACGTTGGGTGAGTTCGAGGGTCTGCGGCTGCGGTGTTGTCATGAGCCGGCGCCGGGTTTGTCGCGGGCCCGTAACCGCGCGCTGGCCGAGGTGGGCAGTGAGTTCGTCGCCTGGATCGACGATGACGAGGTGGCCGATCCGGACTGGGTGGCCTGGATCAAGCGGGGGTTTGGGTGTCCCGAGCGTCCCGATGCGGTGGTGGGGTTGATGCTGCCGGCGGAGTTGGAGACCGACGCCCAGGTCAATTTCGAACGCTACGGGGGGTTCAACAAGGGCCGTGGCGTGGAGCCGGTGGTGCTGCGTGCGGGCACCGCGTCGGTCTGGGATCCGCTTTATCCGCTGCCCAATTTCGGCGCCGGGGGCAATATGGCCTTTCGGACCGACACGCTGCGCGCCATCGGCGGCTTCGACAATCGACTCGGCGCCGGGACCCTCACCCATGGTGGGGAGGAGACGCGGGCGTTGTCGCTGCTGCTCGAGAACGGCTCGACGATCCTGCACTGGCCGCCGGCCATCACCTGGCACTACCACCGCCGCACCGACGAAGCCCTGGAAAAGCAGTTCTTCGGGTACTCGGCGGGCCTGACCGCGTTCTACATGAGCATGATCTTGACCTCCCCGCACTATCTGTGGCGGATCCTGCGGTTCGTCCCGCGCGGCCTCAAACGCATGCTGGCCAACCGCGGCTCCGGACAGCCCGAGCTGACCGGGGGCGTCCCGGAAAACCTCCTGCGGGCCGGCAGAAAGGGCCTCCTGCAAGGCGCCTGGCTCTACCTCCAAGAAACCCGCCATCAACACCGCACCGAATCCGGTGTCCGGTGAAGATCTCGGTGATCGGCTCCGGCTACGTCGGCCTCGTCACGGGCGCCTGCCTCGCCGACAGCGGCAATGACGTCGTCTGCGTCGACATCGACCACGCCAAGATCGACCAGCTCCGTTCGGGAAGGGTGCCCATCTACGAGCCCGGCCTGGCCGAGCTGATCGACAGGAACCGCGAGAACGGATCCATCGACTTCACCACCGATACGCGGCGCGGGGTCGAACACGGGGACGTGATATTCATCGCCGTCGCGACGCCCATGGGTCGCAGCGGCGCGGCCGACCTCTCCCACGTCTATTCCGTGGCCGATGACATCGGCTCGCACATGGATCGCTACAAGGTCGTGGTCGACAAGTCGACCGTCCCGGTGGGCACGGCCGACGAGGTTCGGGCGATCATCGACAAGAACGCGAAGCACGAGTTCGACGTCGTGTCGAATCCCGAATTCCTGAAGGAAGGCACGGCTATTGCCGACTTCATGAAGCCCGACCGCGTGGTGATCGGCTGCGACTCCAAGCGCGCCCTCGACATCATGCGCGAGCTCTACGAGCCGTACCTGCGCACTTTCAATCCGTTGATCACGATGGACGTCCGGAGCGCCGAGATGGCCAAATACGCGGCCAACTGCTTTCTGGCGACCAAGATCTCCTTCATCAACGAGATCTCGAACCTGTGTGAGCGGGCCGGCGCTGATATCTCGGCCGTGCGCGAGGCCATCGGGGCGGACAAGCGCATCCGCTATGAGTTCCTGTTCCCCGGCGTGGGCTACGGCGGCTCCTGCTTGCCGAAAGACGTTCAGGCCCTGATACATACCGGCGCCGGCCTGGGCGCGGACATGCGTTTGCTGCGTGCGGTCGACCACGTCAACAGAGGGCAGAAGGTCGCCCTGGTATCAAAGATCCTTTCCCACTTCGGGGACCGCCACGGTCCCGCGACGAATCTGGACGGCCTGCGCTTCGGGCTCTGGGGCCTCAGTTTCAAGCCCCAGACCGACGATATGCGCGAAGCGCCGTCCGTCGTCACCGCGCGCAGGCTGGTCGAGCTCGGTGCCACCGTGCGGGCCTACGATCCCGAAGCGGCCGTGCAGGCGAAGAGGGCGCTGGGGGATTCGATCGAGTACGCCGGGAGCATGTACGAGGCCGTCGACGGCGCCGATGCGCTGCTCCTGGTCACCGAGTGGAAGCAGTTCCAGCGGCCATCCTGGCAGCGCCTCAAATCGGTGATGCGCGGTTTCGTCGTGTTCGACGGCCGAAACATCTACGAGCCAAAGCGCGTGCGGGCCGAGGGATTTGACTACTACGGCATGGGCCGGAACTAGGACTGAGGAGAAGCACATGAGAGCCCTCGTCGCGGGCGCCGCAGGTTTCCTGGGATCCCACCTCTGCGACCGTCTGCGCCGCGACGGTGTCGAGGTTCTCGGGCTCGACAACTTCTACAGCGGCAGCCGGGAAAACCTCAGTCACCTCGAGAACGACCCGGGCTTCGGCTTCCTCGAGCACGACATCACACGACCGTTGGACGCGCCGGCGGCCGGCCCGCTGGACGTCATCTTCAACATGGCCTGCCCGGCGGCGCCGCTCACATACCAGCGCGATCCCCTGTTCACCCTCGAGACGAACTATGCCGGGGTCAAGAACCTCCTCGAACTGGCCCGCGACAAGGACGCGATCATGCTCCAATCCTCGACCAGCGAGGTCTATGGGGATCCCACGGTTCATCCCCAGGTCGAGAGCTACTGGGGCAACGTCAACTGTTTCGGTGTGCGGAGTTGTTATGACGAGGGCAAGCGGATCGCCGAGACGCTGATGCTGGAATACGCCCACCGCTACCGGGTCCGAATCAAAGTCGTCCGCATCTTCAACACCTACGGCCCGAGAATGGATCCGGAGGACGGCCGCATCATCGGCACCTTCATCGCCCAGGCGCTGCGGGATGAACCGATCACGGTGTTCGGGGACGGCAACCAGACCCGCTCCTTCTGCTACGTCGACGACCTGGTCGACGGACTGGTCAGGATGGCCGCGAGCGCACCGTCGTTCATCGGACCCGTCAACCTTGGCGGCACGGCGGAATTCACCGCCCTGGCGGCCGCGAACATCATCAAGGGGATGACCGGATCCCGCTCGGCGATCGTCTTCACGGCCCTGCGGCAGGACGACCCCAAGCAACGGAAGCCCGACATCAGCCTCGCCGAATCCAGGCTCGGTTGGCGTCCCCAAGTCCCTTTCGAGCAGGGGGTCGCGCGAACTATCGAATACTTCAGTGGCACCAGCGGGATGGAGCGCTGCGTACTGCCCACAGTGACCGCAGGCACGGGACTGTGACGACGACGCCCGGATCGTGTTCGTCATCGTCGCCCGGCCGGGGCCAGGCTTCGGGCCATCCTGCGCTGAGGGGTTCGGTTCTGGCTGACGGCGACCTGAGTCCGCGCGAGGCCGAGCGCATCGAGTGGGACGTTATCGTCGTGGGTACCGGCATGGGGGGCGGGATGCTGGGCCATTGGCTGGCCCGCGCGGGCCGCAAGGTGCTGTTCGTCGAGAAAGGACGCTCGACGCTGCCCGGAACACCGGGAACGATTCGCTCCGCGATTCCCGAACTTGCCGAGCCGCGCGCCTACCGTTCCGCCGCAACCTATTTCGACGCCCTGGCCCGGTCCGGGCGCTCCACCGACGAGGTCGAAGACATCAGCGGGCGGCGCCCGAAGCGGTTCGTGCCGTTCATCGGCAGCGGCACCGGCGGGTCCTCGGCCCTCTACGGTATGGTCTGCGAACGCTTTTTCGTCCGCGATTTCACGCCCCGGCAAGACTTCACCGACCCCGGCGATTCCACCGTGCCCGAGGCCTGGCCGATCAGCTACGACGAGCTGCGGCCCTGGTACGCCGAGGCCGAAAAGCTGCTGGGGGTGCGCGGCCAGCCCGATCCACTGCGCCCGGAAGCCGCCGAGATCGGATTGCCTGCGGCGCCGCCGTTTTCACCCGACAACGAGCCGCTGGTCAACCATTTGGCAGGCCGCGGCCTGCATCCCTACCGCCTGCCGATGGCCTGCGACTACACCGACGGGTGTGCCACCTGTCAGGACCATCTGTGCGAGAAGTTGTGCAAAAACGACGCCGGCCGCAACGGGGTGCTGCCCGCCGTCGCCGAGTACGGCGCCCAGCTGCTGACCGAATGCCGGGTGGTGCGTCTGGAGGCGGACTCCGCCCGGGTGCGGCGGGTGATCTGCCGGCATCGCTCCGATCTGCTGGCCCTGAAGGCGAAGGTTGTGGTGCTGGCCGCCGGCGCGCTGGCCAGCCCGGTGCTGTTGCTCAATTCCCGGTCGGGTGATTGGCCGCGTGGACTGGCCAATGGGTCGGACTGGGTGGGGCGCAATTTGATGCGCCATCTGTTGGACCCGATCGAGATCTGGCCACACCGCGACTACAAGACCACAGCGGCAAACAAAGAGATCGGGCTCAACGACTTCTATTTCTGGGAGGGGCAGAAATACGGCACCGTGCAATCCTTCGGGCCGCTGCCGCCGATGGAATGGCTGACCAATCGGCCAGACTGGCGAAGCAGGGCGCTGCGCCTCGCGAGCCCTGCGGTGCGCCAGATCTACCAGAGAATCTTGACCGGCGGACTGGTGCTGGTCGCGATGACCGAAGACCTGCCCTATCTGGACAACCGAGTCCTGCCGTGCGACCGGCCCAGCCCGGACGGGCGCCAACGACTGCGCTTTCAGTACCGCTTACACCCCAGTGAGATCCGGCGCCGCGCGGCGTTTTTGCGCCAACTCAAAGAGGTGCTGCAACCGTTTCGGACGATGTCGCTGGTGAGCGGCGAGGGCAACTCGAACCTGGGCCACGTCTGCGGGACGTGCCGCTTCGGCACCGATCCGAAAACCAGCGTGCTGGACCCCCACAACCGGGCGCACGAAGTCGACAACCTCTACGTGGTGGACAGCTCGTTCTTCCCCTCCAGCGCAGGTTTGAACCCCAGTCTGACGGTCGCTGCCAACGCGTTGCGGGTGGCCGCATACGTCGACCAAGTGCATTTTGCGGGGTGATTGGGTTGGTGGGGTTGGGTTAGTTCCAGATTTTCCAGGGTGGGTTGCCGGTGTTCCAGAGGTTGTTGAGGGCTTGGGATTCGCGGTAGGTGTCCATGGGTTGCCAGAATCCGTGGTGGGCGTAGGCGGCGATTTGGCCGTCTTTGGCGAGTCGGAGGAGTGGTTGGTCTTCGAGGACGGTGTCGTCGCCGTCGAGGTAGTCGAAGATTTCGGGTTCGAAGATGAAGTAGCCGATGTTGATCCAGTCTTCGGTTTTGGGTTTTTCGCGGAAGGTGGCGACGACGCCGTCTTGGTGGAGGTCGATGACGCCGAATCGGCTCATGGGTTGGGTGGCGGTGACGGTGGCGAGTTTGCCGTGGTTGCGGTGGAATTCGAGGAGGGCGTTGATGTTGACGTCGGCGATGCCGTCGCCGTAGGTGCATAGGAAGGTTTCGTTGCCGACGTATTTGTGGATGCGTTTGATGCGGCCGCCGGTCATGGTGGTCAGGCCGGTGTCGGCGACGGTGACTTGCCAGTTGAATTCGTCGTGTGAGCCGTGGTGGCGGATGCTGGATTGGTCGCCGAGGGTGATGGTGAAGTCGAGGTTGGCTACGCCGTAGTTGGCGAAGTAGCTTTTGATGTGTTCGCTTTTGTAGCCGGTGCACACGATGAAGTCGTTGATGCCGTGGTGGCCAAGGATTTTCATGATGTGCCAGAGCACGGGTCGGCCGCCGACTTCGACCATGGGTTTGGGGCGGAATTCGGTTTCTTCGCGCATGCGGGTGCCCAGGCCGCCGGCCAGCAGTACGGCTTTCATGACTGGTGGTTCCGTGGTGTCGGTGTCGGTGTCGGTGTCGGTGGGGTGGTCATGGTGGGCTGCCTATCTGTGGGTGGGCCGGCGGTGCGCGCGGCGGCGGAGACCGGGTGGTGGTTGTAGGGCGCAGTATCCTGCTGCTCTGCGGTAATGCCCGGGATTGTCATATCGTGTACCCTCCTGGACTAGGTTATCACGTACTTTATGGATGTATAGGGCTCATTTGAGCAACTTCTGGTTTACTATGTGAAAGTCAGCCACACACGTGAGGAGATCCCTGTGCACTACCTGGTCACCGGACACACCGGGTTCAAAGGGTCCTGGCTTACGCTGCTCCTGCTCAGCCGCGGGCACCGGGTATCCGGTGTGGCCGCTGTGGAGCCGCCCGAGGGCGGCCTGTTCAAGCGGGCGGCGCTCGCGGACCAGCTTGCCTGCGACTTCCGGCTGGACATCCGTGACGCGGAGGAGACCGCGGCGGCGTTGTCGGCGGCGGCTCCGGATGTCGTGGTGCACATGGCCGCCCAGCCGTTGGTCCGGGAGTCGTACCGCAAGCCGCGGGACACCTACGAGATCAACGCCATGGGCACGCTCAGCGTGCTGGAGGCCGTCGCGGCCACGCCGTCGGTGCGTGCGCACGTCGTGGTGACCACCGACAAGGTCTACCGCAACAACAACCAGAAGGCCGGTTACGTCGAAACCGACCCTCTCGGTGGCGACGATCCTTACAGCGCGTCGAAGGCGATGGCCGATCTGCTGGTCCAGTCCTGGACCCGCAGCTTCCCCGGCGTTCCCACCGCTATTGCCCGCGCCGGCAACGTCATCGGCGGCGGCGACTCCAGTCGAGACCGGCTCCTGCCAGACCTGACGGCCGCCTTCGCGCGCGGCGAGGCGCCTCGGTTACGGTTTCCGCACGCGGTGCGGCCGTGGCAGCACGTGCTGGATTGCCTCAACGGCTACCTCACCGTCGCCGATGCGCTGCTGGCCGGTTCCGGCCTGGGACAGTGGAACATCGGGCCGGGCCCCGACAGCTTCGTCGAGGTCGGCGAAGTGGCCACGCTGGCGGCCGAGCTTTGGGGCGGCGGCGCGCACTGGGACCTCGACGGTGACAATCACCCGCACGAGGCGAACCTGCTCGCTCTCGATACCTCCAAGACACAGCGCGAACTGGGCTGGCACGGCCGGCTCAGCTTCCGCGATGCCGTGGCATGGACGATCGACTGGGAGCGGCGCGTGCACGCGGGGGCCGACGTGCTCACGGTGACCCGCGAGCAGATCGACGCGTTCGAAAGCCTGCAGTGAGCGACTTCGACCCGCCCCCCGAATCGGTGCCGCCGGGGCTGCCGATCCGGCCCGTTCACGACGGGCCCGTTGCGTTCCCGGTGGCCCGAGCATTCAACGCGGTCATCGCGTAGAGGGATCATGGTGGGCATCGCGTTTTTGCCGAGTCGATGGTTGCGCTGTGCGTGAGGTCGGGCGGGGTGGGTTGCGGGCGCCGGCGTGGGTGGTCGACGTTGAGTTGGGGCGTGGGTATGGGGATGAGGTCGTCGATGTGGGGCGGTTTGCGGCGGCGTGGTGTTTGGTGCGCAGGGACGGTGTTCCGGTGGCGACGCGGTTTTTGGACTTGGCGGGCGAGTCGTCGATCGTGTTGGCCGAGTTGCGGGATCGTTTTGGCGCGCTGAGGCTGCCGCGGCCGGTGGAGGTGTTCGACGGTGGTGCGGTGTCGCTGACGGTGGTGATCTGCACGCGTGATCGGCGTGCGGGTTTGGTGCAGACGTTGGCCAGCTTGGCCCGGCAGTCCGATCCGGGTTTTGAGGTGTTGGTGGTCGACAATTCGGGTGAGGGTGCGGTGGCGCGCACGTTGGGTGAGTTCGAGGGTCTGCGGCTGCGGTGTTGTCATGAGCCGGCGCCGGGTTTGTCGCGGGCCCGTAACCGCGCGCTGGCCGAGGTGGGCAGTGAGTTCGTCGCCTGGATCGACGATGACGAGGTGGCCGATCCGGACTGGGTGGCCTGGATCAAGCGGGGGTTTGGGTGTCCCGAGCGTCCCGATGCGGTGGTGGGGTTGATGCTGCCGGCGGAGTTGGAGACCGACGCCCAGGTCAATTTCGAACGCTACGGGGGGTTCAACAAGGGCCGTGGCGTGGAGCCGGTGGTGCTGCGTGCGGGCACCGCGTCGGTCTGGGATCCGCTTTATCCGCTGCCCAATTTCGGCGCCGGGGGCAATATGGCCTTTCGGACCGACACGCTGCGCGCCATCGGCGGCTTCGACAATCGACTCGGCGCCGGGACCCTCACCCATGGTGGGGAGGAGACGCGGGCGTTGTCGCTGCTGCTCGAGAACGGCTCGACGATCCTGCACTGGCCGCCGGCCATCACCTGGCACTACCACCGCCGCACCGACGAAGCCCTGGAAAAGCAGTTCTTCGGGTACTCGGCGGGCCTGACCGCGTTCTACATGAGCATGATCTTGACCTCCCCGCACTATCTGTGGCGGATCCTGCGGTTCGTCCCGCGCGGCCTCAAACGCATGCTGGCCAACCGCGGCTCCGGACAGCCCGAGCTGACCGGGGGCGTCCCGGAAAACCTCCTGCGGGCCGGCAGAAAGGGCCTCCTGCAAGGCGCCTGGCTCTACCTCCAAGAAACCCGCCATCAACGCCGCACCGAACCGGCCCGTGGAGTTCGGTGGCCGGCGCAATCACGTGACAGTCGGCTGGCCGGATAGCAGGAATGATCGCAGGCAACGTAGTGGCACAGGACGCGGACCGGGCGCGAATATCTCCGTCGTTCCACGATGGCGTGCTGACCTGGACCGAACACAGGACTCGCCCGCCGGCCAGTCCGACCCGATACGAACCCCGCCCGCCGGCCGGTCCGCGCGCGCCCAAACCGTCGCGGCAACGGCAAAAAGCCGCCGAGAAGCCGAAGCGGACCCCGAAACCCCCGCGCGCGCGACTGGCCGCCATGCATCCTGCCCAACTCGAGGCGATGATGGGGCTCGTACTCGCGGTCTTCGTCGCCGGCCTGTTCGGCATGATCAATTTGGTCAACCGGCCTGTGCACACGAACGCCGTGTTCGTCGGCACGGCCCCGAACGCGGTGGCGGTGGACCCGGTCACCAATACCGTCTATGTCACCAACAACCTCACCGAGACGATGTCGGTGATCGACGGGTCGAAACGCGCGGTCATCGCCACCGTGCCGGTCGGCCACCACCCGGACGGCGTGGCGGTGGATCCGGGCACCCACACGGTCTACGTGGCCAACTCCGACTCCCACACCGTGTCGGTGATCGACGGGTTGACCCGCAAGGTCACAGCCACCGTGCCCGTCGGCAACACCCCGTTCGGGGTGGCGGTGGATCCGGGCACCCACACCGTCTTCGTCGCCAACTACGGCCACCCCACGGTGTCGGTGATCGACGGGTCGACGCACACGGTCATCGCCACCGTGCCCGTGGGCAACGGCCCGTTCGGGATAGCGGTGGATCCGGCCACCCACGTTGTCTACGCCACCAATTCCGGTGACCACACGGTCTCCGTGATCGACGGGTTGACGTACGCCGTCACCGACACCGTGCCCCTTGGCAACACCGCCGGCGGGGTGGCGGTGGACCCCGACACCCACACCGTGTACGTCGCCAACTACGGCCACCCCACCGTGTCGGTGATCGACGCCTCCAGGCGCATCGTCATCGACAGCATCCGCGTCGGCAACAACCCGTTCGGGGTGGCGGTGGATCGAGACACCCACACCGTCTACGTCACCAACTTCGCTGACAGCACGCTGTCGGTGATTGACGGCTCGACGCACGCCGTCACCGAAACCGTGCCCGTCGGCAACAACCCGGACGCGGTGGCGCTGGATCCGGACAGCCGCACCGTCTACGTCACCAACTACGCCGACCACATGCTGTCAGTGCTCGCGGCGCGATAGTCAGCCACAATCCGCAAGAAAACCGAAGGGTTAGATATTGTCGTCATTCTATGCTAAAAGTATGTATAGAGCTGGTTTAGGTCGATTATCGGTATCTCAAGGGCGTACCGAGCGGCGCGGTTACCGCGGCCGCCTCCGGGACGGCCTCCGTTAGGAGGAGCACACAGCCGTGGCAGCAGCGCCCGACCTACCGATGGCTCAACATGACCTGGTGAGAAGGCCGGCCCGTCGTCGTCAGCTGGGCTGGAATCCGCCAGTGCCGCCGAATGTTTCGTCACTCTGTGTCCACGAGCTAATCCGGGCGCAGACCGAACGAACGCCCGACTCGGTAGCCGTCGAGCTCGGCCACGAGGCACTGACCTATCGCCAACTCGACGACCGCGCCGAACACATCGCCGCGCGACTGCGGGCCGCGGGCGCCGGGCGTGGCACGGTGGTGGCCGTGCTGCTTGACCGCAAGCTCGATCTGGTGGCGGCGCTTCTCGGAATCCTCAAGTCCGGCGCGGCATTCCTGGCGCTGGATCCCCGCCAACCGGGTCACCGCAACGCCTTCAGCGTCAATGACGCCGGTGCGGCCGTCATTCTCACCGATCGTCAGCAGCCGACCGGCGGAGCATCGTCGACGGCCAAGGTGATCAATCTCGACGATCCGTGGCCGCTGCGCCCGGCACTGAACTCCGATCCGTTTGTCGAGGTGTCCCCCGGCGACCTCGCCTACGTGACCTACACGTCTGGCTCCACCGGCCGCCCCAAGGGGGTGCTCGTCGAACATCGCGGCCTGGCCAACGTGATGCTGACGATGTTTGCCGAGTTCGGTGTCACCGCTTGCGACACCGTATTGTCGTCGTCTTCCTTCAGCTTCGACGCCGGGCTCGCCGACGTCTTCTGTGCGCTGGCGTGCGGGGCGCGACTAGTGCTGGCCACCGTTGAGCAGGCGACGAATCCGGATGCGCTGAGCCGGCTTATCGCGGGCACCGGCGCGACGTACATGATGGCCACACCGACTCTTTGGGAAGCGCTCATCGCCGGCGGCTGGAACGGAAAGGCTGACTTAACGGTGGTGTCCGTCGGCGAAACGCTGACCGAGGCGCTCGCCGAAGCGCTGTTGCACCGCTGCCGGGCGGTCTGGAACGGCTACGGCCCCACGGAGGCCACGATAGGCTCGAACTTCTCCCGGGTCGCCCGGGGGGACATGGTGACGGTTGGCAGACCACTTCCGAATGTTCTTGTCTACGTTATGGATTCACGCGGACGGATGCAACCGGTCGGCGTTCCCGGGGAGATCGTGATCGGCGGCGTCGGTGTGGCTCGTGGATATCTCAACCGTCCTGACGAGCAGGCGCGCCGATTCGGAGACGATCCATTCCACGCCGGCGGGCGGATCTATCGGACGGGCGATCGTGGCCGGCTGCTGCCCGACGGCCGAATTCAATTCCTGGGTCGCTACGACGACCAGGTGAAGATCCGCGGGATTCGCGTCGAGCCGGACGAGATCGCGTCAACGCTGGCCGAGCACCCGGACGTGGGCCCCTGCGCCGTCGTCGCTCGTGAGGCGCCCAGCGGGGGACGGCAGTTGGTTGCGTACATCATCGGCAAGCCGGGTGTGCCGAGCGATGCCGAAGCCCGTCGATGGCTACGCGACCGGCTGCCCGATTACATGGTCCCGAGCGCGTTCGTGCATCTGAGCGCGTTCCCGATGACCCCGAGCGGGAAACTCGACAAGGCCGCGCTACCCGCGCCGCCGCCGCCGGGAGCCGGGCAGCCCGAGGCTGTGCGGCCCCGTAACGAACTGGAAAGAAGCGTCGCCAAGTTGTGGGCCGACGTGCTCGGCGTGCCGGTGGCTGACGTCAACTCCGACTTTTTTGATGTGGGGGGCCACTCGTTGCTGGCGCACCGGCTGATCGCGAAGATTCGTCGGACATGGGGAGTGCCACTGCCGCTCGAGGCGTTCCTCGACAGCGGCAGGACCATTGCGGGACTTGCCGAGTTACTGAGCGCCGAAAGCCCGGGCCGCACCGGTCAAGTGACCTCCCGCCCACCGCTGCACTTCATCTTCGCGGACGATCCGTCAGCCATGAGCCTGAGACATTTCACGGCGATTTGGGGAGCCGCCCAGCCGGTGCACGCGGTGATACCCGAACAGCCAGGTGGGCGGTTTGACCGATCCCTGAGCATCGAAGAGCATGCCAGCCAGGCCCTTTCGGCGATCCGCGAGCGGCAGCCGGATGGCCCGCTTGCGCTGGTCGGCTACTCGATCGGGGGGCTCGTCGCATACGAAGTTGCCCGCCAGGCCGTCGATTCCGGCCAGCAGGTCGAGTGGCTGGCCATCCTCGACACCGAGGCGCCATCGATGGCGCAGCTGCTGCGGGCGCAGCTGACGCTGCGCTGGCAGCTCCGTCAGTTACGCGAACAGCCGGCGCGTCAGCGGTGGGCCAAATGCGCCGAGGTCGCGCTTCGGGTGCTTCGGGGCGGCCCCCGCGCGCTGTGGCCACAGATCGACTTCGACTATCGCGGAGCCACCGAGATCGTATGCCGCTATCAGCAGCCCGGTCACGAGGTGCCGATGCACCTGTTCGTCAGCGAGGCCTCCGCGGCGGTTGCGGACGCAGACCTGTTGGGCTGGGACGAATTCCACAACGGAACCTTGACGGTGCATCGTGTTGCCGGTGACCACGGCACCCTGCTCGACCTGCCCGACGTGGAGCGGCTCGCGCGGATGATGCTCGAGTCGCTCGGCACAGCGAAGGCATCGCCGACAACCGCCGCGTTGCCCGCAACGACCCCGGAGAACCCCACCCGACGGGAGCGCTCACGAACATGTGGCACCGCTTGACGACGACCGCGGGAGCGCGACCGATCCGGCCGCGCGACGCCCGCCACCCGAGAGCACGCCTATCCGCCGGCGGCGGAAGCCGGCCGTGGGACCGGCGCACCATGCCGCCGGCGACGACGGAGGTGCCGACTTTTTTCGGACCGTCGGTTTCGCCATTGTTCGGCGTGCTCCACCTGCCGGTCGGCAACCAGATCAGGGGTGGGGTGGTGATCTGCGGCTCGCTCGGCAAGGAGGGGATGGACAGCGTTCGACTGCACCGGATCCTGGGCGACAGCCTGGCGCGCCGCGGTTTCGGCGTGTTGCGTTTCGACTACCTGGGCACGGGTGATTCCGCCTACGCTCAGGGCCGCGATGACGCGCTGGCCGACTGGGTGGCAAGCGTGGGCCACGCGCTCGACTACCTCAACCTGATCGGCGCCGAGTCGGCGACCGCCATCGGCGTCCGTGCCGGATGCCTGATCCTCGACGAGTACCTGTCGCAATCCCGCAGAGTCAACCGCGCGGTCTACCTCGATCCCCCCGGAACGGGCAGGCGCTACCTTCGGGAACACGTTGCGCTGTACCGGTTGTCGGTGGGCGAGGACGCCGTTACGGCCGGCGAGGTGTCAATCATGGGCGCGCGGTTCAGCGACCGCGCCGCCGCGGAATTCTCGGCGCTGAGGCTGGGCGCCGATCCAGTCGGCGCCTATGGCGTCGACAACCTACTGCTGGTGGGACGCCCAGCCGAGACCGACAAGCGCATCACTGCCCTCGCGGCGGCAGAGGGGGTCGACGCGGTCGTCGCCGGCGGACTGCCTGAATGCGCCCATCCGTTGCCGGTGCCGTTGCCGATCCCTTTCGCCGCGGTCGATTCGATCGTCGACTGGATTGACGGAAACGTCCCCGCCCGCACCCATCGTGCCGCGCCCCGATACCTGACAACGGTGACGATGCCGGCCGAAGGGCCGGACGGGGCAGACGTTTTCGAGAAAATCGAACGGATCGGGCCGAGCGGGCTGTTCGCCATCCGCACGCTGCCTCGACGCCGTAGTTCCGCACCCACGAAGACCGTACTGTTCTTCACGACGTCTCACGACCTGCATGTGGGACCCGTCCGCGAGTGGGTCGAATTGTCACGTCGCATCGCAGCGGGCGGGTCACAGGCGGTGCGCTGGGACAAGCTGGGGGAGGGCTTGTCCGGCCGAATTCGTTGGGCACCTTGGCAAAGGGTTTATACCCAGGCGGACGTCACCGACTCGATTGCGGTGGCCAGACACGCGCGCCGAGACGCCGGGGAACTCGAGCTCGTCGGTATCTGCTCAGGGTCTTGGTACGCCGCTCAGGCCGCCCGCAGCATCGGTGCTCAGTCGGTGATCCTGGTCAACCTGGTGGTGTGGAACTGGCGAGTCACCCCGACCCTGGCGGAGCAGTTGTACTTCCGGAACCAGGCGCACAACGCCAACGCGGCCCGAGAAGCCGCTGGCGGCTCCTTTGGTTCCGGCTGGACAGCGCGGCTGGGGGCACTTGTCCGCTCGGGTAGAAAGCGGTCGAAAAGATTTGTGCACAACCATTTCCCGCGATATCTCTTGCGGGTGTTGAGCTGGGTCGGCTTGGTGTTCCTGCCGGAGAACGTACTGGCAACGCTTGCCCGCCGTGGAACCGGCGTGACACTGATCGCCTCGCCCGAGGATGCGGAGCAGTTCAGTGCCAGAGGCGGCCGGGCGGCCCTTGACCGGCTGCAAGGGACGTTGCGGCCGCCCCGCCTGATCGCGGTACCCACCGGCGATCATTCCGCCCATCACCCGGCGATATTGGCGGCGATCCGCACCACGGTCTTGCCGGTCGCCGCCGCTCGCCCGTCGGGGCGCCCGCCCGTGTCGGCCGTACTCTCGACCGGCCACGCCGTCTAGTCCTGAGCGCGATCATCACCAGAGAGGAGGTGGGGCATGGCCGAAGACGCGATCAGCATCGGTGGTGTCGACCTCGCCGATCCGAACACATACGTGTCGGGAATCCCCTTCGATGCCTTCCGGAAGCTCCGTGAGTGCGCGCCCGTGGCATGGCACCCGTACAAGGATGGGCCCGGGTTCCTCGCGCTCACCGGCTACGACGAGGTCTACGCCGTGTCGCGCGACAGCGCCACGTGGTCGTCGGAGGCGACGGGGGTGTACTTCGACGTGCCCCGCCCCGACGACATCGCCGACCAGCGGGGCGTGCTGATGTTGACGATGGACCCGCCGCGACACACCGCGCTGCGCGCTCTGGTCAGCAAGGGTTTCACGCCGCGGCAGGTCGCGAAGCTCAACGCACGCATCGCGGAGATGGCGCGCGATGTGGTCGACAGCGTCATCGAGCGGGGCGAGTGCGACTTCGTCACCGACGTCGCCGGGGCGCTGCCCTCATACGTCATCGCCGAACTGCTCGGCATTCCACTGGAAGACGGCTACCGGCTTTACGAGCTGACCGAAATCATGAACACCGGTCAGATAGGCGACAAGCGCGCCATGAAAGCCGGCGCCGAGATGTTCAAATACTCAACGGAACTCGTGGCCAGCAAGCGTGCGGATCCTCGCGATGACATCGCGACATCGCTGCTGCATGCCGAGGTCGACGGACAGCGCCTCACCGAAAGCGAGTTCAACTTCTTTTTCATGCTGCTGATCAATGCCGGCGGCGACACCACCCGCAACCTCGTCGCCGGAGGCACGGGCGTGCTGATGGACCATCCGGAGGAGCGGGCCAAGCTGGAGGCGGACCCGTCGCTGCTGCCGACTGCGGTTGAAGAAATGCTTCGCTACGTCGCCACGTTCATCGCGTTCTTCCGCACGGCCACGAAGGACACCGAACTACGCGGGGTGCCCGTGCGGGAGGGCGACCGCGTGGCGATGTTCTACCCGTCGGCCAATCGGGACGAGGGCCACTTCGTCGATCCCGACCGATTCGACGTGGCTCGAAAGCCCAACCCGCACCTGGCATTCGGCGGCGGAGGCACCCATTTCTGCCTCGGTGCGAACCTGGCCCGAGTGGAGGCGGCCGCCCTCGTCTCCGAGGTGCTGTCCCGGATGAAGAATCTGGAGTTGGCGGGTCCGGTCGAGCGCATGCCGTCGACATTGATCAACAACATCCACTCGATGCCGGTCCGCTTCACGCCGGCTCGACGTATGGGGGCGTGACGGACGACGCGACAGTTCCTTGCGTTCGGCGGCTATAGCGAGGTCTTTGCCGGGTCCTGCGAGAGCGAGAGGTGGTCGGCGTGGGCGACGGAGCTGTGCTTCGACCCGTCCGCCCCCGGTGACGTCGCCGACCGGTCGAAGCGCCGGCAAACAAACGCGGCAACGCGCAGCGGGACTGCGACGAGGCTCAACAGGGCGAACGGCACGTATTCGGCGGCGTAGAGCCAGTGCCGGGTCTTCGGGTCGACCGCGCCCAGCACAAAGTCGCGGCCGAAGGCGACCAGAATGTACGTCGTGCCCACCAGGAGCAGTGGCCGCCACAGACGCCCCAGGTTGCGCGTCCCGATTCCGAAGGACAGCAGCACCAGCGCGTAGGTGAAGAACAGCGCGACCACGAAGAACCACAACAACCCGCCGTGCAGCGGAATCTGGCCGATGGCGACGCCCAGCCAGACGACCAATCCGACGTGAACCTGGAGCGCGGCGGCGAAGGCCAGTCCGAAAGCTCGTGCTCTGCGTGTCAGGCCGGCGAGGGCCGGGCCGAGCAGGATGGCCATCGCGCCACCGGCATACGAAAGCCAGAAGAAAAGAAACGACCAGCGCGCCGTCGAGCGCACCGCCAGCCTGAGGCCATCGGGACCGGTGCCGTAACCGGCCAGAATTGCCGCCGCAAGCGTGAGCGCGCCGCCGAACGCCCCGACCATCCAGACCCATGCCGGATCATGTCTGCGAGACATCGCGCGCCTACTCGAATTCGTGCGGAGCACAGACCACGAGAACGACAGCCATCGCGTGGCAGTCGGTATGCGACAGGGACAACGACGAGCTGAGCCAACCTTGGCGCCGTGCCCGCTCGGCGAGCGTTCCGCGTAGCCGAAGCACGGGCAGCGGACCGTCTCGTGTCACCTCGATCTCGCGCCAGGGATATGGGACGTCGGGGTCGGGTTCCGCGAACGCCTTGATCACCGCCTCCTTGGCCGCGAACCGGGCCGCCAAGCGCTGCACCTGGTTGCGGCCTCGGCAGTCGTCGATTTCGCCCGCCGTAAAAACCTTGTCCAGGTAGGCGTCCCCGAACGCCGCCAACGAGCCCTCGACATCCTCGATGGCCACGACATCGCAACCGATGCGCACGCGGTGGCCGACAACTCCACCCGGCACCGTGATCCACGGGGCCGAGTGCGGATCGACTGCTACCGCGCCTGGCATCACGCAGCCGACGTGACCAGGCTTTCGACCACCTGCTCGATATTGCGTACCGACGCGAAGGTGGACTTCTTGAGCACTTCCTCGGGGAACTCGATGTCGAAAGCGTCCTCGAGCGCAAGCATGACGTCGACCGACGCGTGCGACGTCATGCCCAGGTCGTAGAGGTCGGCCTGATCGTCCACCTCCCGTGGATCGACCGCCATCCGGCCATGGGCAGCTAAAACCTCACGAATTCGATTCTGCATTGCGCCTTCCCTCATATCTGTGTCGTAGCTCGACTCAATTAGCCGGTATTTCCGGGCTAAGCATTTCTGGCGGAACGTAGCTCCCGGTGGCCCTGAGCCGCTTACGAGCGGCGCGGCGGTAACCGTAGAAGTCCGAGATATACGCCCGGCTGCCGTACAGCCAGTCCAGGGGTTCTCGCATGTCGTCCACGTAGCCGATCGAGTAGGCGCCGCGCTGGTAGCCCATCAGCCTGAGCAGCCCCTCGGGGAGGGTGCGGGCGATCTCGGGCGGGCAGGCGAGGTATTGGTTCTCCTCTTGGCGCAGCCACCCGACGGAGTAGCCCACGTTCATCCCGATCCGGCTGGTCTGGGTGGTGTTGGCGCCTCCGCCGTGGAATACCGAGCCCGTGTACATGAGGACCGAACCCTTGGTCATGACCGCCGGGGAGGACAGGGCGGGGTCCACCTCGTCGGGATCGTCCTCCCATCGGTGGCTGCCCACCACCATTCGTGTCGCGCCCATCTCTTCGGTGAAGTCGGTCACGGCCCACATGGTGCCGACTTCGGCTTCGAAGCCCGTCGGAAAGCGGTAGCGATCGAACGACCACTGGTCCCGGTGGATCATCTGCGCCGGCTCACCGGGTCCGATGGTGACGAGCTGGGTCAGATCGATCTGGAAGGTGCTCGCGTGGTCGCCCAACACGAGGTCGAGCGTTTCGATGATCGTCGGGTGGGTCATGAGTGTGCGGGCGGTCGGCGAACGCGCGATCAGGGCGCCGGTGCGCCGGGTGGTTGCGCCCAGGAAGTCGGTGTTGCCACCGCTGGTGGCGGCGAGGTACGGCTCGAGCTCGCCCCGTATCTGATCCATCGTTTCCCCTGATGCGAGGTTGGCGATGACCACGCACCCGTCCTCGTTGAGGACCTTCGCGATGTCCGTCGGCGAGGAATCGGCACAAACTGACCGTACAGCTATTGGCATGTCCAGTACTATACGGGATGATATAAGGATGATTCAATGACTATCGGTTTGTTAGATCCCGACTTTCATGATGGAGGTGGCACGACAGATGCTCCCGTTCCGATTTGGCGTGCAGGCCGCGGTCGCACCGACCATGGCGGCGTGGCGTGACCAGGCCCGGATGGCCGAGGATCTCGGGTACTCCACCCTGTACGTCCCTGACCACCTTGACGCCCAGTTCGAGCCTCTGGTCGCCATGACCGTGGCCGCCGAAGCGACCTCCACCCTGAATGTGGGGTCCGGCGTGTTGAACAACGACTTCCGCAACCCCGTGGTCCTGGCCAAGCAGATCGCGACGCTCGGTTTGGCGGCCGAGGGGCGGGTCGAGGTCGGCCTCGGAGCGGGCTGGCTCCGCAGCGATTACGAGCAAGCGGGGATCGAACTCGACGAACCGGCCGTCCGCGTCGACCGGCTGGCCGAGAGCCTGGCGATCATGAAGAGGCTGTGGAGCGACGGGGAGGCGACGGTCGCGGGGCGGTATTACACGGTGCGCGACGCCCGCTGCGATCCTCGCCCGGCTTCGCCGCCTCGCGTCATGGTCGGGGGTGGGAGTAGGCGGATACTCATGGTTGCCGCCGAACACGCCGATACCGTCGGGGTGAATACCAGCCTGGCCTCGGGCGTGAAAGGTGGCGACCTGGCGGGCCAAGCCACCTTCGACCACTTCGATCGCTGCTTGGCGTGGGTGCGCGCGGGGGCCGGTGACCGCTTCGGTTCGATCGAGCTCCAGGTCGCCTCCTTCGCCACCAAAGTCGTCGCCAGCCGCCGCCTGGCGGCGCGCACCGCAACCATGCTCGGACTTCCGGGCGAGGACGCGCTCGAGCTTCCGATCGTCCTGCTCGGCACGACGGACGAATTGTGTGAACAACTTCTCAAGCGCCGTGAGAGATGGGGCTTCAACAACATCGTGGTGCAGAGCGATGCGATGGAGTCCTTCGCACCTGTGGTCGCCGAACTCTCGGGCACCTAGCGTGCGGCGCGTTTCGACGCCGGTCTCGATCGGTCCCACGCCATGATCGGGCGCACCCCGATGGAGTTGCGTCGGGACCTCGGTGCGGGCGCCCGCCTGTGGTCCGCACCGGGTCATCACGCCGTGGAACCGGAGTGGTGGACCGCCTTCAGCTGCGCGCCGCGAGTCGATTACAACGTGGCGTGCTGCCTGTCGTCCGACAACGACGTGCTTGTCGAGCACTGCATCCAGCCGCTGCTGGACCTCGAGAAGCCCGGCATCATCATGCTGGCCGGACCCGGCCTGGCCACCGGCCAGAAGCTGGCCGACTCCGGTTGGGTTGTCGTCGGCGCCGTGCCCCTCATGGCGCTCGACAGTTCGGACCTGCCCGCCGCGGACGGGGCCGGTGTGCGGGCCCTCACCGAAGAGGACCTGCCCGAGGCCCGCGCCCTGCTGGCAGACACCTACAACATGTCCGACGAGGCCGCCGCGGCGGCCGTCCCCCTGGCAGCCGTCGAGACCCCCGATCTCGGTGTGTGGGGTCTGTTCGACGACAACCGCATGGTGGCCTCGTTCACCGCGGCCACCGTGGACGGGCTGGTGGTCGTGTGGTCCATGGTCACCGGGCGGCACGACCAGAAGAAGGGCTACGGGCGGCGGCTGCTGGCTACCGCCCTGCGGTCCCGGTTCGAAGCGGGGGCCGAGGGCTCACTGCTCCAGTCGTCGGCGAGGGCCGAGCACCTCTACCTCGGGCTGGGCTATGAGGTCGTCGAGTACTGGCAGCTGTGGTCCCGGCCCCGCTGGGCCATGGGGCGCGCCTGATCCGCGAGCGAGAAGAGTGAGCGTGCAGCACCTGCGAGAAGTCGTGACGGACCACGGTGTCCTCGGCGCGGTACTGGAGCATGCCGACCGGGCGCCGGATCGGCCCGCCGTCAAGGACCTGGATCGCGCGTTGACCCGGGGCGAGTTGCGCGGCGCGGCCGGCCGAGTCGCCGCCGGCTTGCTGCAGAACGGCGTCGAGCCGGGGGATCGGGTGGCGCTGCTGATCGGCAACTCCGTCGACTTCGTGGTGGCGGCACTGGGCTGTCTGTGGGCGGGGGCCACGTTCGTTCCGTTGGCGATCACCGACCCGGATCTCCGCCGCGCGCAGATCGTGAATGACTGCCGGCCCGCGCTGGTGGTCACCGCGGGCTCCGATCAAACGGCGCCGTCGGGACTTCCGGCCGGCACCGCCTGGACCTGCCTTTCGGCGTTGAGCGCCGCAGACGGGCGCACACCACCACCCGCACCGGGCCCCATCTCGTACATCATCTACACGTCCGGGACGACGGGCATCCCCAAGGGGGTCCAGATTTCCCCGGCGGCCTTCTTCGCGGCGGTCCAGGCATGCGCGGACGCCGTGGGTCTCACCGCGGACGACCGGGCCCTGTGCGTGTCGCCGGTGCATTTCGACGGGTCCTTCTCCGCCATCTTTCCTCCCCTCGTGCGCGGCGTTCCCCTGGTCATCCCCGACCGGGAAGCCCTCCTGTTCCCACGCAGGTTCTTCTCGATCGTCGCCGGCGAGGGGATCACGGCGACCAGCTTCTCTCCCAGCTATCTCCGGTTGCTCCGGTCCAGCGGCCGTCTGGCGCGGTTGGCTGACACCCCGTTGAGAGTGCTGGCCCTTGGCGGCGAAGCGCCGTCCACGGCCGATATCAGGGCGGTGTGGGCCGCCAGTCCGGGACTGCGGGTGGTGAACCGATACGGCCCGACCGAGACCACCATCGCCGTCGCCCACCTGGCACTGACGCCCGACTTGCTCGACGCGGGGCCGGTACCGATCGGTCATCCTCATCCCGGGAGCTCGTTCCACCTCGTCGACGAGCACGGGGGGCTGGTGGAACGCCCGGGCGTGGTCGGCGAGTTGCACATCGGCGGACGGCAGCTCATGGCCGGATACCTGAACGACCCGGCGCTGAGCGCAGCCGTGCTGCGGACGGACATCGTCGAAGGAGCCACCGTCTACCGCACCGGTGACCTCGTCTTTCGCGACGACCGAGGCAACTATGTGTACATCGGGCGGTCGGACCGGGTCATCAAGCGACACGGTGTGAGGATGTCGCTGGTCGAGGTGACCGAGGCGCTGGGCGGGCTCGAGGGGGTCGCGTCGGCGGCGTGCACGACCTTCGACCGGGAGGGCGACCTGGGAGTCGTCGCGTTCGTGGTGCCCGACGGCGAGGCCACCCCTGTCGCGATCCGCCGGGCCGCCGGCGAACGGCTCCCCGAAACCATGCTGCCCGATCAATTCGTCCTGGTGGCCGACCTGCCCTTGACGTCTTCCAGCAAGGTCGACGAGCGACGGCTGCTGCAGGAGGCCGGCTTGTCTCCGCCGAACGAAGGGGCCTGAGCGTTGGAGCGGCAAATGTCGACTGTGCCTTCCGGAAGGGCATCGCGGATGCGAAGCCCGGCTTCATCCGCCTTCCCCGATGCGAGCAAAGACAACTTGTGGATCAAGCTGCAGCCGAGCGTTGCGCGCCTGTTCGGCGCCTTCTCGATGCTTCGCACCAAGACGATCAACGCCGGCCAGCTCGCCGACTTCGTCGATTGGCAACAGCGTGTGTTCGGTGCTCGGCCAACGATTCTCGGGCGGCGCGAACGGCTGTGGGAACGGCTGGTGCAGCGGCTCGATCCGGATCGCCCCCTCGTGGTGCTGGAGTTCGGCGTCGCCTGGGGCTATGCGACCAACTGGTGGCTGCGTCGACTGGGCGGGCGTGACGTGGTCTGGCACGGGTTCGACCGTTTCACGGGACTGCCCCGCGCCTGGCGCGAATACGAGCAAGGCGCGTTCGATGCCGGCGGCAAGCCGCCGGCGATCGACGATGCCCGCGTACGTTGGCACGTCGGCGACGTCGAGGACACCCTCGGGGCCGTGGACCTGGCCACCGCGCGCGACGCGCAGTGGCTGGTGCTCTTCGACCTGGACCTCTACGAGCCCACGGTCTTCGCCTGGGAAGCGGTCAGTGCCCACCTCCGACCCGGGGACGTCATCTACCTCGACGAAGCGGTGGACCGCGACGAACGACGCGTCCTGGACGAGATGATCCTGCCGTCGATCGGTTGCGAGTCCGTCGCCGCCACGCCGTTCGCGCTGGGTCTGGTGGTCACCCACCGAGTCGACTCGATAGGTGAATAGCCGATGAGCCGTAGTGCCCATCTACCGGGCCGACATACTGGACACCGTGTACATCCCCGCCCATTTCGCCGCCGACGAGCGGGCCGTCGATGACCTGCTCACTCACCACGGCGCCGCCGAATTGATCACGGCGACAGCCGAAGGCGTGGTCGCCACCATGCTGCCGTTCGTCTATGACCCGGGCGCGAGGACCCTGCGCGGGCATCTCGCCCGCAGCAATGACCAGTGGCGGCGCCCGGCGGTCGGCGAGGCCCTGGTCATCGTGCGCGGACCGGATGCGTATGTTTCCCCGGCCTGGTATCCGAGCAAGGCCGAACACGGACGGGTGGTGCCCACGTGGAACTACGTCACCGCCCACGTTTACGGGCGGCTCGCGGTGCACGATGACCGGGCCTGGGTCGAACAGAACGTGCGTGACCTGACCGGACGCCATGAGGCCGGGCGACCGCGGCCGTGGTCCGTCGACGACGCGCCGCGAGAATTCATCGAGGGTCAACTGCGCGCCATCGTCGGGGTGGAACTGCTGATCACCCGCATCGAGGCCAAGTTCAAGCTCAGCCAGAATCGACCGGCCGCCGACATCGATGGCGTGATTTCGGGATTGATCACCGACGGACACGAAGACGTTGCCCAAGCGGTGCAACGAGCCCGAACGGCATGACATCGGCATCGCTTGGCGTTTGACACGCAATTTGCGGCGGACACTGTCGCGGCGCGGTGCCTGGGCTACGATCGCCGGGTGCAAGAGAGGGCAACCGCCCCTGCGTCGGGGGGACATTACGAGCAGTTAGTCCGGCGCCAGCGTGCTCAATTGCAAGACACCTACATGCAGGGCGTGCGCCGGCTGCGATGGGACGCAGAGCGCCTCGCCGCGGAACGCCAACGGCGTCTGCGGGAGTTGCTGGTGCACGCAGCCGACCGCTCCCCGTTCTGGCGCGAAAGGCTGGCGGGCCACGATCTGGCGAATTTCACCGAAGCGGACCTGCCGTCCCTGCCGGTCCTGACCAAGCCCGAGATGATGGAGGAGTTCGACCGGCTGGTCACCGTTCCCGGGTTGACACGTTCCCGGGTCGAACAGCACCTCGATCAGTTGAGCGGCGACGGCTACCTCGACGACGAGTACCGCGCCATCATCACGTCCGGATACGTCGGACGCCCGTCATTGCATGTCTACGGCTGGGACGCGTTCGTCACCTTCGTGATGCAGGGCTCGCGCTGGACCGGACGACGCGGCGAGGACCCGGACGCGGTGCTGGCGCAGTGCTTCAGCTGCAGTCCCAAGCACGAATCGGGAATCTTCTACGCCTTCAGCACCTTCGAGAGCGGAGGCCCCACCTCGCACTGTGTCGATGCCACGCTCCCGTTGGACACGGTTGTCGAACGTCTCAACAACGCCCGCCCCGCGGTGCAGGCGCTGCAGGGATGGCCGAGCCTGATCTGGGAGCTTGCTCAGGAGGCGATGCGGGGACGACTCACCATCAAACCGACCTGGGTGAGCGTCGCGGGAGAGCTGTGCAGACCGCCCGTGCGAGAAGCGGTTCGGGCCGCGTGGGGGATCGAGGCGTCGGAGTTCTGGGGCTGCTCGGAGGGGACCTACGCCTTTCCGTGCGGCGTCGGGGAAGGCATGCACGTCGCCGACGATCTCGTCATTCTCGAGCCGGCCGACGCCGACGGCAACCTGGTGCCGTATGGGCAACCCGCGGATCGGATGCTGCTCACCAACCTGTTCAACCTGGACCAGCCGCTGATCCGCTATGACCTCGTCGACGCGGTGACGATGTCGGACGAGCCCTGTCCGTGCGGCTGCGCTCATCGCCGCATCCTCTCGGTCAACGGTCGGATCAACGGCGCCTTCGAGTACGACGGCGGTGCCCGCGTGCCGCGCGCCGCCGTCGAGCAGGCCGTCGTCGCCACCCCCGGCCTCGTCAACTTCTCGGTCGGCAAGACGCAGGGTGGTCTCGACGTGTCCGTCGTGACCGACGGCTCATCCGATCTGCCGCGCCTGCAGGCCGAGCTGGTCGACGTGCTGCGCCGGCACGGGGGTCCGGTGTCGGACGTCAGCGTGCACGAGGTCGCCTCCATAGAGCGCCTGTCGCGGGGTAAGTGCAGGCAGTTCGACGCGAGCTGAGCCGGACCGTCCTAGACGGTCGTGGCCTTGTCCAGGGCCTGGTCGATGTCGTCGATGATGTCGTCGATGTGCTCGATCCCGATGGACAGCCGGATCGTCTCCGGCCGGATGCCGGCCTTCACCAGCTCCTCGTCGGACAGCTGGCGGTGGGTGGTGGAGGCGGGGTGGATCGCCAGGGTCTTGGCGTCCCCCAGATTGAGCAGCCGCTTGACGAGCTGGAGCGCATCGAAGAAGGCCAGTCCGGCGTCGTAGCCGCCCGCGACACCGAAGGTGACGATCGACGGCACGCGCCCGTGCAGGTAACGGTCGACCAGGCGGTGGTAGGGATGGTCGGGAAAACCGGCGAAGCTCACCCAGGCCACCCGCGGGTCGGCGGCCAGGTAGGCGGCCACGGCCCGCGCGTTGGCCTCGTGGCGCTCGAGCCGCAGGGCCATCGTCTCGAGGCCCTGCAGCAGCAGGAAGGCGTTGAAGGGGGAGAGGGTGGCGCCGCTGTTGCGCAGCTGGGTGGACCGGGCCCGCACGGTGAAGGGCCGCTCGGGGAAGTCGCGGGCGAAGACGACGCCGTGGAAGGCGGGTTCGGGCTCGTTGAACATGGGGAAGCGGTCGGGATGGTCGGCCCACGGGAACCGGCCGCCGTCCACGATGGCCCCACCCAGGGTGGTGCCGTGGCCGCCCACGAATTTGGTCAGCGAGTGCACGACAACATCGGCCCCGTGCTCGAACGGCTTGAGCACCAGCGGTGTGGCCACCGTGTTGTCGACGATGAGGGGCACGCCGGCCGCGTGGGCCACGGCGGCCACGGCCTCGAGGTCCACGATGTTGCCGGCCGGGTTGCCGATGGTCTCGCAGAACACGGCGCGGGTGTTCTCGTCGATGAGGGGGGCGATGGACTCGGCCCGGTCGTCGGCGGCGAAGCGGGCCTCGATGCCCAGCGTGGGCAGCACGTGGGCGAAGTATGTGAAGGTGGCCCCGTAGAGCTGGGGGGCCACCACGAAGTTGGTGCCCGCGCTGGCCACCGTCAGGATCGCATAGCTGACGGCGGCCATGCCGGAGGCCACGACCAACGCCGCCGTTCCCCCTTCGAGGGCGCAGATGCGCTGCTCGAGGACGTCCAACGTCGGGTTGTTGAGCCGGTTGTAGTGGAAGCCGGGCGTCTCCAGGTCGAGCACGGCGCCGGCGTGGGCGGCGTTGATGAAGTCGTGGGCGACCGTCTGGTAGATGGGCACGGCGACAGCCCGCGTTCCGTCGGGTGTGTAGCCACCGTGAATGGCGATGGTCTCGTCGTGCATGGCCTCAGGCGCTCCTCTTCGGGATCGTGCTCAGCAGGTTGGCGTACAGACGCTGGGCCGCGTCCCGCCACGGCCAGGGTGCGCGGGCCCCTACCTCGTCGAAGGGGAAGGCGGTCACCAGGGCCGGGTCCCGCTCGCCGCCCAGCACCCGCTCGTGCAGCACGCGCAGCCCGTCCCAGTCCGGGCCTGCCACGCAGTCCCGGGGGAGGCAGGGCGGAACGTCGCTCTCGTGGCTGGCATAGCGCCGCACGTCCCGGTGGTACTCGCGCACCAGGCTCGAGGGGTCGTACTCGGGATGACCCTGGACCAACACGACCTCGGACCGGCCCAGCTTCTTCGTGACCACGCTCCATCCGACCTCGTCGGACTGCAGGGCGACCGCGTAGCCGGCGGCGGCCACCGCTGCCACGGGCACGGTGTTGAGCCGCGAGTGCGGCAGGACGACGGGACCGCGGAATTCGGCGAAACCGGCGGTCAGGGGGTGGGTCGGGTCGGCCTCCTGGGCGAAGACGCCGGTGCACTTGACCGGCAGGGTGGTCCGACCGACGCCGTCGAAGACGGCGAGGGCCGCGTGGGCCGCCAGGCAGGACAGCACCATGACCGGCACGTTCGCGGTACCCCACCGCAGCAGGCCGCACAGATCGGACCAGTAGGGCTCGTCCTCGAGGCGGGACTCGACCGGGTTGCAGCCGGTCACCACCAGCAGGTCGGGCGGGTCCGAGATGAGGTCGTCGAGCGGACGGTACTCGTCGGCGATCCGGGCCCGGATCCGCTCGCCCCGCGGCACTCCGGTCATGGTGTGACGGGTGACGGCGACCGCCTCGCTGCCGGCCTCCAGCAGGCCCACGAACTGCCGCTCGGTGGCGCCGAAGGCGGCGTCGGGCATGTTGTTGACCAGGGCGCACCGCACCGGCGTCGATTCGTCGGCCCGGTCCGGCGCCGCCAGGTCGAGGTCGAAGGACAGTTGGACGCTCACCGCTCAATGCCTCACGTCGGTGTAGGTGACCGTGACCTCCTGGTGGAGGAGCCGGTAGGCCGCCTGCAACTGCTGCTCGTCCTCGGTCGAGCCGACCACGGCCACGATGTGGTTGCCGGAGCCGTCCCGCCAGTCGAGGGCGGCCCCCGGGCCCTGGTGGACGCTGACCGTGTCCACCTCGGCGCGGTCGGTGAAGTCGTTGATGCCCTCGATCGCCGTCACCGTGGCCGACACGGTCGGCGGCTGGAGAAAGAAGCGATAGCCGATGCGTTGTGTCGCCAGCGGCCCGTCGAGGGACACCGGCTCGCCCAAGGCCACCCGCAAGGTGAGATCGAGCAGGCTGACGCCGGCGGCTCGCTCCAGCATCTCGGGCACGCCGCCGCCCACGCGTCCGTTGACCTCGATGATGCGGGGCCCGTCGGGGGTGAACTTGACCTCGGTGTGCAGGCACCCGGTGCGCACCCCCAGGGCGTCGATGGCCCGGGTGGCCAGGTCCAGGACCGCCGAGCGGCTCTCGGCATCGAGGGCGGCGGGGATGAAGAACCCGGTCTCACGGAAGTTTTCGGCCGGCGGGAAGCGGCCGGTCAGGGCCAGGTGGCTGATGTTGCCCTCGGCCACCACGCTCTCGACCGACACGTAGCCGGCGTAGGGGCCACCGGCGCGGGCCGGGTCGTCGGCCAGGTAACCCTCGAGGACCATGTCGGGCCGGCCCGGGCCGAGGGCGCCGAGCAGCTTCTCGAGCTCGGCACGGTCGCGGACCAGGAAGGTGCAGCGGCTGCCCTGCGCCGAGCGGGGCTTGAGGATGGCGGGCCATCCGACCTGGGCCTCGACGGCCGACAGCTCGGGCTCGGACTGGTGGGGGCGGATGAGGTGGCACGGGGGGATGTCGACGCCGCCGTCGGCCAGGGCCCGGCGCTGGCGGGCCTTGTCGGTGAGGGCGGCGGCGGTGGCCGGGCTGTGGAAGGGAAGGCCCAGTTTCTCGGCCATCCGGGCCAGCTCGACCATCCCGGCGTCGAGGTAGGTGGTCATGCCGTCGGGCTCCCAGTCGGCCAGGGTCCTGACCGCCTGCTCGGCGCTCATGCCCGCGAGGTCGACGACGGGGCCGAAGCGGTTGAGAAGATCGGCCATCTCGCCCATCCCCGGCACGCCCGTGTCGATCAGCCACAGCAGGTCGCAGAGGCCGGCGGCCGCCTCGGCCAGCTGCATCACCGGAACGCAGCGCGGCCCGTAGCCGACCGCCACCAGCGGCCGCGCCCGTCCGGTCGCTGAAGAATCCGTATCCGTCATGGGCTCAGCCGATCACGGCCTCGACGCAGTCCTGGGCGTCGTAGACGGCCCGCAGGCGGCTGCGGGGCGAGGGCAGGTAGTGGGTGAAGTAGCGCACTCCCTCGGTGAGGACGCCCAGCAGGGAGATGTTGGGCTGGAGCCGGCCCTCGGTGTCGTAGGGGTGGAAGTCCTCGTTGATGGCCACGCTGCCCACGGGCGTGTCACCGTAGCTGAGCTGGGTCAGCCTTCCCTTGGCATAGAGACGGTTGAGTAGGGGGGAGCCCGACCGGGCCAGCGACGGCATGTCGAGATAGCCCCGCAGCACCCCGTCGGCGGTGACGGTCGCCGGCTCGTCGAGCGCCGTGGAGCGCAGGCGGACGCCGTCGGGACCGGCCGTCAACTCCGGGTCAGGTCCGAGCGGGATGCGCACCACCCCGGCGTCGAGCAGCCCCAGCAGCTGCTGGGACCGCATGGGTGGCACGCCCGCTTCCAGGCGATTGATGCGGCCGCGGACGTTCGACTGGAACTCGACGTAGGAGTCGAGCGACAGACCGCCGAACTCGATGACCGAGCGCAGCTGGTCGCGAAGGATGCGCAGCACCTCCTGCGCCGCCTTGACCGGGCTCCCCCCGGGCCGCAGGGCCTCGGTGAGGTCGTCCTCGATCATGTCGTAGACCTGGCCCTGGTAGTCGGCGGCCGACGTGTAGTGGCGGTCCGACCCGGCGAAGAGGTGGGTGGCCGGGTCGAAGCGCCCGTACCGCGGCTCGAGACCGTCGACGACCTTCTCGTAGTGCCCGTCGACCCAGCCTTGGCGGAGGACGGTGCGGACCTCCTTCGACTCCACGTCGCCCCCGCCGAGCAGGGCGGCTTGGATGTAGTAGCGCGCCTGCATCTCGGCGAAGATGAGCGGCAGCAGCTCGGCCCGGAAGTCCACGTGTCGCCGCACCGGCGACCCGCCCGGGTTGGTCAGCGCCGCGAACTCCTCGGGGGTGCACACCACCGGCTCGTACTGGCCGTAGGGGTCGACGCCGGTGGCCGACTTGGCACAGTACGGCGCTCCCGAGCGCGAATAGAGGGTGATGGTCGGCTCCCGGCCCGAGGGCACGTACCGCAACCGGTCGGCCCGATCGCACCGGTCGACGAAGGTCCCGCCGCGTCCGATGGTGAGGGCGGTCAGGACGTCGAAGCAGACCAGGCCCATGCCGGCCACGGCCAGCGACGATCCGGCCGGGGCGCTCTGGTCGAGGCACTCGACGGGGTAGGGCGGCAGGTAGCGCACGCCCCCGTCGGCCCCGCGCTCGTGATTCCAGGTGTGCCCCGAGGTCAGCACCACGTGGTCGACCGTCAGGGTGGTGCCGTTGTCGAGCAGCACCGCCTCGCGCCCCTGCAGGGCCTGCGAGATGTCGACGGCCGCCGCGTAGTGCCGGACGATCTCGAGGTTGGGCGGGGCATAGGACACCAGGGTGTCGTAGAACCAGACCAGGTACTCGCCCATCAACCGCCGGGGCAGGTAGTCGGTGGGCAGGATGGGGTCACCCCCGGCGCCGATGCGGCACTCATGACCCACCCAGCGGTAGCCGCGGACCACCGCCCACGGATGCAGTCCCACGGCGTAGGGCGGCAGGGTGTCCCCGTCGGGGGCGACGTAGAGGGAGAGCTGACCGCAGGCGTTGTTGAGCACGAGGAAGTCGGGCTGCTCGGCGGAATAAACCCCACCGCCGAGCTGAGACGGCTCGATCAGGTGTACCCGCACCGGCGTCCCCAGCTGCCGGGCCCGGTTCACCGTCCGCTCCAGGACGCACAGGCCCCACGAGCCGAGCCCCACGATGGCCATCTCGATCATCGGACGCCTCCCATGCACGCCCCGTCGGATCGGCGGGGGCGGACTGATCTGTGCCTTCGAGCCCGTTTGGGCCGGCTTTCCTCGATCGCACCCGCGCTGAGGCGGCGGACCGCGCACACCAGGTCGTCGACCTCGTGGGTCGTGGTGGCGAAGGAGGTGACGAAACGGACGACACCCGGCTCCCAGCGGCGGTGGTAAAAGCCGTAGCCCCGGTCCAGAAGCCCGTAGACGACGTGCTGGGGCAGGTGGCAGAAGACGATGTTGGCCTCCGGGCTGCCGACGATGCGAACGCCGGGAATGGACTTCAGCCCCTTTTCGAGCCGGTCGGTCATGGCGTTGGCGTGCCGGGCGTTGCGCAGCCACAGATCGTCGGCGAGGTAGGCGTCGAGTTGGGCGGCGGCGAAACGCATCTTGGCGGCGAGTTGCCCGGCGCGCTTGGCCCGGAAGCTCAGCTCGGTGGTCACGGAACGGTCGAAGACGACGATCGCGTCGGCGGTGATGCTCCCGTTCTTGATCGCGCCGAAGGACAGCACGTCCACGCCGGCGCGCCAGGTCAGCTCGGCGGGGTGGCAGCCCAGCGCGGCGACGGCGTTGGCGAGGCGGGCGCCGTCCAGGTGAACGCGCAGGCCCGCGTGCTTCGCGATGGAGGCCAGGTATCCGATCTCGGCGGGGGTGTACACCGCACCGGCCTCGGTTGCCTGGGTCAGGCTCAACACGGAGGGTTGCACGCTGTGCACGTCTCCGACCTTGCGGCCCACCGCCGCCCGCAGCTCGTCGGCGTCGATCTTGGCGTTTTCCCCTTCGAGCGCAACGAGTTTCGCGCCCCCGGTGAAGAACTCCGGCGCACCGCACTCGTCGTTGTTGACGTGGCTGTCGCGGTGGCATAACACGCTGCCCCACGGTGGGGTCAGGGCGGCGAGGCTCAAGGCGTTTGCGGCCGAGCCGGTCGACACGGGAAGCAGATCGACGTCGCAATCAAAGATCTCGCTCAAGCGCCGTCGTGCGCTCGAAGTCCAACTGTCGGCGCCGTAGGGCGGTGCCTGCCCCGAGGCTGCCGCTGCGACGGCGGCGACGATCTCGGGCGCGCCGCCGGCCGTGTTGTCGCTGGTGAAATCACCGGCCGTCGACACGAGCGTTTCTGGCTGCGTGGTCACCAACGACATGTGCTCTCCTAACGGAAGCGGCCCGACGCGGGCTGCTACGCCGACACTTGAGTGCGAGGTATGCCTATACCGATGGTGCACCTGAATGCCATCTTACATACTATTAGACGACAATGGAAGGTTATAACCGACAAACAGTTTCGCATAGCTGGTTGAAAGCGTCGTCGAAAACGGTAGGCGGGCTATCAACAGACCGGACGGTCTCGTCAGCCGGCCCCTCGCTCGACATGCCGGAGATCCGCGGCGTCGTTCGAGAAGTCCCGCAACGTGACGCTCCGCTCCGCCCAGTAGCCGACGTGCGGGACGTCCGGCGCGGGATGCATGAGCCCGAGCAGCGAGTCGGCGCGAAAACCGATTCGCAGGCCAACCGCCTCGCCCGCGCGCAATGTCCGGTAAAGCAGCGCGGAGGACACCGGGACAGGACGGACGGGCTTCGACGTGGCCGCCGCCCGCAGGGTGCGAATGATCTCGCTGAACGGCACCCGTCGCGGCGCGGCCACACCGAGGACGCGGTGCGGCGGAGGCTGCTTGACGGTCGCGAGCACGCAGTTCGCCATGTCTTCAGCGTGGATGGCGTACTGGTAGGAGTCGGGGCGCAAGATCGGCACGACGGGGAGCGCGGCCACTTTGCGCAACGCGCCGATCATGCCGCCGTCGCCGCAGCCGTGGACGAGTCCGAGGCGAAGTGACGTCCCGCCGTGCGCGGCGACGAGGTCCTCGCAGGCCAGCTTGGTCATGCCGTAGATCTGCCGCGTGCCCGAGTATGCCGACATCGACGAGATGAAGACGATCGGGACGTCACCGACGGCGGTTATCAGCTTTTCAGTTCCGCGCAGGTTGATGCGTTCGATCTCGGCGCGGTCGCGCGCGCGCAGGTCGTAGGCGCAATGGACGACCGCTTCCAGGCCCTCGGGCAGCGCCGCCGCGGGTCCGTTCTCGAGGGTGTAGGGCACGTGCTCCCATGCCTTGTCCACGGGAGCCGACCGCTGCAGCGCGATCACGTGGTAGCCCGCTGCGGCGAAGGCGGCGCACAGTGTGCTGCCGACATACCCGTTCGCGCCGGTGATCGCGACGGCCCGGGAGCCCGCGTCAGACATGCCGGCTCGCCGACACGATTCGGTGGGCGTTGGCCATCACCGTGAGCGTGAACGTGGTCGACGGCACCGAAGGCAGGACCGAGCCGTCGATGAGATGCACGTTGCGGAAATCACCGATGCGACCGAGCGCATCCGAGCCATTGGGGCCGCCGCCGTGCGGGAACGTGGAGCCGAAGTGGTAGCTCTTGCCCGGGCCGGAGAGCCGCACCATCGGCAGTACCGGGAAGAGGTCGAGCTTGGGCCCCAGCGCGCTCAGCCGGCGCAGCACCGAGGCGAGCATCGCCGGGCGCCGGTCGGACACCACCCGCACCTCGATGTCGGGCAGAGCGCCCTCGTGCCGGGCGCGCAAGGCGACTCGGAGCTGCGGCGATCGCCAGGAGGGCAGGTATCCGAGCCCGGCGGTGACGCGGCCGAGCACGGCGCCGCTCAACGACGGAGGCAGCCAGCCCGGGAGCGCCTCGGCAATCGCCGGGTTGTACGGATAGCAGTGCACCTGGGACGTCGTGTACGCCTCATCGTCGTACTTGAGCAGCAGGTTGAACTGGTTGAGCGTGAAGTCGTGCTGTCCGCGGGGATCGCCGGTGGAGCGGCGGGATACGAAAGGCACCAGGAACTGTACGGACTCCTGCAGCGCCACCTGGCTCGGCGGCAGGGGCAGCGAGTTGAGCGCGATCCGCGTGCTGCCCAGCCCACCGGCGCCCACGAAGACGCGGTCGGCCTCGAGGCGCACCTCGCGCCCGCTGGCGAGGTCGGTCCCCCGGATGGATGGCGCGCATCCGACCGGCTGATCGACCGCGGTGACCAGCACGCCCGATATGTGCCGCACCCGACCGCGTGCGACGAACCGGTCGACCGTCTGTCGCGCGGAGTAGATCAGCGAGTAGGGGCAACCCGTCATGCAGAGCCCGCAGTTCACGCACGAGTTCGCCGCCAGTGCGAGGCGTGCCTTACCGACGACGATGCCCGCCGCCCGGATGGCGTCGCGATGGCGCTGGTACCGGTCGAGCACGTCGGCGGTGCGTGCGGACACCGGTGGCAGCTGCGCACGCGCCGAGAGCAAGGGGAAGTCCTCGGCGTAGTCGTCGTCCTCGCCCGCCAGCGGCACCTCGTTCAGCACGGCGCGGTAGTGCGGTTCGATCTCGTCCCACCCGAACGGCCACCGGTGGAACGTGGCCCGGGAGAACGGCATGATCTGCGCGCCCCAGACCGTCGAGAAGCCGCCCACCGCCCCGGAGACCGCCGCGTGATTGCCGCGGTCGGGCATCGTGAGCCCGCGCTGCTGGCCGCGGTCGACGAACATGTGATTCGAGCCGTACGCGCGCTTCTCCGGGAGCGCCGATCCGGTGAGCCCCGCCGGCTGTACGGTGACCAGCTCGCGGTCGGCGCGGGCCCACTGCGCCGGCGCCAGCACGCTCATCCGGTCGAGCGCCGCGGCCGTGTCGCCGGCCAGCCGTTCGCCGATGTCGACGACGGTGATCTGCTCGGACGGGTCGTCGGCGAGGGCGAGGACGGCCGCTGCCGCGGCCGGGCCCGTCCCGACGATGAGGTTATGCATCGCTGATCGCGAAGACGCCCGCGGTCGCGGGGACGGCGGCGCGGGCTTCGCGCACGTCAGCCGCGCTGAGGCCGTTTGTCAGGACCTCCGACCGGTGACCCCGCGCGAGCTGGACCCTGCCGGCGACGTATCCGCACCCGGCCAGCGCGACTCCCAACAGTGCCACCAGTGCCTGGAGCAGTCGCTCGGGCCGACCGGCCACGACCGCGACCAGCGCCGGCCCGATCCCCAGCAGCGTGTTCACCGCGAAGCGCAGTTCGGCGCCGATGTTGCCGGCCTCGCCCATGTCGGCGAACGCGCTGACCTTGCTGCGGTTGACGTAGAAGCAGCGCCGCCAGAAGTAGGACCACGTCAATCTCTCCGCCGGTACGTGGTGACGCACCTCGGCCAACGGTTCGTAGCAGACGGCCGCGGGGCCGTAGGCGTGGCCGATCCGGTGCGAGAGGTCCATGTCGTCGTGCCAGTCGGCGTGGAAACCGCCGACAGCGAGGATGGCGTCGCGACGTGCGCTCATGCTCGTGCCGATCAGGTGGGGTATGGGGGCGAGCCGGTCCGGCAGGGAGCGGTAGTGGCAGCCGAACACCCAGTCGAAATCGGGCGGGAACCAGGACGGCCGGGGCGCCGCGTAGTCCGGCCGTGGCGCACCGCCGACGGCAGCAACTTTCGGGTGGGTCGCGTACACGGCAAGCTTCCGCTCCAGCCAGTCCGGCGCCGCTTCGGCGTCGTCGTCGAGGAAGGCGACGATCTCGGAGCGGGTGAGCAGCAGCGCGGTGTTGAGCGACGAGCCCTTCGTGCCTCCGAACCGCCTTGGGACGATGAGGATCTCGGTGGGCGAGCCGGCGCGATCAGCGCCCCATTCCTGCCGGCAGCGGGCGAGCAACTCATGATTGATGTTTTCCGCGCCGGGTGCGCTGTGACCGACGACGATGATCAGCCGCTGTGGCGCCACGCTCTGGGCGAGCGCTGACTCGACCGCCCGCACCAGCAGCTCCCACCGATCCAGGGTGTAGGTGCAGATGACAACGTCCGCGCGCAGCGCGGTCGCGCCGGCGGGCCCGGCCGGGGTCATCGGGGTCATCACGGCGTCGGGTTGGCTGCTTATGAACGACACGGGGCTTCTTCTCCCTAAAAAGAACCGGACCGGCGACGAGGCCGAACCGATACTACACTGCAGACCCGATTATACATACTCAAAGGATGATGATAAGCCTTTGACTATGCTTGTGGTATCCGATCGAGGGTTGAGTCCAGACGCCGAACGGCACCGGTGAAGATTCACAGGATGCCCCAGACAGCTATCGGCCTCGTCGCGCTCGTCGTTGCCGGCTGCGCCTTCGCCTCACGCTATTTGTCGATCACCTGCCATGCCACCTTGATCACGGCGGCGCTGTCGCCATACCTGATGCTCTGCGCGCCGGTGTCGGCGGCATTGCTTCTCTGGGGGCGACGCTGGACTCTCGCGATCGTCGCCGTGGGCTTGGCCATGGCGATGCTGGCGGTCCAGCTGCCCTTGTACCGCGGCTCGAACGCCGCTGGACCTGCGAGTCTGGGGCTTCGAGTCATCTCGGCGAACCTCCGCCTGGGCCAGGCCGATCCCGGCGATGTCGTGAGGCTGGCTCGCGAGCAGGCGGACGTCATCGCATTCCAGGAACTCACCCAGGACGAAGCCGATCGGCTTGCCGGCGCCGGGCTGGACGCAACGTTTCCCTATCGGTGGCTTGAACCGCGCGACGGCCCCGGGGGAGCCGGCGTGTGGAGTCGGTTTGCGATAGACGCACCCGAGCGCATCGGCGGTTACACCTTCGCGTTCCTCACCGCGCGGATACGGGTGGCGGGTGTCTCGGTAGCCCCCACCGTCGTCGTGGCGCACATGGCCGGTCCCTGGCCGGTGCCCATCGACGACTGGCGCCGCGACATGAGTCGGTTGCCGAGCACCTTGTCGGAAGTCGGCGAGCATGCCGGCGCGGGTTCGGTGATCGTCGCCGCCGACATGAACAGCACAACCGACATGCGACCCTTCCGCGCTCTGCTGGGCCACGGCTACTCCGACGCCGCCGAGCAATCCGGAACGGGCTTCAAGCCGACCTTCCCGGCCGATTCGTGGCTGCCGCCGTTCATCGCCATCGACCACATACTCACCCGCAATTGCGCGGCAACCTCGCTGCGCACGCTCACGATTCCGGGGTCGGACCACCGCGGCCTTCTCGTGACGATAGCCATTCCGAAGTCGTCGGCGCGGCCCTGACCCCACCCCGCACGAGGCGAAAACGGTCCACCGCGCGCAGTGGGAAGGCCGGCGGTGAAATTCGGTGGCGATGGCACGCTTCTGCCCGCGGGCCCCGCAACAGGCTGACCGGGCCCGGCATCGGCCGAGCCGTGGGTGGACGCTTTGCCCGCATCCTTGCCGCGTCCGGAACACACCCCATAACCTGGGCAACATCCGACCGCGGGGTGTCCGACCTGACGCGGTAGACGGCTGAACGATCGGCGGGGCATCGCGGTGGCCGAACTGACCGGGGCGCGAGCTGAAGAGCTCGCGACGATGGACGTCTTCGAGGGCTGCCGTATCGAGGACCTGGTGCCCCTGGCGGCCCGCCTTCAACCGCTACGCGCCGCTGCGGGCCAAGTGCTGATGCAGCAGGGCGAGCGGGCCGTGTCGTTCCTGCTCATTTCGTCGGGGAAAGCCGAGATCCGCCGCATCGATCGCGACGGCACGATCATCTCCGGGCAGGTGTCGCCGGGCATGATCGTGGGCGAGATCGCGCTGTTGCGGGACATCCCGCGCATCGCCACGGTCACCACGGCCGAACCGCTGACCGGCTGGATCGGCGACAACGAGGCCTTCACCCGGATGCTGCATCTGCCCGGCGTGATGCCGCGACTGCTGCGCACGGTGCGCCAGCGTCTGGCCGCATACATCACGCCGATCCCGATACGCGTCCGCGACGGGACCCACCTGATGCTGCGCCCGGTCCTGCCCGGCGACGACGAGCGGACCGTTCACGGCCATATCCAATTCTCCAGCGAGACGCTGTATCGGCGGTTCATGACGGCCCGCATCCCGACCCCGGCGTTGTTGCACTACCTCTCCGAGGTCGACTACGTCGACCACTTCGTGTGGGTGGTGACCGACGGGGACTACCCGGTCGCCGATGGCCGCTTTGTTCGGGACGAGAACGACCCGACGGTCGCCGAGATCGCCTTCACCGTCGCCGACGCCTATCAGGGCCGGGGGATCGGCAGCTTTCTGATCGACGCGCTGTCGATCGCGGCCAGGGTCGACGGTGTCGAAAGATTCTCCGCGCGAATGCTTTCCGACAACATGCCGATGCGCGCGATCATGGACCACCACGGCGCGGTCTGGCAGCGCGAGGACGTCGGCGTCATCACGACCGTCATCGATGTGCCGCGCCGGCCGGCCTTCAGCCGTCACATGGCCGATCAGATCAAACGCGTCGCCCGTCAGGTGATCGAAGCGGTCGGCTGAACGGGCATGCGTCCGTTGGCAATTGGCGTCATCGCGGTGCTGCTGGCCGCATGCGCGCAGTCGCCCGTGTCCACGCCGCCGAAGCCTGCAACGACGACCACCCGCGACACCGCGGTCAATCCCGCCAACATCAAGCGGGTCGTGCGCGAGCTGCCGCCCGGCTACGAGGTGGCCACCGGCGTCCCCGGCGCGGCCTCCCCGCGGGTGATCTGGAGCCTGGGGGCCGACGCGCGGACCCGTCCGCCGCAATGCGTTGCGCTCGCCGACCCCGGCGGCGGGCGCGACCAAAGCGCACAGGGCTTCTCCGCCTCGGGCGCCGGCGGCATCGTCGACACGGTCGTGGTGACTTTGCCCGGCCCGGTTGACCTCGACCCGGGCATCGTGGCGGCGTGCGCGCGGTGGACCATGAGCGACGGGCACACCACGGCCGACGTCGGCCTCGTCGACGCCCCGCACATCGACCACGCCGAAACCCTCGGCATGGTGGCCGACACCAGGTCATCCGTCGAGTCGGGCACCGAAATCGATTCGCGCACATACACCTTCATCGCCTACCTGGGCAACTATTACGCCTTCACCACACTGACCACGGACCCGGGTTCGGCGCTGCCCGCGTTGCCGCCCCAATTCGCCGCCGATCTGCTCGTCAAAACGGTGTCCACATTGCGCGGCTGAGCGCCGGCGTTGGGTAGATTGGCCACGGTGTCCAAGGTGTTGCTCGCGGCCGCATCCGTCTGCGTGCTCGCCGGCTGCTCATCGGGTGGTGATCCGGCTGTCAAGGCCGACATCGGCAAGGTGGCCGAAGTCAAGTCGAGCTTCGGGCCCGAGTACAAGGTCACCGACATCTCCGAACGGGCGATCGACCCCAAGCTGCTTTCGGCCCGCAAGCTGCCCGAAGGCCTGACCTTCGATCCGGCGAGCTGCGCGAAAGTTGCGGTGGGGCCGGACATGCCGCCGGACCTGCAGGGCAACATGGCCGCCGTGTCCGCGGAGGGTAACGGGAACAGGTTCGTCGTCATCGCCATCGAGACCTCAAAGGCCCTGCCGTTCAACGATCCCGGGAAAGACTGCGCAAAGGTCGCGTTCGCCGGCAGCGGGGTGCGGGGCGGCCTCGAGGTGATCGACGCGCCGCACATCGACGGGGCCCACACCACGGGCGTGCACCGGGTGCTGCAGGCGGTGGTGTCCGGGGCTGCCCGCACCGGGGAGCTGTATGACTACTCGGCTCAATTCGGCGATTACCAGGTGATCGTCATCGCCAACCCGCTGGTCATACCGGACCAGCCGGTGGCCAAGATCGACACCCAGCGCGCCCGCGACCTTCTCGTCAAGGCCGTGGCCGCGGTCCGCGGCTAGCTAGCGCACGTCGCGGGGACGGAACTGGATGCTCACCCTCGGCCCCGTCGGAGCCGACGTCTTGGGCACCGCATGCTCCCAGGTGCGCTGGCACGAACCGCCCATCACCAGCAGGTCGCCGTGCGCCTGCGGCAGCCGCAGCGACGGGCCCCCGAGATTCCGGTCGCGCCGGCGCATCGCGAAGGTGCGCGTCGCGCCGAGGCTGACGATGGCCACCATGGTGTCTTGCGAGCTGCTGCGACCGATGGTGTCGCCATGCCAGGCGACGCTGTCGGAGCCGTCGCGGTAGCAACACAATCCGACGGTGGTGAAGGGCTCGCCCAGCTCGCCCGCGTAGATGTCGTTGAGCCGGCGCCGCAGCCGTCCCAGCAGCGGGTGCGGAGGGTCCTCGACGGTCAGGTCGTGAAAGCTGACCAGCCGCGGCACGTCGACCACCCGGTCGTACATCTGGCGGCGCTCGGCGCGCCACGGCACCGTCGACAGCAGTTCGACGAGCAGGCCGTCGGCATCGGTCAACCAGCCGGCGCGGATCTCGATGAAGGCGCCGTCACCGAGCTCCCTGCGCTCGGTGTGCTCGAACAGCGAGCCCTGTACCGCGATGCCCACGGCCCCCAGTTTATCGCACACCCGTTCGATCGAGCGGGGACCGGCTACCGTTTCCTGCGTGGCCGTTGTCGAGCTGGGCACCAATTCCGAGGTGGGCGCGCTGCGGGTCGTCATCCTGCACCGCCCCGGCGGCGAGCTGCTGCGCCTCAACCCGCGCAACAACGACCAGCTGCTGTTCGACGGGCTGCCGTGGGTGGCGCGGGCACAGGAGGAGCACGACCAGTTCGCGGACCTGCTGCGTTCGCGCGGCGTCGAGGTGCTGCTGCTGTCCGACCTGCTCACCGAGGCCCTCAGCCACAGCGGGGCCGCCCGGATGCAGGGCGTTGCCGCCGCGGTGGACGCGCGTCGGCTCGGAGTACCCCTGGCCCAACGGCTTTCGGCCTACCTGCGGGGCCTGGATCCGGTGCGGTTGGCCACCGTGCTGATGGGCGGGATGACGTTCAACGAGTTGCCGGCGGATACCCGCGCCGACGTCTCGCTGGTCCTTCGGATGCACCACGGGGCGGACTTCGTCATCGACCCGCTGCCCAACCTGGTGTTCACCCGCGACTCGGCGATCTGGATCGGCCCGCGCGTGGTGATCCCGACCCTGGCGCTGCCGGCCCGCGTTCGCGAGGCCTCGCTGAGCGATCTGATCTACGCGCATCACCCGCGGTTCACCGGGGTGCGGCGCGCCTACGAGTCGCGCACCGCTCCCGTCGAGGGCGGCGACGTGCTGCTGCTCGCCCCCGGTGTGGTCGCCGTCGGGGTGGGTGAGCGGACCACGCCGGCCGGGGCGGAAGCGTTGGCGCGCAGCCTGTTTGACGACGACCTCGCGAACACGGTGCTGGCGGTGCCGATCGCGCAGCGGCGCGCGCAGATGCACCTGGACACGGTGTGCACGATGGTCGACACCGACACGGTGCTGATGTACGCCAACATCATCGACGCGCTGTCGGCGTTCACGATCCAGCCGACGCCCGGCGGCATCACCATCAGCGACGAGACGCCGTTCTTGGAGGCCGCCGCCAGGGCGATGGGGATCGACAAGCTGCGGGTGATCGACACCGGGCTGGATCCGCTTGTCGCCGAACGCGAGCAGTGGGACGACGGCAACAACACGTTGGCCCTGGCGCCCGGCGTGGTGGTCGCCTACGAACGCAACGCGCAGACCAACGCCCGGCTGCGGGACGCGGGCATCGAGGTGCTCACCATTGCGGGGTCGGAATTGGGCACCGGCCGCGGCGGGCCGCGGTGCATGTCCTGCCCCGTCGCGCGGGATCCGTTGTAGCGCAGTACCGCGACCAGACGCAAAAGCCCCCTAAACCGCGGCGTTTTGGGGGCTTTTGCGTCTGCTCGGCGTGATGGTCAGCGCCAGCTGGGCAGCCAGATCTCCATGTTCCAGGTCTGCTGGGAGAGGGGCAGGCCGGTGAGTACCGGGAACAGCCAGGCGAAGTTGGTGACGACCAACGCCACGTAGCACGAGACCGCGATGAGCCCGAGCGTGCGCCTCTCGGGATTCTGCCGGCGCGCGTAGAGAATGTCGCCGCAGATCAGCGCGAGGCCCATGGCCAGAAACGGCGCCATCGTCGACGCGTAGAAGAAGTACATCTGCCGGTCGATGTCGGCGAACCAGGGCAGCCACCCCGCGCAATAACCGGTCAGCACGGCCGCGTAGCGCCAGTCGCGGCGAATCATCATGCGCCACAGGGCGTACAGCAGCACCGGAACGGAGAGCCACCACATCGCGGGGGTGCCCACGAGCATCTCCGCCTTGACGCACGACTGCGGCCCGCAGCCGGGCACGTTCTGCTGGTCGATCGCATACAGCACCGGCCGCAACGACATCGGCCAGCTCCACGGTTTGGATTCCCAGGGGTGGTAGTTGCCGGCGGAGTTCGTCAGGCCCGCGTGAAACTGGAAGGCCTTGGCGGTGTAGTGCCACAGGGACCGGATCGCGTCGGGCATGGGAACGACGGAGTGCGGGCCGATCGACAGGCCCACCTCGTGGCGGTCTATCGCGGTCTCGGAAGCGAACCACGGCGCGTAGCTGGCCAGGTAGACCCCGAACGGGATGAGCGCCAACGCATACGCCGTGGGGATCAGGTCGCGTCGAAGCGTACCCAGCCACGGCCTGGTCACCTGGTACTGGCGGCGCGCCGCCACGTCGAACGCCAGCGACATCGCGCCGAAGAACACCACGAAGTACAGGCCGGACCACTTTGTCCCGCAAGCCAATCCGAGCATGAGGCCGGCCAGGAAACGCCACCAGCGCACACCCAGCCGCGGGCCCCACAGGGTCTCGGCGCTGCGGCCCTCCGACAGGGCGACGTGCAGCCGCAGGCGCACCTGATCGCGGTCGACGATGAGCGCGCCGAACGCCGCGACCACGAAGAACGTCAGGATGCCGTCGAGCAGGGCGGTGCGCGCGGTGACGAAGCTGACGCCGTCGCAGATGACCAGCACGCCGGCGATCGCGCCGACCAGCGTCGAGCGGCTGATCCGCCGGACGATCCGCATGACCAGCACCACCATGACGACGCCGAGTAGGGCGCCGGCGAACCGCCAGCCGACGCCGTTGTAACCGAAGAGCGCCTCGCCGATCGCGATGAGCTGCTTGCCCACCGGGGGGTGGACCACCAGCCCGAACCCGGGGTTGTCCTCCACCCCGTGGTTGTGCAGCACCTGCCAGGCCTGCGGCGCGTAGTGCTTCTCGTCGAAGACGGGGGTGCCGGCGTCGGTCGGCGAGCCCAGGTTGAGGAACCGGGTGACCGTCGCCAGCAGGGTGACCACGCCGGTCACGACCCAGCCGCGGATGGTGTCGGCCGGCCCGAAGTCCGCGACCGGGGCCAGCGGCCCCGGGCTGACCACGGGGACGACGCGCTCGTCCCGGTTTTCAAAGACGACGGGGCTTTCGCGGGGCGGGGCGGACATCGGTGTCGATCGTAGGCTGTCGGTCATGACTCCTGGCCGACTATTGCTGGCCGCGACGCCCCTGGGCCGGCCGGCGGACGCCTCGCCGCGCCTGATCGACGCCCTGGCCCGCGCCGACGTGGTGGCCGCCGAGGACACCCGGCGGGTGCGGGTCTTGGCCAAGGCGCTCGACGTCGCCATCACCGGCCGCCTGGTCAGCCTCTACGACCGGGTGGAGGCCGCGCGGGTACCCGGCCTCGTCGACGCGATGAAGTCCGGCGCGACCGTGCTCCTGGTCAGCGACGCCGGAATGCCGTTGATCAGCGACCCCGGCTACCGGCTGGTCGCGGCCTGCGTCGACGCCGGGGTCCCGCTGACCTGCCTCCCCGGGCCGTCGGCCGTGACGACCGCGCTCGCCGTCTCCGGCCTGCCGTCGGAACGGTTCTGCTTCGAGGGATTCGCTCCGCGCAAGAAGGCGGCACGCCGAAGCTGGTTCGCCTCGCTGGCCGACGAGCGGCGCACCTGCGTGTTCTTCGAATCCCCGCGCCGGCTGGCCGCCTGCCTGCGCGACGCCGCGGACGAGCTCGGCGGCGAGCGCCGCGCGGTGGTGTGCCGGGAACTGACCAAGGTGCACGAGGAAGTGGTGCGCGGGTCGCTCGGCGAGCTGGCGGCGTGGGCCGACGACGGGGTGCTCGGCGAGATCACCGTCGTGCTCGCCGGCGCGACGCCGCGCGCCGACCTGCAATCCCTGGTGGACGAGGTGGAGCGGCTCGTCGCCGGAGGGGTGCGCGTCAAGGACGCCTGCAGCGAGGTGGCCGTCGGGCACCCGGACGTGCGTACGCGACTGCTCTACGACGCGGTCCTGCAATCACGCCGCGAGTGAGCGGTCGGCCGGCTCAGGGCGTGCAGGCCTTCAGGACGCCGATCCCCGGCGTGCACACCTGAGGGTGCGGCAGCGGCGGGAGTGGGGGCAGCGGCGGAGGCGGCGGCAGGGCCGGCAGCGGGGGCGGCCCCGCGGGGAGCGGCGGCAACGCCGGAAGTGGCGGTGGAGCGGCCGGCAGGGCGGGCAGGGCCGCGGGGACCGCGGGCAATGCCGGCAGCGGGGGCGCCGCGGGGAGCGGCGGTGCCGCCGGGAGGGCCACGGCCGGGAGGCCGGCCGGAATGGCCGCCGCCGCTGCCGGGAGGGCAGCCGCGACGGGCAGCACCCCCGGGATGGCCGGGAGACCCACCCCCGGAACGCCCAAACTGAAGTTGGCCGGCAGCAGGCCGGCGTTCTTGAGGTAGACCAGCGCGATGGCGGCGGTGCTCAGGCTGGCCACGGCGCTGCTTCCGATGCCGACGACGCTGCCGCCCACGCCCACGACACCCTGGACCACCGACAGGGCCACAGCCGCGTCGTTGGGTATCGCAGCGGCGGCGGGCAGCCCGGCCAGGGCGGGCAGCACGAGGTTGGCGTCGGGCAGGCCGGACAGGTCGGGCGCCCCGGGCACGGCCAGGCCGGCCCCCGGAACGCCCACGCCGGCGCTCGGTGCGCCGCCGATGCCGGCTCCCGGCGAGCTCACCCCCGGCACCGCGGCCGCGGCCGCGGGCCCGCCGGGCTGGGGTGGACCACCGGGCGCGATCACGTTGCTGGCCTCGGAGAACGGTGTTGTCGGGCCGCCGGCCGACGCGGCGGGACCCGGTCCCGACGGCTTCGGCGTCTCGGGCATGAGAACCGACGCCACCTTCTCGCATACGGCCCCGCCCGGGCCGCACGTCCCCGAGGCGGGCAGCGGCGCGCTGACCGAGGTCAGGGGCGTCACCGCCAGGGTCCCGCCCATCAGGGCGGACGCTGCGGCGCCCAGAACGGCAATTCTCATGACGGCCCCCTCAAGCTGTCTACGCGCGATCGGCGCGCGTCAATCCCTGAAGCTTAGGCAAACGTGACGCGTGGCGTGGGGCATTATCCGAAATTCACGGCGGCGGCGCTGATGTTTCACCTAACCGATCTCTGCTGGCCCACCTGCTAACCAACGGACGCCGCGGCCGCCACGCGGGGCGGCCCGACGATCGGCGCGGCTTTGTGCAGGCACTCCTGCCATTCGGCGTCGGGATCGGAGTCGGCGGTGATCCCGCCGCCGACTCCCAGTACAGCGCTGCCGCGGGCGTCGAACTCGACGGTCCGGATCGCGACGTTCAGCTCACAGCCGGCGACCGGCGAAGCCAAACCGATTGTGCCGCAATATATTCCGCGGCGACTGTGTTCCCATTGTGAAATCAGTTGCCGGGCACGGTGTTTCGGGGTTCCGGTGACCGAGGCAGGCGGGAAGGCGGCGTCCAGCAGCGCCGACGTCGGGAGTTCGACGGGGACCTGCGCGGCCACCGTGGAAACCAGGTGCCACACGCCGGGGGCGCGCCGGACGACCAGCAGCTCGGGCACGGTGACGGTGCCGACGAGCGCGACCCGGCCGAGGTCGTTGCGGACCAGGTCGACGATCATGATGTTTTCCGCGACCTCTTTGGCCGAGGCCCGCAACGCCGACGGCCAGGCGTCCAGCGGCAGCGTGCCCTTGATCGGGCTCGACGTCACGGCCGATCCGCGGCGCCGCAGGAAAAGCTCCGGGGACAGCGACGCCACCGCGCCCCACGCGCCCGCGACGTAGGCCGCCCGGGCCGGGGCGGTTCGCGCGACGCCGTCGGTGAAGAAGTCCAGCGGGGCGCCGGTGACCGTGCCGGTGAAATGCGTGCACACGCAGGCCTGATACACCTCGCCGGCGCGGATGGCCGCCAGGCAGGACAGGACGCCGCCGCGATGCGTTTCCCGGTCGGCGGCGCCCCAGTGGATCCGGCAGGCGCGCGCCGGCGCCGGCGCGGCCGTCAGCGCGGCGGTCAGCCAGTCGGGCATGGGCGCACCGGACAGGCTTTCGTACCACCACATCCCGTCGCGATCGCGGCGCAGGACGCAGTCGGTCCAGCCGCCCGCGGCCTCGGGGATCCGGTTCCCCTTCCCGTCGGCGCCGGGATCGGGGTAGGACAGGTAACCGACCCAGCCGCCGCCCACCGCCGCCGAGTCGCGCGCCGACGGGCACTGCGGGACGGCGAAGGCGTCGCCCGCGGGCACCGGCCGCGCCGACAGGCTGGGTGCGATCAGCGCCAGCGACCCGAACCACTCGCCGGTCAGCGCGGCCGGCGGCGGCAAGCCGAGCCGCGCGGTGGCGGCACCCACGGCGCGCAGCACGCGGGGCGCGGCGCCCAGGTCGCCAAGCCGGTCGATTCGCACCGCCCTAGCTTGACAGAGTTAACCGCGGCTGATGTCGCGGGCGCTGGCGAGGGCGGCCAGCTTGTGCGGGTTGCGCATCACGTAGAAGTTGGTGATCTTGCCGTCGGCGATCTCGAGCGTGATCAGCCCTTCCAGCTGTTCGCCGAGGTAGAGCAGCACCGCCGGGGCGCTGTTGCAGGTGACCATGGCGACGCGCGCCCCCGCCATGGCCGCGGCCCGGCGCATCAACCCGGCGATGGCCCGGGCCACCCGGTCGGCGCCGACGACCGGCCTGCGCGCGGCGCTGACGATGCCCCCGCTGTCGGCCGTCCAGGTGGCGTCGGGCGCGAGCATCGCCATCAGCGCCTCCACGTCGCCGGTGGCCGCCGCGGACAGGAACTGGGCGGTGATCTCGGCGTTGCGCTCGGGATCCGCCGCGTCGAACCGCTTGCGTCGCGCCCGCACGTGTTCGCGGGCGCGGTGGGCGACCTGGCGGACGGTCGGCGCCGGTTTGCCGACCGCCTCGGCGATCTCGCCGTAGTCGAAACCGAACACCTCGCGCAGCACGAACACCGCGCGTTCGTCGGGGCTCAGGGTTTCCAGCAGAACCAGCATCGCCATCGAAACCGATTCCGCCAGAACGACATCCGCCGAGGGATCCTGGTCGTCGAGCAGCAGCGGCTCGGGCAGCCAGGGCCCCACGTACTCCTCGCGGCGGCGGGCGTCGGCGCGCAGCGCGTTGAGCGCCTGCCGGGTGACCAGCTGGGCCAGGTAGGACTTGGTGTCGCGCACGGCCGACAGGTCCACGGCCGCCCAGCGCAGGTAGCTGTCCTGCAGCACGTCGTCGGCCTCGGTCGCCGAGCCGAGGATCTCGTAGGCGATGGTGAACAGCAGCGGCCGCAGCAACGTGAACCGGTCGGCGTGCTCGGACGAGCGGGTCACCGCGGTCCCCGCAGCCCGACCCGCTCGTCGGCCGGGGATTGCGCGGGCCGCGCGCCCCCCTTGAGCCAGAAGTACGAGCCCGGCTTGGCGGCCTCGCGCCGGATCGCCCACAGCGTGGCCTTGCACACGGTCTCCTTGACCGACGCCGCGATGCGCCCGCCGACGTACAGGTCCACCGGGGTGTCGTCCTTGCGGGCGAGCTGAATGGTGGCGTGCGAGCGCCCCACGCTGATGCACTGGCCCGTGAACGCCTGGTTCAGCAACGCCGGGGTCTCTCCGGCGATGCGGCTGAGCACGGTGTTGGCGGCCTGGACGCCCAACGGTCCGGCGGCCTGGCAGCTCATCCGCAGCGGCCGGCCCGACGGGGCGGCCGCGTCGCCGGCGGCGACGATACGGCCGTCGTCGATGCTGGTCAGCGTCTCATCGGTGAGCAGCCGGCCCACCGCGTCGGTGCTCAGCCCGCTGCGCGCCGCCAGGTCCGGCACGGTGAACCCGGCCGTCCACACCGTCGCGGCGCTGGGCAGCGCGGCGCCGTTGGTGAGCACCACCGCGTCCGGGCGCACCTCGGCGGCCGCGGCGGATTCGAGCACGTCGACCTCGAGGCCGCGCAGTTGCCTGGCCACCGAACGCCGACCCCGCCCGCTCAGCGACGGGCCCAGGACACCGCCGCAGACCAGGGTCACCGGGCGGCCCAGCTCGGCCAGCTCGGAGGCCGTCTCGATTCCGGTCAGCCCGCCGCCTACGACCGTGATCGGCGCGCTCAGCGGCAGGTCGGCGAGCGTGTGGTGCAGCCGCTGCGCGCTCTCCAGGTCGGCGACCGAGTGCGCGAACTCGGCCGCGCCGGGCACGGTCGGCGGCATCGCGCCGGTGCTCCCGACGGCGTAGACGAGGTAGTCATAGTCCAGTTCGGCGCCCGAGCCCAGCACCACGCGCCGGTCGGCGGGCTCGATGCGATCGACGGCGTCGACGATCAGCCCGATGCCCTCGCCCAGCAGGCTGTCGTAGTCGGCGATCGCGACGCCGGTGTCGGCGATCAGCTGGTGCAGGCGGATCCGCTCCACGAAGACCGGACGCGGGTTGATCAGGGTCACGTCGACGTCGGTGCGCTGCCGCAGACGATTGGCGGCCAGGGTTCCGGAGTATCCGCCGCCGACGACGACGACGTGGGTCTTCTGGGTGGCCTGTTCGGTCATGTCTGTCTCCTACCTCTCACGGGATTGTTGCCCTTGAGACACCGGAGCCCGGCCGGGCGTGACAGCCGCGGTGCGACTGTGAGCTGTCTCACTTGTCGGGCCCGAAGACGACCCCGAAGACGACCCCGAAGAGGACGTTGTCGGCGCGGGCGTGAGCGAGCCACCGCTGCCGGGCGCGACAGGCATCCGCGGTGTCCACCGTTCCCGTCGGGACCAGGCGTTACCGGGTCCGGGCCGGGTCGCACATGGTACGCTTCGCACCACTTCGTGACCCCGGACCGAACACTGACACCGCGAAATTTCCCGTGATTAGGCCCCGGATTGGCCAAGCCCAGCCGGGGCCCGTGCCCATCGGAGGAGTCCTTGCCGCGCAGCCTGGATCTCGTCGTGACTTCGGTGGCGACGCAGCTGATGGAGGCCACGGGATCGACCGCGACCCGGGTGAGTGAAAGGGTGCTTGCGCAGCTCGTCGAGCAGTTCGATCTGGACGCCAGCTTCCTGCGCCACCACGACCACGACATCCGTGCCTCGGTGTTGGTGGCGGAGTGGCCGCCGCGCACCGACATTCCGGACCCCGACCCGATGGCCGTCGTCCACTTCACCAGCGCCGACCCGGTGCTCGCCCAGTGCGAGCACGGGCGGAAGCCGGTCGTGATCCGCCCGGAGCAGAACAACCGCGCGTTGGGCCGCCGGGCGGGCGGGGCCAAGCAGGCGGCCTCGCCGTCGGTGGCCGCCGCCCCGCTGGTGTCGGGTGAGACCACCACCGGGGTGCTCGGGTTCGTCAAGAACGGCGCCCGGAAGTGGAAGCAAGAAGAGATCAACACGCTGGAGGCGGTCGCCGCGCTGTTCGCGCAGCTGCAGGCCCGCATCGCCGCCGAAGAGAAGCTGCGCTACCTGGCCGAGCACGACGATCTGACCGGCCTGTACAACCGGCGCGCGCTGGTCGCGCACCTGACCGAACGGCTCGCGCCGGGAAGCCCGGGCCCCGTCGCGGTTTTGTACCTCGACCTGGACCGGCTCAAGCCGATCAACGACTACCTCGGTCACACCGCGGGCGACTGGTTCATCCGTGTTTTCGCGCAACGCATTCGGGTGTGCGCGGGAAGCGAGGCCATGATCGCCCGGCTGGGCGGTGACGAGTTCGTCGTCATCCCCGACCAGCCGACGTCGACGGGGACCGCGGAGGCGTTCGCCCGCCGGCTCGCTTCCATGCTGTGCGAGCGCCTGGCTTTCGGCGGGCACATGATCACCCGCACGGTGAGCATCGGCCTGGCCGTCGGCATGCCGGGGCGGGACAACTGCAGCGATCTGTTGCGGCGGGCCGACGAGGCCGTGTTGACCGCCAAGCGCGCGGGCGGCAACCAGGTCGCGCTGTCCACCGACGACATGTCGCTGAAAAGCGCCTTCCGCAATGACATCGAGCTGCACCTGCAGGGCGACATCGACAGCGAAGCGCTGCTGCTCCACTATCTGCCCGAGGTCGACCTGTGGACCGGCGCGATAGTGGCCGCCGAGGCGCTGGTCCGCTGGCGACACCCGATCTGGGGCCTGCTGTTGCCGGATTCGTTCATCGGGGTGGCCGAATCGACCAATCTGGCAGGGGAATTGGGCCGGTGGGTGATGCGCAGCGCCTGCGCCGAATTCGCCCGGTGGCGGGCCAATGGCGTTGGCCAGAGCGCGGTCCTGCGCATCAACGTGTCGCCCGTCCAGCTCATCACGCGCGGCTTCGTGCGCAGCGTCGCCGACACCATCGAGGAGTTCGGTATCGACGCGGGATCGGTCTGTCTGGAGATCACCGAGCGGGCCGTGGTCCACGACATCGAAACCACCCGCAAGACCCTGCACGAGCTCAAGGATGTGGGGGTCCAGATCGCCATCGACGACTTCGGCACCGGCTATGCGGTTCTGTCGCACCTGAAGTCACTCCCGGTCGACATGCTCAAGATCGACACCGGGTTCGTCCGCGACTTGGGCACCAACGCCGGCGACCTGGCGATCGTTCGGGCGATCATCGGATTGGCCGAGGCGTTCGGCCTGCAACTGGTCGCCGAGGGGGTCGAGACACCCGCCGCCGCACTGACTTTGATGCAGCACGGATGCCACCGCGCGCAGGGCTTCCTGCTCTCGCGGCCCGTCCCGGGCAACGCGATGGAGGCACTGCTGTCCGCGCGCTGGATGCCGATGCCGTTTCTTGCCGACCGCGAGGCGCTGTCGTTAGGCGCGATTTAGCGCCGATGTTTCGTTCGTCGAACAAGAGGGGTCGAAGGGCCCTCGTCGCAGTCATCGCGTGCGCGGCGCAGGTGCTGAGCGGATGCGGCGGCCACCCCAACCCGGGGCCGCTGTCCGCGATGGTCTTTCCGGCCATCCCGCCCACCGTTCAGGAGATCGCCAACCCGTTGCGCGGCCAGTACGAGGATCTGCTGAGTCCGCTGTTCCCCCAAGGCAATCCGGCGCAGCAGCGGTACCCGGCGTGGCCGGCCTCCTATGACGCCAGCCTGCGCATCTCGTGGCGGCAGCTGCAGCCCATCGATCCGCGAACCCTGCCGCCCGACGCCCCCGACGATCGCAAGTTCGACTTCAGCGCGATCGACGACGCGCTGACGAAGCTGCAGGACCGCAACATGCGGCTGACCCTGGGCGTGTATGCCTACAACTCGTGTTGCAACGATTCCTACCCCGACAACACCAACATCGCGATTCCCGACTGGATGAGGGCGGCGGCCACCCCCTATCCCGCGCCGCCGAACGGCCCGGCGCCCGGGGTGACGCAGGTGGTGCCGCGCTGGAACGACCCCAATTACCTGAGCGCGTTTGCCCAGCTGCTCGCCGCGCTGGGTCGCCGCTACGACGGCGACGAACGCCTGTCCGTGTTCGAGTTCTCCGGTTACGGGGACTTCGGCGAGAACCACATCGCCTATCTGCGTGACGTTTTGGGTGCGCCCGGTCCCGCGCCCGATGAGAGCAAGGCGATGCTGGGCTATTACAGTCAGTTCCGCGATCAGAGCATCACGACCGACTCGATTCGCCAACTGGTCGCGGCGAACGTCAACGCGTTCCCGCACACGCAATTGGTGGTCACCCCGCAGAATCCCGAGATCGTGCGCGAGCTGCTGGCCGACGACGTGACCAAGAAACTGTCGGCGCCGGTGGGCATCCGCTCGGATTGCCTTGGCGTGCAAGCGCCGTTGCCCGGGTGGGCCGAATCGAGCGACTCGCAATACGTACGGGACAACGACGCCGTCGTCAACGCCGTCAAGCAGCGGATGGCGTCGGCGCCGGTGATCAGCGAGTGGTGCCGGTTGCCCAACGGAACCGACCCGCGGTCTTACTACGAGAAGGGCCTGCGCGACGTCGTCAGGTACCACGTGTCGATGACGTCGAGCGTCAACTTCCCGGACCGTGAGTCCAGGGCGGCGATGGACCCCAACCTGTTGTTGCTGTGGGCCCAGGCCAATACCTCGGCGGGCTACCGGTATTCGGTCGAGGGGCGGCCGGGCTCCCAATCGATACAGGGCAAGGTGGCGACCATCTCGGTCGCCTGGACCAACTACGGCTCGGCGGTCGCCACCGAGCAGTGGGCGCCCGGCTACCGGCTGGTGGACTTCTCCGGGGCGGTGGTTCGCAGCCTGCGGGCGACAGTCAACCTCAAGACGCTGGTGAGCGACGACACCAGCTCCGCACGCGAGGAGGCCGTTCCGGCTTCGTCGACCGAGACGGTGCGCGTCGATCTGACGGGCCTGGCGCCGGGCCACTACACCCTGCGCGCGTCCGTGGACTGGCAGCAGCACAAGCCGGGCGCGTCGCACGTGGTGAACTACGCCCCCATGGCGTTGGCCCGCGACGGCCGCGACGGCGCCGGGCTGTATCCGATTGCCACGCTGGACATCCCGAGGGACTCGGCGGTGTCAGCGAACGGTCAGTGACTTCGGTGACCTGTCAGCCGGGGGCCGGACCGCGCTACACGCGCGGCCCTCAGGGCTGCACGCCGCCGCTTAGCGCGTCGTGCAGCGCCGGAAGCGGAAAGACGAGTCGGCCGCCCCATTCGGCGAGGTAACCGAGCTGATCGGTCAGTTCGGTCTCGAGGTTCCACGGCAACGCCAGCACCACGTCTGGGCGGTCCTGGGCGATGCGCTCCACCGGGTATATCGGGATTCGGGTTCCCGGCGTGAAGCGACCGTGCTTGTAGGGGTTGCGGTCGACGGTGTATTCGAGGAGGTCGGTGCGGATCCCGCAGTAGTTGAGGAGGGTGTTGCCCTTGCTCGGCGCACCATAGCCGACAACGCGCTTGCCCTCGGCGCGGCACTGCAACAAGAAGCGCAGCAGCTCGTGCCGGATGGCTTCGGTCCGGGGACGCAGTCGCAGATAGCCGTCGACCTGGTGTAGTCCGGCCGCCTCCTCGGCGCGCATCACCTGATCCACCCGGTCGGTCGGCCGTCCGGCAATGTCCGCCGAGCGTGCCCAGATGCGTATGGACCCACCGTGGGTGGGCAGGAGCTCTACGTCGACCACGGCCAACCCGACGGTGGCCAATACGCAGATCGCCGAAAACAACGTGTAGTACTGGAAGTGCTCGTGGTAAATCGTGTCGAACTGCCCCAGCCGCACCAGGTTCAGCGCGTGGTGCACCTCGATGCTCAGCCAGCCGTCGTCATCCATCAATCTCCGCAGGGAACGGGTGAAGCCACGTACATCGGGTGTGTGCGCGTAAACATTGTTCGCGACAACCAAATCGGCCGGTCCGTATTCGTTGCGAATCTCGGCCGCGAGCTCCTCATTCAGGAAAGCCGATAACGTCGGGACATTCCGCTCGCGAGCGGCGGCCCCGACGTTGTCCGACGGTTCGATGCCCAGGCATGGCACGCCCGCCGCGACGACGTGTCGAAGCAGGTAGCCGTCATTGCTGCCGACCTCGATGACGCGCGAGTGCGGTCCGAGCCCGAGTCGTCCGATGGCCTCGTCGACGAAGTGCTTGGCGTGCTGCACCCGACTGTCCGAATAGGAAGCGAAGTAGGCGTATTCGGTGAACGTGTCCTCGGGCGTGATCGCTGCCGGTATCTGCAGCAGCAGGCAGTCCTCACACAACCGCAGGTGTAGCGGAAACGTCAGCTCCGGGCGATCGAGGTCGCGGGCGGCCAGGAACGTCTCACAACGTGGAGTGGCGCCGAGGTCCAGGACGCTGACCAGGCTGTCCGAGTCACATAACCGACAGAGCATCTGACTCCCCATTCTCTGCGCGGCGGTGTGGTCCCTCCGCGCGGTCCGCGTCTGCGATGCGGGTCGGCTGCTGCGGCCGTCGCGCACTGTCGTGAAGCAAATCGCCGAGCCGCCCGCACCCGCGGCGCTCGTCGGGGGAGGGGTCACCAGGTGCCGCCGGGCCGCAGGGGTGGCGAACAGACCTCGGACCAGGACAAACTATTAGCCACAGGACCCCTCCCAATCCATACTATTGGTCTCGGACATTCGCTAATTATGCACCGAAAGTATTTGCAAGTCCATCATCTCAATCCGGAGCGTTGAACCCCGCAGGGGGACGACCGGCTGCTAGCCTCAGAGGCGGTTGAGTGCTCGCTCGAGAACCGAGTTTGTGCCCTGCTCAGGAAGGCATCGCCAACATGAACACGATCGATCCGGCCCGTGACACAGGTCCCTGAACGATACTTCGCGTTTCTTTTCGGGAAGCGCGATCAAGCCGCGCTTCAGGGCTGAGTTCGCGGTTCCGATGACCACCCACTCGACCGACGGACGCGCCGACGCGACGCGGCGACAGATTTTGCGCGCCGCCTCGCACCAGTTTGCTCGACGGGCCTACCACGATGTCGGCCTCGACGACATCCTCGCCGATGCGGAACTGACCAAAGGCGCAATGTACTTCCATTTCCGGTCCAAGCACGCGTTGGCCGTGGCCATTATCGAACGGCAGACCGCCGTCGGCACGGTCGCGGTGGACGATCTGCTCAGTCGCGGACTGTCGGGCTTGGAGACCCTCATCGACTTCTCCTATCTGATCGCCGTCGCGGATATCCAAACCGACGGCGTGCGGGCCGGGCTCAACCTGCTCGAGTCGGTCGGTCGGTCGGAAGGGCTGCAGAAGCGACTTCTGGAGGAATGGGCCAAGGCCCTGTCCGGAGTCGTCGAGCAGGCCATCGCGGAGGGCGACATCGACCAGCACTGTGATCCCCAGGATCTGGGGCGCCTGATGGTCTCCCTGCACATGGGGCTGCGGCAGACGAGCAGTCTCGAAGAGCCGGAACGTTTCCTGCAGGACTTGGAGAAGTGCTGGCTTCTGTTGCTGACCGGCATCTTGCAGGCGGGTCGGATCGACTACTTCCGCCAGTTCCTGAGGCGACGCGCGGCGCTGGCGATCACGGCCAGCTCGACGGGACCGGATTCCGACTAGTGCGCGAATCGCGCGGCGGGACCGCGTGGCGGCGGCTGTTACGCTTACCTGCCTGGCCGGAAGATTTGTGAACACATCGAGATCCGGGACCCCAAGCACAATCGATGGAACTCCGGAGGTGTAGACGCAATGGCGCGCCAGGTTCGGTCGGAAGCCACCCGCCGAAGAATCCTCGACGCCGCGATCGACGTATTCGGCGAGGTCGGCTACGCGGCGGCCGGCTGGAACACGATCATCGAGCGGACGGGGATGACCAAGGGGGCCCTCTACCACCACTTCGACTCGAAGGAATCGCTGGCATCCGCCATCATCGAGGAGGGCTCGGAGACAATACTCGCCGCGTTCCGCAACGTCTGCGGCTCGTCATCGCCGGCGCTCGAAAACATGATTCACGGCACGTTCACGATCGCGAACGCGCTCACCTCTGACAAAACGGCCGGCTCGGCTGAGCAATTGACGGCTGCCTTGAGCGGTTTCAACGAAGCGGCCACGCACTTCTGCACGAACCTGATTGAGCTGATGGCCGCCCAGGCTCGCAGGGCGAGCGCCGAAGGCGACCTGCGACCGGATCTCGATGCCGAAGCGGTCAGCGAGTCGATCATCGGCGCCATGTTCGGAACGCGCCTGCTGTTCCACGCGATCGCGGCCAAGGGTGTCGCGGCGCGCGGTGAAGACCGGGCCGTCGCCGATCGCCTGGCCGGCCCCCCGACCCGATTCTGGGAACTCATCCTCGCCGGCATCGTCACGGAGGCGTCGCTTCCTTACTTCCGTGAATTTCTTGCGCGCGAGGCCCTCCGCCACGGCCGCCCGTCCGAACCGCCATCCGCCGGCGCCGCTTCGGTGCCGGAGGTCGGCTAGGCGAGACGGGCCGATATCGCGATCGGGAAGGTTCGCCCGAGACGCCCTCACGCCAGGTATCCAATTGCGCCGCAGCGCCGCCTGACCGGCGGCCAACTCTAATGCTCGTGCACCCACAATTGCTCGGTCAGATCCTGGAAGGCCGCAAGGGCGAACTGATCGTCCGCCCGCATGAGTGCCGACCTGCTCATCAAAGCTCGCACGACCGAACCGTCTTTGTGCGCCAATTTGACGACCATGTTCGCGAGGGCATGAACGACCGGAAGCAGCGATTCCGACCCCGAGGCTTCATAGAAAATCTCCTGAAACCGCAGGGACAGAACCTCTTCCGGCGTGCGGCCCACCATCTCGGCGAACGCGCTGTTGGTGAACAGGATGCTGCCGTCATGCGCGACGGCGAGCACCGGAATAGGCACTCTCTCCAGGACGACCAACGCGGGCAACTCCTGCAACGCAGTCATCGGCGATTGACCGTGTTGCGGGTTTCGTCGTCGCTCCACACGCCGATTATGGACTACGAAATGGGGCCATTCAGGTGCCCCTTTCCCACACCCTCACGATTCCCGCTCAACGGGTTTGCTGGACGACTCCGCTACCGGTCACTCGCTGTCGGAAGAGGGCGGCGGCTGGTACCGCGGGAACACGCCGGCCGGCGCCGGTAACGCGGTGCTCGGAACCAGTCGCGCGCCGATCGCCGCGAAAGCGCGTCGGTCGTGGTCCTGCCCGAGCAGATCCAGCAGCCTTCCGGCCGAGTCCGGCATGACGGGCTGCACCAGCAGCGCCGCGATGCGCACGGCCTCGCAGGTGGTGTAGAGCACGGCGCGAAACCTGGCCTGATCGGCCTCGGATTCGCTCTTGCGCAGGACCCACGGCTGCTGGGCGGAGAAGTACCTGTTCGCCTCCCCGAGCATCAGCCAGATCGCCTCGAGCGCCAGGTGCATCGCTTGGGCGTCGAAGTTGGCGCGCACGCGCTCGAGCAGGCCGTCGGCGGCCGCCAGCAGCTCACGGTCGGCGGCGCTCAATTCGCCCGGGTCGGGCACCACGCCGCCCAGATTCTTGGCCACCATCGACAGCGACCGCTGCGCCAGGTTGCCCAGCTCGTTGGCCAGGTCGGTGTTGATGCGGGTGATGATCGCCTCTTCGCTGTAGCTGCCGTCCTGGCCGAACGGCACCTCGCGCAACAGGAAGTAGCGCACCTGATCCAGCCCGAAGGTCTCGACCAGGGCGTCCGGGGCGACGCTGTTGCCCACCGACTTGCTCATCTTCTCGCCGCGGTTGAGCAAAAACCCGTGCGCAAAAACCCGGCGCGGCAGCTCGATTCCCGCCGACATCAAAAACGCGGGCCAGTAGACGGTGTGGAACCGGATGATGTCCTTGCCGATCATGTGCAGGTCCGCGGGCCAGTAGCGGCGGAACAGCTCGGAGTCGGTGTCGGGGTAGCCCACGCCGGTCAGGTAGTTGGTCAGCGCGTCGACCCAGACGTACATGACGTGGTCGGGGTGCTCGGGCACCTGCACCCCCCAGTCGAAGGACGTCCGCGAGATCGACAGGTCGCGCAGGCCGCCGGAGACGAAGCTGACCACCTCGTTGCGCCGCACCTCGGGGGCGATGAAGTCGGGGTTCGCCTCGTAATGGGCCAGCAGCTTGTCCGCGTACGCCGAGAGCCGGAAGAAATAGGTCTGCTCCTCGGTCCAGGTCACCGGCGTGCCGGTCTCGACGGCGATCCGGGTCCCGCCCACCACTTCGGTTTCCGATTCGACGAAGAAGCGCTCGTCGCGCACCGAGTACCACCCTTTGTAGGCGTCGAGGTAGATGTCGCCCGCGGCGACCATCCGTCGCCAGATCTCCTTGGACGCCTCGTGGTGGTCGGGGTCGGTGGTGCGGATGAACCGGTCGAAGGAGATGTTGAGCCGCTCCTGCAGGCGCTCGAAGACGTCGGAGTTGCGGCGGGCCAGGTCGGCGGTGGGCAGCCCCTCGGCCGCCGCGGCCTGGGCGACCTTGAGGCCGTGCTCGTCGGTGCCGGTCAGGAACCGCACGTCGAAACCGTCGAGCCGCTTGAACCGCGCGATCGCGTCGGTGGCGATGTACTCGTACGCGTGCCCCAGGTGCGGCGCGGCGTTGGGGTACGTGATCGCGGTGGTGACGTAGTAGGGCCTCATCGAGACTCACCCTATTGGGTGGCCCCTATTGTGTGGCGGTGAGCTCCAACCGCTCTGGTGCACGAGAAGCGCCGCCGGCGCCCGAGCCGCTGGCGCCCTTGGTCGACGCGCACACCCATCTCGACGCGTGCGGGGCGCGGGACGCCGACGGCGTGCGGGCCATCGTCGACCGCGCGGCGGCCGTCGGGGTGGGCGCGGTGGTCACCATCGCCGACGACCTGGACTCGGCGCGCTGGGTGGCGCGGGCCGCCGACTGGGATCCGCGGGTGTACGCCGCCGTGGCGCTGCACCCGACCCGCGCGAACGCGCTCGACGACGGCGCCCGCGCCGAGATCGAGCGACTGGTCGCCCATCCGCGGGTGGTGGCCGTCGGCGAAACCGGAATGGACCTGTACTGGCCCGGCCGCCTGGACGGCTGCGCGGAGCCCGCCGCGCAGCGGGAGGCGTTCGCCTGGCACATCGAGCTGGCCAAGCGGTGCGGGAAACCGCTGATGATCCACAACCGGGACGCCGACGCCGCGGTCCTCGACGTGCTGGCCGCCGAGGGCGCCCCGGACGCCGTGATCTTCCACTGCTTTTCGTCGGACGCGGCGATGGCCCGCCGCTGCGTGGACGCCGGATGGTTGCTCAGCCTGTCGGGGACAGTGAGCTTCCGCAACGCCCGCGCGCTGCGCGACGCCGTGCCGCTGATACCGCTGGAACAGCTTTTGGTGGAAACCGACGCGCCATTTCTGACCCCGCATCCCTATCGCGGGTCAGCGAACGAGCCGTACTGCCTTCCTTATACTGTGCGGGCGATCGCTGAACTGCTGGATCGTCGCCCCGAAGACGTGGCGCGAATGACGACCAGCAATGCTCGCCGGGTGTATGGGCTGGCCTCGTGACCTGCGTGCCCGACGGGTGATTTGGCTGACAATGCTGCGCCGGAGTTGCCCAACATTGGCCGGTTCGTTACCGTCTTGTGATCGTACGGTGGGGGCCTGATGGCCCCGCTGTCGTTTTTGTGATTTTCCTGCTGAGTGGTTCGTGACTTGTTGCTGAGGTCGGGGTAGCACGCGTTGACTGTATTGACAAAACTTCATCAAAATTCATCACCCACATTGCGCCTCCTGGTCGGGGCGCTGCTGTTGACCTTGGGATGCGCCGGTGGGCTCGCGGTGTCCGCGTCCAAGACGGTGACGCTGACGGTCGACGGCGTCGCGATGCGGGTGACGACAATGAAGTCGCGGGTGATCGACATCGTCCGGGAGAACGGCTACAACGTCGACGAGCGCGACGACCTGTACCCGGCCGCCGATGTGCAGGTCCACGACGCCGCCGACATCGTCCTGCGGCGCAGTCGGCCCCTGCAGATTTCGCTGGACGGCCGCGACGCCAGGCAGGTGTGGACGACGGCGTCGACCGTCGACGAGGCGCTGGCGCAGCTCGCCATGACCGACACCGCCCCGGCGGCCGCCTCGCGCGGCAGCCGGGTGCCGCTGGCGGGGATGACGCTGCCGGTCGTCAGCGCCAAGACGGTGCAGATCAACGACGGGGGCGCGGTCCGCACCGTGCACCTGCCGGCGCCCAACGTGGCGGGGCTGTTGAACGCCGCCGGCGCGCCGCTGCTGGAGAGCGACCAGGTGACACCCGGCGCCGCCTCGCCGATCGTCGACGGGATGCAGATCCAGGTGACCCGCAACCGGATTCAGCGGATCACCGAGCGGATTCCGCTGCAGCCGCCGGCGCGCCGGATCGAGGACCCTGGGATGAACGTCAGCCGCCAGGTCGTCGAGGACCCGGGCAGCCCGGGTATGCAGGACGTGACGTTCGCGGTGGCCACGGTCAACGGCGTCGAGACGGGGCGGCTGCCGGTCGCCAACACGGTGATCACCCCGGCCCGTGAGGCGGTGGTGCGCGTGGGCACCAAGCCCGGCACCGATGTGCCCCCGGTGAGCAACGGGTCGGTCTGGGACGCCATCGCGGGCTGCGAGGCCGGCGGCAACTGGGCGATCAACACCGGCAACGGGTATTACGGGGGTGTGCAGTTCGACCAGGGCACGTGGGAGCGCAACGGCGGGCTTCGGTTCGCCCCGCGCGCCGACCTCGCCACCCGCGAAGAGCAGATCGCCATCGCCGAGGTGACCCGGCAACGCCAGGGCTGGGGCGCCTGGCCGGTGTGCAGCGGAAGAGCTGGTGCAAGCTGACCATCCGGCTCCTCGGGCGTACCGAGATCAGGCGGCTGGCCAAAGAACTGGAATTTCGGCCACGGAAGTCACTGGGGCAGAACTTCGTCCACGACGCCAACACGGTGCGCCGGGTGGTTGCGGCGTCCGGCATCGGCCGGTCCGACCACGTCCTCGAGGTCGGTCCCGGCCTCGGTTCGCTGACGCTGGCGCTGCTGGACCGGGGCGCCACCGTCACCGCCGTGGAGATCGACCCGGTGCTGGCCGGCCGGCTGCCGCAGACGGTCGCCGAGCATTCGCACAGTGAGGCCCAGCGGCTGACGGTCCTCAACCGCGACGTGTTGACCCTGCGCCGCGCCGAGGTGTCCGGCGAACCCACCGCCCTGGTCGCCAACCTGCCCTACAACGTGGCGGTTCCGGCGTTGCTGCATCTGCTCGCCGAATTCCCGTCCATTCGTGTCCTCACGGTGATGGTGCAGGCCGAGGTGGCAGAGCGGCTCGCCGCCGAGCCGGGCGGCAAGGACTACGGCGTGCCCAGCGTGAAGATCCGGTTCTTCGGGCGGGTGCGTCGGTGCGGCATGGTGTCGCCGACCGTCTTCTGGCCGATTCCGCGCGTCTATTCCGGTTTGGTTCGCATCGACCGGTATCCGACCTCGCCGTGGCCGACCGACGAGGCGTTCCGGCGGCGGGTGTTCGAGCTGGTGGACATCGCGTTCGCCCAGCGGCGCAAGACGTCGCGCAACGCGTTCGCCGAGTGGGCGGGCTCGGGCAACGAATCGGCGAATCGGTTGCTGGCCGCCAGCATCGACCCGGCCCGTCGCGGCGAGACCCTGTCGATCGACGACTTCGTGCGGTTGTTGCGGCGGTCCGGCGACGCACACGGCCCCGATGACACGCTGCCGCACGTCCCGGGCCATGCTTCGGCGAGCTGACCGGGCGCAGTTGCGTGTGGTTCGCCTGCCGCAGCGATAGTCTGCTGCCGTGGCTGACGGGGCTTATCGTGTCTGACGGCAACACCGCCGCGCAGTGGGTGCCTACAGGGTCCGTCACGGTGCGCGTGCCCGGGAAGGTCAACCTGTACCTGGCGGTGGACGATCGCCGCGAGGACGGCTACCACGAGCTGACGACGGTGTTCCAGGCCGTTTCGCTGCTCGACGAGGTGACCGTTCGCAACGCCGACGTGCTGACGCTCGAGCTCGTCGGGGAGGGCGCCGGGACGCTGCCCACCGACGAGCGCAACCTCGCCTGGCGGGCGGCCGAGCTCATGGCCGACCACGTCGGCCGGGCGCCCGACGTCTCGATCATGATCCACAAGTCCATTCCGGTGGCCGGCGGCATGGCGGGCGGCAGCGCCGACGCGGCGGCGGTGCTGGTCGCGATGAACTCGCTGTGGGAGCTCAACGTGCCGCGCCGCGACCTGCACATGCTCGCGGCACGGCTGGGCAGTGACGTGCCGTTCGCGCTGCACGGCGGCACCGCGCTGGGAACCGGGCGCGGCGAGGAGCTGGCCACCGTGCTGTCGCGCAACAGCTTCCACTGGGTGCTGGCGTTCGCGCATGGCGAGCTGCTCACCCCGGACGTCTTCGCCGAGCTGGACCGGCTGCGGGAGGCCCCCCGAAAGGGCAAGGTTCCGCCGCGGCTCGACGAGCCCGGCCCGGTGCTGGCGGCCCTGGCGGCCGGGGACCCGGAGCAGCTGGCCCCCCTGCTGGGCAACGAGATGCAGGCGGCCGCGGTGAGCCTGAACCCCGCCCTGCGCAACGCCCTGCGCGCCGGCGTCGAGGCCGGCGCCCTGGCCGGCATCGTGTCCGGCTCGGGGCCGACGTGCGCGTTCCTGTGCACGTCGGCGGCCGAGGCGGTCGACGTCGGGACCCGGCTGTCGGGCGAAGGCGTCTGCCGCACCGTCCGCGTCGCCAGCGGGCCGGTGCCGGGCGCCCGCGTGGTTCCGGCGTCGACCGGGGTGTGAGATCCCACTCACAGCGCGCCACGGTTTGGCAGTTACTTAAGAGGAGTTTAAGATAACTCGCGGTGACGAGCAGCGGTGAGCACGACCAATCCATTCCGTTGTCCGCCGGGCATCCCGGCGGACTCCTCGGCTCATCACCGGTTCGAGACCTAACCGCTGCGCAACTGTGCTCGCGCGCCTGCTACACAGCGGCGCCCAGCGGGCGGAACATGAGAATCCGGACCTTGCGGAGATTGCCGGAACCGAGGAGGTTTTTGTGAGCAGGTTTACCGACAAGATGTTCCGCAATGCGCGCACCGCGACGACGGGCATGGTCACCGGTGAACCGCACGCACCCGTCCGGCACACCTGGGGCGAGGTGCACGAGCGCGCCCGCCGCATCGCCGGCGGCCTGGCCGCCGCGGGCATCGGCCTCGGCGACGCCGTCGGCGTGCTCGCCGGCTTCCCGGTGGAGATCGCCCCGACGGCGCAGGGGCTGTGGATGCGCGGCGCCAGCCTGACCATGCTGCACCAGCCGACGCTGCGCACCGATCTCGCGGTGTGGGCCGAGGACACCATGACCGTCATCGGCATGATCGAGGCCAAGGCCGTCATCGTCTCCGAGCCCTTCCTGGTCGCCATCCCGGTGCTCGAGGAGAAGGGCATCAAGGTCCTGACGGTCGCCGAGCTGCTGGCGTCGGAGCCGATCGACCCGGTCGAGGTGGGCGAGGACGACCTTGCGCTGATGCAGCTGACGTCCGGTTCGACCGGTTCGCCCAAGGCCGTCCAGATCACCCACCGCAACATCTACTCCAACGCCGAGGCGATGTTCATCGGCGCGCAGTACGACGTCGACAAGGACGTCATGGTGAGCTGGCTGCCCTGCTTCCACGACATGGGCATGGTCGGCTTCCTGACCATCCCGATGTACTTCGGCGCGGAGCTGGTCAAGGTCACCCCGATGGACTTCCTGCGAGACACGCTGCTGTGGGCCAAGCTCATCGACAAGTACAAGGGCACCATGACCGCGGCGCCCAACTTCGCCTACGCGCTGCTGGCCAAGCGGCTGCGCCGCAACGCCAAGCCGGGCGACTTCGACCTGTCGACCCTGCGGTTCGCGCTGTCCGGCGCGGAGCCCGTCGAACCCGCCGACGTCGAGGACCTGCTCGACGCGGGCAAGCCGTTCGGCCTGCGGCCCTCGGCGATCCTGCCGGCCTACGGCATGGCCGAGACGACGCTGGCCGTGTCGTTCTCGGAGTGCAACGCCGGCCTGGTCGTCGACGAGGTCGACGCCGACCTGTTGGCGGCCCTGCGCCGGGCCGTGCCCGCCACCAAGGGCAACACGCGGCGGCTGGCCACGCTGGGTCCGCTGCTGAAGGACCTCGAGGCGCGCATCATCGACGAGAACGGCAACGTGATGCCCGCGCGCGGCGTCGGCGTCATCGAGCTGCGCGGCGAGTCGCTGACGCCCGGCTACCTCACCATGGGCGGCTTCATCCCGGCCCAGGACGAGCACGGCTGGTACGACACCGGCGACCTCGGCTACCTCACCGAACAGGGCCACGTCGTGGTCTGCGGCCGCGTCAAGGACGTCATCATCATGGCCGGCCGCAACATCTACCCGACCGACATCGAGCGGGCCGCCGGCCGCGTCGAGGGGGTCCGGCCGGGCTGCGCGGTCGCGGTGCGCCTGGATGCCGGCCACTCTCGCGAGACGTTCGCCGTCGCGGTCGAGTCCAACGCCTGGCAGGACCCGGCCGAGGTGCGCCGCATCGAGCACCAGGTCGCCCACGAGGTGGTGGCCGAGGTCGACGTGCGGCCGCGCAACGTCGTGGTGCTCGGGCCCGGCACCATCCCGAAGACGCCGTCGGGCAAGCTGCGCCGCTCCACGTCGGTCAGCCTGGTCAGCTAGCTTTCGTCGGCCGCGCCGCCCCGCGGCGAGCGTGCGCACATTGCCATGGTTTGCGGCGTGTCGTCGTACCGACACGCACGCTCGCCATAGCGGAGGACTCCGCGTCACGCCAGCGGGGCCAGCCCCGACCGCACGAGGTCCAGGCACTCGGCGGTGATCGCCGCCAAACTTCCGGTGCAGCCGTCTCGCCCCCAACTCTCCACCGCGACGACCAGCGCCGCGGCCAGCGTGGCGCCCGCGACCTTGGCGATCAGATCGATGTTCGCCATGTCGGGGTGGCGCTGGGTGACGAAGTCGGTGAACACCGCGGCGAACGACGACTGAACCACGCGCAGATGCCCGGCGATCTGCTCGCCGGTGATCAGTTCGGCACGGGCCAGCGCGGCCTGCCGGACCACTTCGACGTCGTGGGGGAAGCTTTCGACGCTGGCAAACACCGCCTCGAACAGCGACTCGGAGCGCGGACGCCGCGCGAGCGCGTCGGCCAGCCATTCCACCTGGGTGTCGTAGTCCTGGAACAGCACGGCTTCCTTGGAGGGAAAGTGCCGGAAGAAGGTGCGCTCGGTGACTCCGGCTTCCCGCGCGAGCTCCTGCACCGTGACGTTGCCGAACCCCTCGCTGGCGAACCTCTTCAAGGCCACCTGCCGCAGCGCCTCGTGGGTCCTGCTGTGGCGCAGCTTGTGCAGATTCGTCCGCTCGCTCATACCTCGCATCCCATCACACGGGACGAACTGTCAGTCCCGACGCCTTTTCAATTGAGTCAGTACTGACATATATTGAGGACCGCCGGTGACGGGTGCCTCGTAGAAGGAGCATCAGCGATGACGGATTATGACGCGATCGTGGTCGGGGCCGGCCACAACGGGTTGACCGCGGCGGCGGTTCTGCAGCGCGCCGGCATGCGCACGCTGTGCCTGGAGGCCAACACCTACAGCGGCGGAATGGCGGCCACGGTCGAGTTGATCGACGGATTCCGTTACGAGATAGCCGGCTCGGTGCAATTCCCCACCGCCCCCGCGATCACCAAAGAGCTCGGGCTGGACACGCTGCCCACCGTCGACGCCGAAGTCCAGTCGGTCAATCTCGGCGACAACGGCGAAGAACCCATGATCTTTTACCGCGATCCGATGAAGCTGATGACCCACCTCGCCGAGAAACTCGGGACCGACGCCGTCACGGGCATGGCCGAGATGATCGGCTGGAGCCAGGGGCCGGCGAAAGCGCTGGGCCGCTTCGAGGTGCGCACGCCGCCCAAGACGATCGACGAGATGTACGCCTGCGCCGCAAACGAATTCGAGCGCAGGGCCATCCACGAGGTGCTGTTCGGGACGGCGATGGACGCCATCGACCGCTTCCTGCCCGACAAGGACAAGCATGCGGTGCTGCGCGGGATGCTCGCCTTCCTCGCCATCAACTCCACGTACCGCGGGCCCTACACCCCCGGCAGCGCAACATGTTTGGCGTTCGCGCTCGCCGTCCCGAACGAGGGCGCGGCCATGATGACGAAGCTCGAGGGCGGGATCGGCGCACTGGGCCAGCACCTGCACGACCTGTTCGTCGCACACGGGGGCGAGATCAGGTATCGCGCCAAGGTCGAGAAGATACTCGTCGACGACTTTTCCGTGACCGGCGTGCGACTGAAGGACGGCTCCCAGATCAGCGCGCCCATCGTCGTGTCGAACCTGTCGCCCGACTTGACCCTGATCGACCTGGTCGGCGCCGAGCATCTGCCCGCCGACCTGGTCACCCGGCTCAGCGGGCGCGACCACCGGGCGTCGTTCGTTCAAATCCACTTCGCGCTCGACGGCTTGCCGGAATTCGCCCCGCCCTACGACTTTCTCAACGAACCCGGGATGCAGTCGTCCATCGGCATCTTCGGCTCGCCGGAAGAACAGCAGCGCCAATGGGAGGAGTGCAGGAGGGGGATCATCCCCGACAACCCGTCGATGGGCATGCAGATACCGTCCGTCCACGATCCCGGCATGGCGCCCCCGGGCAAGCACGCGGCGAGCGCGTTCGCCTACGCGTTCCCGGTGGAAACGAGCCGCGACCTGCACGGTCAACTGAAGAACGTGATGGCGGAGAAGGTCATCGACAAGATCACCCGCTACGCACCCAACTTCCGCGACATCCAGATCCGGCACATCACGTTCGCGCCCTATCACATGCAGACGATGTTCGCCGCGCCCTCCGGCGACTTCTGCCACGGCCTCCTGCATCCGGACCTGATGGGGCCCAACCGGCCCGGGCCCAAGGGCTTCCTCGACATGCCCATCGGCATCGACGGGCTGTACCTGGGTGGCGCGGGATGCCATGGGGGCCCGGGGATCACGTTCACCCCCGGCTACAACGCGGCCCACCAGGCGCTGGAGGACATCTCGCGGTGACCGCGCAGAAACCGGCGCTCGCCTACCAGGCGTGGACGCGGTTCTGCGCCGGCTCCAGGCCCAGTTCGATGAGCAACTCGGTGGCGTCGGCGGCCTGTTCGCAGATCGTCGGGACCTCGGCGCGCTCGGCGGCGGTGAAGTTCTCCAGCACGAAGGCCGCCGGGTCCTTGCGACCGGGCGGCCGGCCTATCCCGATGCGCACACGCTGAAAGTCCTTGCTGCCCAACGCCGCCGCCACCGAGCGCAGCCCGTTGTGGCCGCCTTCACCGCCGCCGATCTTGAGCCGGATGTTGCCGAACTCCAGGTCAAGGTCGTCGTGGATGACGATGATGTCAGCCGGGGCAACCGAGTAGAACTTCGCCAGCGGCCCCACCTGGCGGCCGGACTCGTTCATGAAACACCGCGGCTTCGCCAGCAACACCGCGCGCCCGGCCAGCCGGCCGCTGACAACCTCCGCGCCGGATTTCTTGTGCGGCTTGAACTTCGCGCCCAGCCGCGCCGCGAGCAGGTCGGCGACCATGAACCCGAGGTTGTGCCGGGTGCGGGCGTAGTTGTCTCCGGGATTGCCCAGGCCGACCACCAGAAGCGGTTCGGCCACGTCGCGAACCGCCTACTCGGACTCGTCGCCGGAGGCCTCGGCCTCGCCGCCCTCTTCGGCCGCGGGGGCCGCTGCTTCGCCCTCGGCGGCCTCGCCGGCACCCTCTTCCGCGAGGTCCGCGGCCGTCGGCGCGTTCACCACGTTGACCACCAGCAGGTCGGGGTCGGACACCAGGCTGACGCCCTTCGGCAGCGTGATCTGCCCGGCGGTGAACTGGGTGCCCGGAGGCGCGTCTTCGACGGACACGGTCAGCTGCTCGGGAATCGACATGGCCTCGGCCTCGATCTCGATGGTGTTGGTCTCCTGGGTGACCAGGGTGTCGGGACCGGCCTCGCCCTCGACGACGACGTTGACCTCCACGTGGACCTTCTCACCGCGGCGCACGACCACCAGGTCGGCGTGCTGAATGGTGCGGCGGATCGGGTGGATGTCGAGCGCCTTGGTCAGCGCCAGCTGTTCCTTGCCGGCGATGTCGAGTGTCAGCACCGCGTTGGTGCCCGAGTGCCGCAGCACCGCCGCGTAGTCGTGGCCGGGCAGTTCCAGGTGCTGGGGCTCGGCGCCGTGACCGTACAGGACTGCGGGAATCTTGCCGTCGCGCCGGGCCCGGCGGGACGCGCCCTTGCCGGTCTCGGTACGCACCGTCACCGCGAGTTGGTTGACTGCTGACTTGGCCATCGTGTCGCTCCTGTGTGCTTCTCGTTCGGGGCACGGCCAGGTCGCGACTCAAGAGTCGGTCTCCGTCGATAACGGTGTGCTAGCACCCTCGCCGTGACGCCCGGCCAGGGTAGCGCATCGGTACGGCAGAGCGGAAATTGAACTCGGCTACAACGGAAATTTGGTGCCCGTGAGCTGCTCGGACAGCTCCCACAGCTTGGTCGCGGTGGCGGCGTCTCGCGCCCGACGGCTGCGCGCGACCGGTTGGGTCCGGCCGAGGTAGCCGAAGCGGGGTCCGACGAACGTGTCGCCCGGCAGGTCCTGCGAGGCCGCGTACAGGGTCTGCCGGGCGCCGTAGTCGGCGTCGGTGGCCACCACCCGGGTGGCGGCCGACATCAGCGCGTCGCCCAACCTGCGGCCCGAGGCGCCCTGCAGGTTGGTGTGCGAGTAGCCGGGGTGGGCGGCCAGCGCCCGCAACGGCGACCCCGCCGCATCGAGTCGCCGCTGCAACTCGCTGGTGAACAGCAGGTTGGCCAGCTTCGACTGGCTGTAGGCCAGCCAGGGGGAGTAGCGCCGGTTCTTCCAGCTCAGGTCGTCGAAGTCGATGCGGCCCGGCCAGTGCGCCATGGACGACACCGTGACGACGCGATCGGTGAGCCTGGGCAGCAGCAGGTTGGTCAGGGCGAAGTGACCGAGATGGTTGGTGCCGATCTGGCTCTCGAAGCCGTCGGCGGTCAGCGCGTACGGCGCGGCCATGATGCCGGCGTTGTTGATCAGCACGTCGACGTCGGAGTCCACCCCGTCGGCGAACTCGCGCACCGACGACAGGTCCTGCAGGTCGAGCCGGCGCACCTCGATGTCCCCGCTCATCTGCCGCGCGGCGGCGTCGCCCTTGCCCGTGTCGCGGACGGCCATGACGACCTTGGCGCCCCTGGCCGCCAGCTCGCGGGCCGTCACCGCGCCCAGCCCGCTGTTGGCGCCGGTGATGATCACGGTGCGCCCGGCGAACGACGGCAAATCCGCGGCGGTCCAGTCAGTCATGCCTGCCAACAGTAGTGACGTCAAATCGCAGCGGCACGGTGGTGGGCCAGGTGATGACGTCCATCCCCGGCCACGGACCGGGGCCGGCCAGGCGCGCGTTGGGCATTCGGCGGGTGATCCCCGGGTTCGGGCTTCGCTTGCATCGATAGTGGTCATCAACCGACCATCCGGCGCCCTGCGGGCAAGACCATCCGCCGCAGCGCATAAATCCGCGCGCGGTGGACCGCGCAGACCACGCGCGCCCCGCCGGAGGGGATCTGCGCGTTATGGCCGATGTTTTGCCGCATGTCGGCGCCGATGCTGGCTACCATGAGCCAACATGCGGAGATGCCGCAGCTGACCTGGAGCGATTTGGGCGTGGGCGAGTTGCTGCCGACGGGCACGGTGACGTTGCTGCTGGGCGACGTCGAGGGCTCGACGCGGTTGTGGGAGACCGAGCCGGAGCAGATGGCGGCCGCGCTGACCCAGCTGAACCGGACGGTCGACGAGGCCGTCGCCGCTCACGACGGGGTCCGCCCCGTCGAGCAGGGCGAGGGCGACAGCTTCGTCGCCGCGTTCGCGCGCGCCTCCGATGCGGTGGCCTGCGCGCTGGCGTTGCAACGGGCGCCGCTGGCCCCGATCCGGCTGCGCATCGGAATCCACACCGGCGAGATCCAACTGCGCGACGACGCTAACTACGCGGGCCCGACGATCAACCGCACGGCGCGGCTGCGTGATCTGGCGCATGGCGGTCAGACGGTACTGTCGGGGGCGACCGAACCGATGATCCTGGATCGCTTGCCCGACGGGGTGTGGCTGGCCGATCTGGGCAGCCACGCGTTGCGGGATCTGCCTCGGCCGGAGCGCGTCGTGCAGCTGTGCCACCCCGATCTGCGCAACGACTTCCCGCCACTTCGCGTGCGCCGGGCAGTCGTGTCGCACAACTTGCCGGCCCAGTTGACCAGCTTCGTCGGGCGCCGGGCTCAAATGGCCGAACTGCGAGATGCCGTCACTGCAAACCGGCTCCTCACGCTGACCGGCGCGGGAGGTGCCGGCAAAACTCGACTCGCCGTCGAAGTCGCCTCGCGGCTCGCGGACGAGTTCGCCGACGGAGTGTGGTACGTCGATCTGGCACCGGTCACCATCCCGGGGATGGCGCCGGTGACCGTGGCGCGCACGCTGGGTCTGCCGGATCAGCCGGGCCGCTCGACGATGGACCTGCTCACGCGGTTCTTCGGCGACAAGGCGGTATTGCTGCTCCTGGACAATTGCGAGCATCTGCTCGACGCGTGCGGGAGCCTGGTTGTCGAATTGCTTGCGGCCTCACCGCACCTCACGATCCTGACCACCAGCCGCGAACCACTCGGCGTGCCGGGTGAGTTGAGCTGGCGGGTGCCGTCGCTGTCACTCGAGGACGAGGCGATCGAGTTATTCACCGACCGCGCCCGACGTGTCCGCCCGGAATTCGTTGTGACCGAGTCGAACAGAGCGCTGGTCGAAGAGATCTGCCGACGGCTCGATGGCATGCCGTTGGCACTCGAGCTCGCCGCGGCACGGGTCCGGGCGCTGTCGTTGCGCCAGATCGTGGACAGCCTGCACGACCGGTTCCGGCTGCTCACCGGCGGCGCGCGCACGGCCGTGCGGCGGCAGCAGACGCTGCGGGCGTCGGTGGATTGGTCGCACGCGCTGCTCACCGAGCCGGAGCGAATCCTGTTCCGCCGGTTGGCGGTTTTCGCCGGCGGATTTGACCTGGAGGCCGCCCAGTCCGTCGCCGCCGGCACTGCGGCCGAAAGCTATCAGTTGCTCGACCAACTGGGCCTGCTGGTCGACAAGTCGCTGGTGGTGGCCTTTGAGCCTGGCACCGGCACCGGGATGAGATACGGGCTGCTGGAGACCGTGCGCCAGTACGCTCAGGAAAAGCTCGGCGAGTCCGGCGAGGCTGACGAGGTGCGCACCCGCCACCGCGACCACTACTCGGCCACGGCCGCCGACCTGGAAGCGCGCGGCCACAGCCACGACGACGAGCTGCTGGAGTGGGCGCAAACCGAAATCGACAATCTGAGGGCCGCATTCGCGTGGAGCCGCGAACATTCGGAGTTCGCGACGGCCCTGCAGCTCGTCGAATCGCTGCGCCCGTTATGGTTGCGAGCCGGCCGTGTCAAAGAGGCGCTGATTGGTCTGGACGCCCTTTTGGCTGACGAGAGCCAGACACAGGTGTCGCCCGAAGTCTGGGTTGGCATGGTGACCCAGCGAGCGATTCTCGCGGCGTGGGCGGGCGTACCGACGGACTTGGATCAGGCACGGCAGGCGCTGGCGATGGCCCGTCGACTCGACGACCCCGCGCTCGTCACTCGGGCGCTCATCGCATGCGGCCGACACGCATACCAAGACGCCGAGGCCGCGCGAGCCTACTTCGGCGAGGCAAATGACCTGGCCCGGGCCAACTCCGATAGATGGAGCCAGTGCCAGATCTTCGGCTACGAGGCGGCCGCGGCGTCCGTCGCCGGTGAGCCCGTCGCGGCGTGTGCCGCCGCCGAACGGGGACGCGACCTTGCTGACGCTTTAGGTGATCGATTCTTCTCGCGGCACTGCCGAGCTTGGTTGTCGATGGGGTTGGGGATGCGCGGAGATATGGCGGGCGGCATGGAAGTCAGCACTGCGCTGGCCGACGAGGCCGAGGCGGCCGGCGACCTCACGATGAAGGTTTACGGTCATGTCTGTGTCGGCATAATCAATGCGTTTCGGGGTGATGCGGCCGCGGCCTATGAGGCGGCCCAATCGGCCCTGGACGCCGCGGAGGCGATCGGCGGATTGCTGGAAGACACGGTTTACGCCGTTTTCGCGGAAGCCGCTCTGACCGACGGCGACGCTGTTGCCGCAGCGCGGGCGGTCCAGAACGCGTGGAAGCACACCAATCCCCAGCGCGAGTCCTTCACCGCACTCGTCACCCCGATGGCCGAGGTCGCACTCGCGTGTGGTGATCTGGCGCCGGCGCGCCGTTGGGCCGACGACGGCGTCGCCGCTGCATCGGGCTGGTATCGGCTGAAGGCACTGACGCTGCGCGCTTATATCGCCATCGCGCAGGGCAATCCCGAACAGGCCGAGCGCGACGCCCACGACGCCCTCGCCTTGGTCGTCCGCACCGGCGCCTACCTTCGGGTGGCCGATACCCTGGAATGCCTCGCCCGCCTGGCTGCCGGCAGCGGCAACCACCCGTATGCGGCGCGCCTGTTCGGTGCCGCGGCGGCGATCCGGGAGCGCCTGGGGCAGGCCCGCCGGCCGATGTATCAAGCCGGCTACGATTCCGCGGTCAATGCCGTTCGGGACTCGTTGGGGCAGAAAGACTTCGACGCCGCCTGGGCCGAAGGTGCCGCACTGTCCACCGAGGAGGCGATCGCCTACGCACAGCGCGGCCGCGGCGAACGCAAGCGTCCCCCCAGCGGCTGGGGATCGCTGACCCCCATGGAAAACGATGTGGTGGCTCTGGTGCGGGAAGGGCTGGGCAACAAGGAGATCGGCGCACGGCTGTTTGTCTCCCCGCGCACGGTGCAGAGCCACCTCACCCACGTCTACGCCAAGCTCGGCTTGACCTCGCGTGTTCAGCTCGTCCAGTTGTCGCTCGAAGGCGGACACAAGACATAGTGCCCTCCGCCCAGTGACTTCTGTGACGAAAGTGACTGGGCTGGCCGCAGCGCGCGCGAATCACTTTGCCGCGACGACGAATCCGTGGATGATCGACTCGATGTCGGGCGCCTGCGCGGCCGCCTGGTCGGCGCGGCCGGTGATGGTCAGCTGGACCAGGTAGCGCTGGTTCGCGGGCGGCGATCCGGTGGGCAGGACGATCCGGTTCCAGCTGTGCAGCCGCGTGCCGTCGAGGTCGTAGCTGCCCTGGATCATCGACGAGGGAAAGCCGTTGTAATTCGCCGTCGAGGCGTCCAGCTGCTTGAAGTCCTCGAACAGTTGGGCGTCGTCGTTGCCGTGCTTGATCACCTGGGCCGGGTCGAAATCCCCTCCCGTCAATTTGAAGACCACCAGCCGGGCTGTCGGATACTTGCCGCCCTTGGAGATGATCACCGTCTCCTTGGCGATGTTCGGGCTGGTAAACGGCGACCAGCCCGGTGGTGTCGGTATCGACACGGTCAGATCCGGCAGCGAGCCCGGCGCGACCTGTTGGCCGTTGACGCCGATGTTCTGCAGGTACTGCGACAGCGGAACGGGCTTGCCCGTCGTCGTGGTGGTAGTGCCGGCGGTCGAACTCGTGGTCCAAACCGACTGGTAGTCAGGCGCTTTCGGTGGTGAACAGGCGCACAGCAGCACTGCCGCCACCGCCAGGGCGCCGGGCAGCGCCTTCACAGAATCTCGCGCACCGCGTCGATCGGCCGCGCCAGCCGGGTGCCCTTCGGTGTGACGACAAACGGCCGCTCGATCAGGATCGGATGCTCGGCCATCGCGTCGAGCAGTTGATCGTCGGTCGCATCGGCGAGACCGAGCTCGGCGTAGAGCGGTTCGCGCTTGCGCACGGCGGCGCGTACGTCGATGCCGGCGTCGCGGATCATGCGAAGGAGGTCGGCCCGCGACGGCGGTGTCTTCAGGTACTGGACGACGGTCGGCTCAACGCCGTTGTCCCGCAACAAATCCAGCGTCTTGCGTGAGGTGCTGCATTTAGGGTTGTGGTAGATGACGGTGTCGCGCGAACCCATCTACGCGTCCCCGTCGAAAAGCCCTGTCACGGAGCCGTTTTCGAACACGGCGCGGATGGTGCTGGCCAGCAGCGGCGCAATGGACAAGACAGTGAGCTGCGGGAAACGCTTCTCCTCGCCGATCGGGAGCGTGTTGGTGACGATGACCTCACGCGCGCCGCACGCCGCCAGCCGCTCGGCGGCCGGGTCGGAGAGCACGCCGTGGGTGGCCGCGATCACCACGTCGCTGGCGCCGTCTTCGCGCAACAGGTTGACCGCGCCGGCGATGGTGCCGCCGGTGTCGATCATGTCGTCGATCAGGACGCAGGTGCGGCCTTCGACTTCGCCGACGACGCGGTTGGAGACGACCTGGTTGGGCACCCGCGGGTCGCGGGTCTTGTGGATGAAGGCCAGCGGAACCCCGCCCAGCGCGTCGGCCCATTTCTCGGCGATGCGCACCCGGCCGGAGTCGGGGGAGACCACCACCATGTTGCCGTCGGGGTAGTTGTCCTTGATGTAGCCGGTCAGCAGGTTCTGACCGCGCATGTGGTCGACGGGCCCGTCGAAGAAACCCTGGATCTGGTCGGTGTGCAGGTCGACCGTCACGATCCGGTCGGCGCCCGCCGTCTTCAGCAGGTCGGCGACCAGCCGCGCCGAGATGGGCTCGCGGCCGCGGTGCTTCTTGTCCTGGCGCGCGTAGGGGTAGAACGGCATGACCGCCGTGATCCTCTTCGCGCTGCCCCGCTTGAGCGCGTCGATCATGATCAGCTGTTCCATCAGCCAGTTGTTGACCGGCGCGGGATTGGATTGCAGGACAAAGGCGTCGCAGCCGCGCACCGATTCGTGGAACCGAACGAAGATCTCGCCGTTGGCGAATTCCCGGGCCGTCTGGGCGGTGACGTGGACGTCGAGTTCCTTGGCGACCTGTTCGGCCAGCTCGGGATGCGCGCGGCCGGAAAAAAGCATCAGATTTTTTCGATTATCGGTCCAGTCGTGGCTCAACGCACTGCCCTGCCTCGGGATCGAAATGGAAGCCCCATCGTACGTAGCGAATCGTACGGAACTGTGGCCGGGTTGCCAGGGACCAAACTCACGGTGTCTATTCGGGCTCTGAATTCTCGGAATCTTCCTCGGCGGCCTCGGCGGCCTCGGCGGCCGCTTTCTCCGCCGCTTGGGCCGCCGCGCTGCCCGGCCGCTTGCGCTGCACCCAGCCCTCGATGTTGCGTTGCGGCCCCGCCGACACCGCCAGCGCCCCGGGCGGGACGTCCTCGCGCACGACGGTGCCGGCGCCCGTGTAGGCCCCGTCGCCGACGGTCACCGGCGCGACGAACATGGTGTCCGACCCGGTGCGCACGTGTGAGCCGATCGTGGTGCGCCGCTTGGTTTCGCCGTCGTAGTTGACGAACACGCTGGACGCGCCGATGTTGCTGTGCTCGCCGATGTCGGCGTCGCCGACGTAGGTCAGGTGCGGCACCTTGGTGCCCGTCCCGATGTTGGAGTTCTTGGCCTCGACGAACGCGCCGAGCTTGCCGTCGGAGCCCAGCGCCGTCCCTGGCCGCAGGTAGGTATACGGGCCGACGGCGGCGCCGTCCCCGATCGACGAGGACGCGCCGTGCGTGCGCACCACCGACGCGCCGTCGCCGACGGTGACGTCGGTCAGCGTGGTGTCGGGGCCGACGACGCAGCGGCCCCCGACACGCGTGCGCCCGAGCAGCTGGGTGCCGGGATGGATCACGGTGTCGCGGCCGATCGTGACGTCGACATCGATCCAGGTGGTGGCCGGATCGACGATGGTCACGCCGGACAGCTGGTGGGCGGCGACGATGCGACGGTTCAGCTCGGCGCCCAACTCGGCCAGCTGCACCCGGTTGTTGACGCCGGCCACCAGCGCGCTGTCGGCGACGTGCAGGGCGTGCACGATCCGGCCGTCGCCGCGGAGGATGGCTACGACGTCGGTCAGGTAGAGCTCCTGCTGGGCGTTGTTGGCGCTCAGCCGGCTCAGCGCCGAGCGCAGCGGCTCGATGTCGAAGGCGTAGACGCCCGCGTTGACCTCGTGGATCTCGCGTTGCGAGGGCGTCGCGTCGGCGTGCTCGACGATCGCCGTGACCTCGTCGTCCTGGGTGCGCAGGATGCGGCCGTAGCCGGACGGATCGCTCAGCGTCGTGGTGAGCACCGTCGCGGCGGCCGCGCCCGCGCCGTGGGTGGCGATCAGGCCGGCCAGCGTGTCGGCGTCGAGCAGCGGCGTGTCGCCCGAGGTGACGACTACGACTCCGGCGTAATCGTCGGGCAGGGCGGACAGGCCGCACAGCACCGCGTGGCCAGTGCCCAGCGGCCGGTCCTGCAGCGCCACGTCGATCGTGCGTCCCAGGTGGTCGGCCAGCCCGGTGACGAGCGGCTCGATGCGTTGGTGCTCGTGTCCGAGGACCACCACCAGATGCCGGGGGGCCACCTTGGCGACGGCGTGCAGCGAATGCGACAGCATGCTGCGGCCGGCGATCGTGTGCAGCACCTTCGGGGTGTCCGACCGCATTCGGGTGCCGGGTCCGGCCGCGAGAACCAGGACCGCGGTATCACCACGAAGCGACATGCAACTCTCCTCAACCGTCGGCGCGAGTGCGCGTGTTCGTACGCCGACACGCCGTCAAGCGTGGCATTTCAGGCACGCTCGAGGCAAAGAACCTGGCCTTCGTGGGGCTCCGTCGCCAGGACTCGAACCTGAACTCTCAGAACCAAAATCTGATGTGCTGCCGATTACACCACGACGGATTGCTCACTCACAGGGCGCAGGCGCCACCATGAGACTCTAGACGGGGCGGTTCCGGTGCGCCGAACCGATACGCTGATTGACGTGGCCGTTCTCGACGCCTCCACGCAGAAGGAGCCCGACAAAGAAGCCCGGGCCCCGCGCGCCCGGATGACCGGAAGCGAGCGGCGCCAGCAGCTCATCGGCATCGCCCGCTCGCTGTTCGCCGAGCGTGGCTACGAGGGCACCTCGATCGAAGAGATCGCGCTGCGGGCCAACGTGTCCAAACCCGTCGTGTACGAACACTTCGGCGGCAAGGAGGGCCTGTACGCCGTCGTCGTCGACCGGGAGATGTCGGCGTTGCTGGACGGCATCACGTCGTCGCTGACCAACAACCGGTCCCGGGTGCGGGTCGAGCGCGTCGCGCTGGCCCTGCTCACCTATGTCGAGGAGCGCACCGACGGGTTCCGGATCATGATTCGCGACTCGCCGGCGGCGATCAGCTCGGGCACCTACTCCAGCCTGCTCAACGACGCGGTGAGCCAGGTCAGCTCCATCCTGGCCGGCGACTTCGCCCGCCGGGGCCTGGATCCGGACCTGGCGCCGCTCTACGCGCAGGCGCTGGTGGGCTCGGTGTCGATGACGGCGCAGTGGTGGCTCGACACGCGTGAGCCCAAGAAGGAAGTGGTCGCCGCGCACCTGGTCAACCTGATGTGGAACGGCCTGACCCATCTGGAGGCCGACCCGCGGCTGCAGGACGAGTAGCTAACCGCAGTCGCGCGACAACATATCGGCGATCGTTTCGCGGCGGATCAGGGCGCGGGCCCGGCCGTCCTTCACCGCCACCACGGCCGGCCGCCCGACCATGTTGTAGTTCGACGCCATGCTGTGGTGATAGGCGCCGGTGCAGGCGACGGCCAACACGTCACCGGGGCGAAGGTCGGCGGGCAGCTCGATATCGCGGGCGATCTCGTCGCCCGCCTCGCAGTGCCGGCCGACCACCGAGACGCGCTGCTTGATTCCCGTCGGGTGCCTGTTCGCCAGCGTGACGGTGTATTGCGCGCCGTATAAGGACACGCGCGGGTTGTCGCTCATTCCGCCGTCGACGGCGACGAAGGTGCGGCCGCCGGGCCGCGTCTTCACCGAGCACACCCGATACAGCGTCACACCCGCCCGGCCGCTGATGGCGCGTCCGGGTTCCACGACGATGGTCGGCCGCGGGAAATGCTCTGCGGCGCACGCCTCGTCCAGGGCGTCCTCGATGACGCGGGCCAGCTCGTCGACGTCGAGCTCCCGATCGCCGAGGAGATAGGGGATCGCGTGGCCGCCGCCGATGTTGAGTTCGGTCAGGATGACGCCGTGGCGGGCCCGGATGTCGGCCATGGCGGCGATCATCCGGCGGATCGCCACGCCGTAGAGGGCCGGGTCGGCGACCTGCGAGCCGATATGGCAGTGCAATCCCACCAGGTCGAGAATCGGGTGCGCCAGCACCCGGCGCACCGCGTCGGCCGCGTGGCCACCGGCGAGGCTGAAGCCGAATTTCTGGTCGCTGATGCCGGTGGTGACCGCGCGGTGCCCGTGAATGTCGATATCGGGGGTAACCCGGATCAGCACCGGCTGGCGGCGGGCCGCCACGCCCGCGAGGTAGGCGATCTCGATGAACGAATCGAGCACGATGCGCCCGATGCCCGCGACCGCCGCGTCGCGCAGCTCATCGGGCGATTTCGCGTTGCCGTGCATGACAATCCGCGTCGGGGCCACCCCGCCGGCCAGGGCGATGGCCAGTTCGCCGCTCGAGCAGACGTCGATGCCGAGGCCCTCCTCACGCGCCCACCGCGCCACCGCGGTGGTCAGCAGCGACTTCCCGGCGTACACCACCCCGACACCGCGCAGCGCCTTGCGGTAGCGACGGGCGCGACCGCGGAAGTCGGCCTCGTCGACGACGTAGGCCGGGGTGCCGAACTCGTCGGCGACATCGACCAGCGGCACGCCACCCACGCAGAGCCGCCCCGCCTCGTCGGCGCGGGTGGTGACCGGCCAGATCGTGGAATCCAGCCGGCGGGATGCCACCCGACCGAGGGACGGCACGATGTCAAGCAGCGTCATGACTTCACAGTGCGTCCCGCCGGTGCTGAGAGCCGCTTTTCTTACGGTCCCTTGACGGCGCCGGGGCCGATCTTGACGGAGTTTGGCGCCCCTAGAATGGATTCATCATGACCGCACCGGGGGCTGCCCGCCCAGAAACCCCGATCGCGGGGCTCGTGGATCTGGCGCTGACCGCGCCGACCTTCCGGCAATTGATCGACACCGCGGGCACCCGACCCGCCGAATTGAGCCTGGTCGGACCGGCCAGCGCCCGGGTGCTCGTCGCCGGCGCGCTGGCGCGGGTCGGACCGTTGCTGGTGGTCACCGCGACCGGGCGCGAGGCCGACGACCTGACCGCCGAGCTGCGCGGAGCGTTCGGGGGCGCGGTGGCGGCCTTCCCGTCCTGGGAAACCCTGCCGCACGAACGGCTTTCACCCGGCGTCGACACCGTCGGCAACCGCATGCTGGTGCTGCGCCGGCTGGCCCATCCCGACGACGCGCTGCTGGGCCCGCCGCTGCAAGTGGTGGTCACGGCGGTGCGTTCGCTGTTGCAACCGATGACGCCGCGGCTGGGCGACGTGGAGCCGGTCACCCTGAGCGTCGGCCGGGAGATCGCCTTCGAGGACGTCATCGCCCGGCTGGTCGAGCTGGCCTACACCCGGGTGGACATGGTCGGCCGGCGCGGTGAGTTCGCCGTGCGCGGCGGGATCCTCGACGTCTTCCCGCCGACCGCCGAACACCCGGTGCGCGTCGAGTTCTGGGGCGACGAGGTCAACGAGATGCGGATGTTCGCCGTCGCCGACCAGCGCTCCATTCCGGAGCTCGAGGTCGACACGGTGATCGCGGTGGCCTGCCGCGAACTGCTGCTCACCGACGACGTGCGCGAGCGGGCCGCCGCGCTGGCCGCCCGGCACTCCGGACCCGAGCCCGCCATCACCGGCAGCGTGTCCGACATGCTGGCCAAGCTGGGCGAGGGCATCGCGGTCGACGGCATGGAGGCGCTGCTGCCCGTGCTGCGGCCCGGCGAACACGTCCTGCTCACCGATCAGCTGGCCGCCGGCACGCCCGTGTTGCTGTGTGACCCGGAGAAGGTGCGCACCCGGGCCGCCGACCTGATCAAGACGGGCAGCGAGTTCCTCGAGGCTTCGTGGTCCGTCGCGGCGCTCGGCACGGATGCGCCCGTCGACGTCGCGCAGTTCGGCGGATCGGGGTTCGCCGAACTCGACGACCTGCGCGCCGCCGCCGCCAAGTCCGGTCACCCGTGGTGGACCCTGAGCCAGCTCTCCGACGAGTCGGCGACCGAGCTCGATGTGCGGCCGTCGCCGTCGGCCCGCGGGCATCAGCACGACATCGACGGGATCTTCGCGATGCTGCGCGCGCACGTCAGCACCGGCGGGTACGCCGCCGTCGTCGCGCCGGGCACCGGGACCGCCCACCGCGTGGTCGAGCGGCTCGCCGAGTCCGACACCCCCGCCGGCATGCTGGACTGCGGCGCGGCACCGAAGGCCGGCGTCGTCGGTGTCCTCAAGGGCCCGCTGCACGACGGGGTCATCGTCGAGGGCGCCAACCTCGTCGTCATCACCGAGGCCGACCTCACCGGCAGCCGGGTCACCGCCGTCGAGGGCAAGCGGCTGGCGGCCAAGCGGCGCAACACCGTCGACCCGTTGGCGTTGACGGCGGGCGACCTCGTCGTCCACGACCAGCACGGCATCGGCCGATTCGTCGAGATGGTCGAGCGCACCGTCGGCGGGGCGCGGCGCGAATACCTGGTGCTGGAGTACGCCTCGTCAAAAGGCAGGGGTGGCGGCGCTAAAAACACAGACAAGCTCTACGTCCCGATGGACTCGCTGGACCAGCTGTCCCGCTACGTCGGCGGTCAGGCGCCGGCGCTGAGCCGGCTCGGTGGCAGCGACTGGGCCAACACCAAGACCAAGGCGCGCCGCGCGGTGCGCGAGATCGCCGGCGAGCTGGTGTCGCTGTACGCCAAACGGCAGGCCAGCCCCGGGCACGCGTTCGGGCCGGACACCCCGTGGCAGGCCGAGATGGAGGACGCGTTCGGCTTTACCGAGACCGTCGACCAGCTCACGGCGATCCAAGAGGTCAAGGCCGACATGGAAAAGCCGATCCCGATGGACCGGGTGATCTGCGGCGACGTCGGCTACGGCAAGACCGAGATCGCGGTGCGGGCGGCGTTCAAGGCGGTCCAGGACGGCAAGCAGGTCGCCGTGCTGGTGCCCACCACGCTGCTGGCCGACCAGCACCTGCAGACGTTCAGCGAGCGGATGGCCGACTTCCCGATCACCGTCAAGGGACTGTCCCGGTTCACCGACTCCGCGGAGTCGCGAGCCGTGATCGACGGCATGGCCGACGGGTCGGTCGACATCGTGATCGGCACCCACCGGCTGCTGCAGACCGGGGTGCGCTGGAAGGATCTGGGCCTGGTCGTCGTCGACGAGGAGCAGCGGTTCGGCGTCGAGCACAAGGAGCACATCAAGTCGCTGCGCACCCACGTCGACGTGCTGACCATGAGCGCCACCCCGATCCCGCGCACCTTGGAGATGAGCCTGGCGGGGATCCGCGAGATGTCGACCATCCTGACGCCGCCCGAGGAACGGTACCCGGTGCTGACCTACGTCGGCCCGCAAGACGACAAGCAGGTCGCGGCCGCTCTTCGGCGCGAGCTGCTGCGCGACGGCCAGGCGTTCTACGTGCACAACCGGGTCAGTTCCATCGACCGGGCCGCGGCCCGGGTCCGCGAGCTGGTGCCCGAGGCGCGCGTCGTCGTCGCGCACGGGCAGATGCCCGAGGAGCGCCTGGAGCGCACCGTACAGGGGTTCTGGAACCGCGAATACGACATCCTGGTCTGCACCACGATCGTGGAGACCGGGCTGGACATCTCCAACGCCAACACCCTGATCGTCGAGCGCGCCGACACCTTCGGCCTGTCCCAGCTGCACCAGCTGCGCGGCCGGGTCGGCCGCAGCCGCGAGCGCGGCTACGCCTACTTCCTCTACCCGCCGCACGCGCCGCTGACCGAGACGGCCTACGACCGGCTGGCGACCATCGCCCAGAACAACGAGCTGGGCGCGGGCATGGCGGTCGCGCTCAAGGACCTCGAGATCCGCGGCGCGGGCAACGTCTTGGGCGTCGAGCAGTCCGGGCACGTCGCCGGGGTCGGCTTCGACCTGTACGTGCGGCTGGTGGGCGAGGCCGTCGAGGCCTATCGCGCCGCCGCCGACGGCCAGACGGTCACCACGCCCGAGGAGCCCAAGGACGTGCGGATCGACCTGCCGGTCGACGCGCATCTGCCGCCGGACTACATCGCCAGCGACCGGCTGCGGCTGGAGGCCTACCGGCGCCTGGCCGCCGCCGGTGACGACGCTGCCGTCGGCGCCGTCGTTGAAGAGCTCGTCGACCGCTACGGCGCACTGCCCGAGCCCGCCGAGCGGCTGGTCGCCGTGGCCAGGTTGCGGCTGCTGTGCCGGGCCGCCGGCATCACCGAGGTGTCGGCCCCGTCGGCGACGACCGTGCGGCTGTCGCCGGTCACGCTGCCGGATTCGGCCCAGGTGCGGCTCAAGCGGATGTACCCCGCGGCGCACTATCGCGCCACGACGTCCACGGTCCAGGTGCCCATTCCGCGGGCCGGCGGGGTCGGCGCGCCGCGCCTGCGCGACGTCGAGCTGCTGCAGATGGTGGCCGACCTTGTCACGGCACTGCAGGGAAAACCACAGATAGAGGTTGGTATAACGGGGTCACAGCCGGCACCGATGTCCGGGGAGGAGCGGCGCGCATGATCGTCGTCTTGTTCGACCCCCGCCGCCCGTCGCTGGTGCCCGTCGAGGCCATCGAGCACCTCGCCGGCGAGGTGCAGTACACCGAGGAGATGCCGGTCGCGGTGCCCTGGTCGCTGCCCGCCGCGCGGCCGGTGCACTCCGGCGACCCCGACGCCCCGGCGCCGGTGCTGTTGTCCTCCGATCCGGACCACCCCGCAGTCGCCGCCCGGCTGGCGGCCGGGGCCCGGTTGATCTCGGCGCCCGACCGGCCGCGCGGCGAGCGACTGGTCGACGCCGTGGCGCTGATGGACAAGCTGCGCACCGCGGGGCCGTGGGAAAGCGAACAGACCCACGACTCGTTGCGCAGGTTCCTGCTCGAGGAGACCTACGAGCTGCTGGACGCCGTGCGCAGCGGCGACGCCGACCAGCTGCGCGAGGAACTGGGCGACGTGCTGCTGCAGGTCCTCTTCCACGCCCGCATCGCCGAGGACGCGCCGCAGTCCGCGTTCACCATCGACGACGTCGCGGCCACGTTGATGCGCAAGCTGGGCAATCGCGTACCCGGAGTCCTTGCCGGCCAATCGATTTCGCTTGAAGAGCAGCTGGCGCAGTGGGAGGAGGCCAAGGCCTCAGAAAGGGCGGCAAAGGCGCGAAACTCGGTGATGGACGACGTGCACACCGGCCAACCGGCACTGGCTTTGGCGCAGAAGGTGATTCAGCGCGCCGAGAAGGCGGGGCTGCCCGCCGACCTCATCCCCGTCGAGATGACCGCTATATCCGTATCCGCCGACGTCGACGCGGAAAGCGCGCTTCGCGCGGCGGTTTTGGAGTTCGTGGACACCGTCCGCGCCGTGGAGACGGCGATCGCGGCGACGCGCCGCGGCGACGACGTTCCCGTGGAGCTCGATGTGGCCCAGCTGGGCGAAATCGCCGAGGAGGAGTGGCGCGCGCACTGGCCTTCCGGCGAATCGACCGCCGAAGACGCGGCCGGGGAGCCGATGCCCGCGGAACAGCCGGGCGATGCCGGCGCCAAAGCGCCCGGCGGGGGCTCCAAGAAGCGCCGGGGCCGCAAATGACAGTTGCGCTACGGGGTCGGGCCGAGGCACCGGACAGCGATGCGCGCGTAATTTGCCGCTCTTCTCGTCGCTTACGGGTAATGTCGCGCATGAGGTGCGAATCCGGTCCGCGGCCATTGTTCGGAGTTTGCTAGCCACAGTTGCCGGCAGCTAACCGCCGAGAAGGTGCAATCGGGCGCGGTGACGGCGCGCTCGGAGCCGGAATCGACCGGGTAGCCCCGAATCCCGTGGGACGATGGTTCTGGCCGGAGTTCGTGTCGGGGAGTAGCAGGGGAGCGTAGCAGGGCATGGTGTCGCCGAGGCGATGGTTGCGGGCGGCCGCCGTGATCGGCGCGACCGCCATGCTTCTCGCGTCCAGCTGCACCTGGCAGCTCAGCCTGTTCATCCCCGAAGGCGTGCCACCGCCGGTCGGGGATCCGGTGCCGCCGGTGGACACGCACGTCAGCGGTCGGCCCGCGGATCAATTGCGCCAATGGGCCGAGCAGCGGTCGGCGGCATTGGAGATTCCGGTGATCGCGCTGGAGGCCTACGCGTACGCCGCCCGGGTCGCCGAGGTGGAAAACCCGAAGTGCCACATCGCGTGGACCACGCTGGCGGGCATCGGGCAGGTCGAAAGCCACCACGGCACGTACCGGGGCGCCACCCTGTCTCCTAACGGGGATGTGAGCCCGCCCATCCGCGGTGTGCGGCTGGACGGCAGCGGGGGCACCCTGCGCATCGTCGACACCGAGGAAGCCGACGGCGAGGCCGGCGTGGTGCGCGCGATGGGGCCGATGCAGTTCATTCCGGAGACCTGGCGGCTCTACGGGGTCGACGCTCACAACGACGGCCGCGTCAGCCCGGACAACATCGACGATGCGGCGCTGGCGGCGGCGGGCTACCTGTGTTGGCGCGGCAAGGACCTCGGGACCCCACGCGGGTGGATCACCGCGCTGCGGGCCTACAACAACTCCGGCGTCTACGCGCGGGCGGTGCGGGACTGGGCGACCGCCTACGCGGCGGGTCACCCGCTGTAGCAGGATGTATCGCTGACCCACGCTTACGACGCAAGGAGAACCCAGTGCCGATTATCGAGCAGGTCGGGGCCCGCGAGATCCTTGATTCCCGCGGTAACCCGACGGTCGAGGTCGAGATAGCCCTGATGGACGGGACGTTCGCCCGCGCCGCGGTGCCGTCCGGTGCGTCGACGGGCGAGCATGAGGCGGTCGAGTTGCGTGACGGCGGTGAGCGTTACGGCGGCAAGGGCGTGCAGAAGGCGGTGCAGGCCGTGCTCGACGAGATCGGTCCGGCGGTCATCGGGCTCAACGCCGACGACCAGCGGCTCGTGGACCAGGCGCTGGTGGACCTCGACGGCACCCCGGACAAGTCCCGGCTGGGCGGCAACGCGATCCTGGGTGTCTCACTCGCGGTGGCCAAGGCGGCCGCCGATTCCGCCGAGTTGCCGCTGTTCCGCTACATCGGCGGACCCAACGCGCACATCCTGCCCGTGCCGATGATGAACATCCTCAACGGCGGTGCCCACGCCGACACCGCCGTCGACATCCAGGAGTTCATGGTGGCGCCGATCGGCGCGCCCAGCTTCGCCGAGGCGTTGCGGTGGGGCGCCGAGGTGTACCACTCGCTCAAGTCGGTGCTGAAAAAGGAGGGCCTGTCCACCGGCCTGGGCGACGAGGGCGGGTTCGCCCCCGACGTGGCCGGCACCACCGCGGCGCTCGACCTGATCGGCCGGGCCGTCGAATCTGCGGGTTTCAAACTCGGCACCGACGTCGCGCTGGCCCTCGACGCGGCGGCCACCGAGTTCTACGCCGACGGCACCGGATACACCTTCGAGGGCTCGACCCGCACCGCCGAGCAGATGGCGGAGTTCTACGCCGGGCTGCTCGGCTCCTATCCGCTGGTATCGCTGGAAGACCCGCTGGCCGAGGATGATTGGGACGGCTGGGCCGCGCTGACGGCGTCGATCGGCGACCGCGTGCAGATCGTCGGCGACGACATCTTCGTCACCAATCCCGAGCGGCTGGAAGAAGGTGTCGAGAAGGGCGTCGCAAACGCGTTGCTGGTCAAGGTGAATCAGATCGGCACGCTGACCGAGACGCTCGACGCCGTCGCGCTGGCCCACCACAGCGGGTACCGCACGATGATGAGCCACCGCAGCGGCGAGACGGAGGACACCACGATCGCCGACCTGGCGGTGGCCGTCGGTTCCGGTCAGATCAAGACCGGCGCGCCCGCCCGCAGCGAGCGCGTGGCCAAATACAATCAGCTGTTGCGGATCGAGGAGGCCCTCGGCGACGCCGCGCGCTACGCCGGCGATCTGGCTTTCCCGCGGTTCGCGCTGGAGCAGAAATAGGTTGAAATAGGTTGACGCCCAAGCCCGATCCGAAGCGGCGCTCCCCGGCCTCGCGCCCGGGGAAGGCCGGTGACTCGGTTCGGCGCCGTCGCCCCGTCAAACCCTCGGCGCCACCGCAAAGCGCCAACCACGCCGGCCGCAACACCACGCGGTCGCTGCAGGAACGTGTCGTCGAGCCCATCAAGCGGCAGGTCGCCGAGTCCGTCGAACAGCGGTCCGATCAGCGGCTGGGATTCACCGCACGCCGGGCCGCGGTGCTGGCCGCGGTGATCTGCGTGCTGACCCTGACCATTGCCGGCCCGGTGCGGACCTACTTCGCGCAACGCACCGAGATGAATCAGCTGGCCGCGAGCGAGGCCGCGCTGCGCCGCCAGATCGCCGATTTGGAACAGAAGAAAGTGAAACTCGGTGACCCGGCCTACATCGCGGCGCAGGCCCGCGAGCGCCTGGGCTTCGTGATGCCCGGGGACATCCCGTTCCAGGTTCAGCTTCCGCCGACGGCGGCGGTACCCGCGCAGCCCGGAGCGGACACGGCGAAGCCGGCCAGCCACGACCCGTGGTACACCTCGCTGTGGCACACCATCGCCGACGCTCCGCACCTGCCGCCGACGCTTCCGCCGCCCCCGCCCAATCCCCCCACGCCCGGTGGTTGACCCTGCCGACCTGGATGCGGTGGCGCGTCAGCTCGGGCGCGAGCCGCGCGGGGTCCTTCAGGTCGCCTACCGGTGTCCCAACGGCGAACCGGGCGTGGTGAAGACGGCCCCGAAACTGCCTGACGGCACGCCCTTTCCGACGCTGTACTACCTGACGCATCCGGCGCTGACCGCAGCCGCGAGCAGGCTCGAGACGACGGGATTGATGCGCGAGATGACCGAGCGGTTGCGGCGGGATCCCGAACTGGCGGCGGCATACCGGCGAGCCCACGAGTCGTATCTGGCCGAACGCGACGCCATCGAACCGCTGGGCACCACGTTTTCCGCCGGGGGAATGCCGGATCGGGTCAAGTGCCTGCACGTGCTGATCGCGCACTCGCTGGCCAAGGGGCCCGGCGTGAATCCGCTCGGCGACGAGGCTTTGGCGGTGCTGGCCGGCGAACCCGCGCTGGCCGGCGTGTTGGTGGCGGGGCAGTGGTGAGCCGGCTCGCCGCGATCGACTGCGGTACCAACTCGATCCGGTTGTTGATCGCCGATGTCGCTGATGGCCGGCTGCGCGACGTGCATCGCGAGACGCGGATCGTCCGGTTGGGGCAGGGCGTCGACGCGACGGGGGAATTCGCGCAGGACGCGATCGCGCGCACCCGCGCCGCGTTGGCCGATTACGCGTTGCTGCTGAAAACGCATGGCGCCGAACGGCTGCGGATGGTGGCCACCTCGGCGGCTCGCGACGTCGCGAATCGGGACGTGTTCTTCGCGATGACGGCCGAGGTGCTGGGCGCGGTGCTGCCCGGCGCGGTCGCCGAGGTGATCACCGGCGCCGAGGAGGCCGAGCTGTCCTTCCGCGGCGCCGTCGGCGAATTAGACAGCGCCGCAGCCCCGTTCGTCGTCGTCGACCTCGGCGGCGGCTCCACCGAGATCGTGGTCGGGGCGGATGCGGCGGTGGCCGGCTACTCCGCCGACATCGGGTGTGTCCGGCTGACCGAGCGCTGCCTGCACTCGGATCCCCCGACGCCGGCGGAGGTGGCGGCGGCCCGTGCGGTGGTTCGCGAGCGGCTCGACGTCGCTTTCGGCGTGGTGCCCGTCGAGGGCGCGCGGACCTGGGTCGGGTTGGCCGGAACGATGACGACGCTGTCCGCGCTGGCCCAGAACATGACGACGTATGACTCTGCGGCCATTCACCTTTCGCGTGTCCCCGGCAGCGCTCTGCTGGCGGTGTGCGAGCGGCTGATCGGCATGAAGCGGGCGGAGCGCGCCGCGCTGGGACCGATGCACGAGGGCCGGGCCGATGTGATCGGTGGTGGGGCGATCGTGGTGGAGGAGTTGGCGCGCGAGCTGCGCGCCCGCGCCGGCATCGACGAGCTGATCGTCAGCGAACACGACATCCTGGACGGCATCGTGTTGTCGATCGCCGACTGAGCGCGAACGTCGACTTGTTGCGCTGATTAGGCCAAAATGGGCGCAACAAGTCGACGCTCGGCGACTCACGCCTCGAACCGGTAGCCCATACCCGATTCGGTCAGCAGGTGTTTGGGATGCGACGGGTCGTCCTCGAGCTTGCGCCGCAGCTGCGCCAGATACACACGCAGGTAATGGGTTTCGGTGGCGTACGCGGGGCCCCACACCTCCTTCAGCAACTCCTCGCGGCCCACCAGCTTGCCCCGGTTGCGCACCAGCACCTCGAGCATGCCCCACTCGGTCGGCGTGAGATGCACCTCCACGCCGTCCTTGGTGACCTTCTTCGCGGCGAGATCCACCGTGAACGCCTCGGTCTCGATCACCGGTTCATCGACTTCGGACGCCGCGGCGTTGCGGCGCACCGCGGCGCGCAGGCGGGCCAGGAACTCGTCCATCCCAAAGGGTTTCGTCACGTAGTCGTCGGCCCCGGCGTCCAGGGCCCCGACCTTGTCCGACGAGTCCGTGCGCGCCGAGAGCACGATCACCGGCGCCGAGAGCCAGCCGCGCAGGCCTTCCAGCACCTCGATGCCGGATATGTCCGGCAGGCCGAGGTCGAGGATCACCACGTCGGGCTTGTGCTCGGCGGCCGCACGCAGCGCTCCGGCGCCGGTCGACGCGGTGATGACCTCGTAGCCACGCACCGACAGGTTGATGCGCAGCGCGCGCAGGATCTGCGGCTCGTCGTCGATCACCAACACGCGGGTCACAGCGCACCAAACTCCTGCGGCGCGGCCAGATCCACCACGACGGTCAACCCGCCGCCCGGGGTGTCGCCGGCCGCAATCGTGCCGCCCATCGCCTCGACGAAGCCCCGCGCCACCGACATGCCCAGGCCCACACCCGTGGTGTTGTCGTGATCACCCAGCCGCTGGAAGGCTTCGAAGATCGTGTCCTCGGTGCCCTTGGGTATTCCGGGGCCTTCGTCGATGACGTTGATCAGGACGCGATCGCCCACCCGCCCGGCGTTGACCCGCACCACGCAGTTGGGGGCGTAGCGCAGCGCGTTGTCGATCAGGTTGGCAAGCACCCGTTCCAGCAGCCCCGCGTCGGCCATCACCACCGCGTCGCCGACGTCGACTTTCACGCGATCGATGGCCGATCGGTAGAAACCCGTGGCGCCCTTGCCGATACTGACCAGCGCGCGCTGCACCGCTTCCTCCAGATAGACGCGCCGCAACTCCGGGTGGATCACCCCGGCGGCCAGGCGCGAGGAATCGAGCAGGTTGCCGACCAGCGCGGTCAGCTGGTCGATCGACTCCTCGATGGTGGCCAGCAGTTCGGCGGTGTCCTGGGGGGAGAAGGCCACGTCCTCGGCGCGCAAGCTGGACACCGCCACCTTGGCGGCCGCGAGCGGCGTCCGGAGGTCGTGGCTGACCGCCGAAAGCAGGGAGCGCCGCAGCTCGTCGGCCCGCACGATCGCCTCCGTGCGGCTGGCCTCCTCGGCCAGCTCCCGCTGCCTGATCAGGCCCGCCGCCTGCTTGGCCACGGCGCTGAGCACGCGGCGATCTCGCGTGGAGAGCTTCTTGCCGGCCATCAACATCCAGAACTCTTCGTCGCCGACCTCGATCGCGGTGTCCGCCGAATCAACGGTCACACAAGGGTCTTTGCCCACGCAGGCCACGATGTAGCTCTTATTGCCGGCTGCGCGCTCTTCCTCGCTGGGCTCGCGCAGCATGCTGACGGCGCGCTGCGAGTACGTCTCCCGCACGCGTTCCAGCAGCGTCTCGAGGTCGGCGCCGCGCAGCACCGACCCCGCGAACAGCGTGAGCAGCTCGGCTTCCTGGGACGCGCGCCGGGCTTCGCGGGTGCGTTTACTGGCGCCGTCGACGAGGACCGCGACCGCGACCGCGATCATCATCAGCACCAATTCGGTGATGGCGGCGTTTGGTTCGGCAATGGTGAAGCTGTGCCGCGGGGGGATCAGGTAGTAGTTCAGCAGCAACCCGGACAGCACCGCCGAAAGGATCGCCGGGGCAACGCCGCCGAGTAGGCCGACACACAGCACCCCGACGAAGAACAACGCGCTCTCACCGGCGTTGTTCAGGTACGGGTCCAGCAGCGTGACCGTCACGGCGCAAATGACCGACGGCACGATGACGGCCGCCAACCACGATGCGACGCGGCGCTCGCGGGGCACCAGCGGCCCCAGGTGAAGGCCGCGCTTGGATTCCTCGTGCGTGACGATGTGCACGTCGATCTTCCCGGACCGCTCGACGATCGTCGGGCCGATGCCCTCCTCGAAGATGCGCGCCCACCGGGGCCGGCGGGATGTGCCGATGACCAGCTGGGTGGCGTTGTTCTCGCGGGCGAAATCGAGCAGCGCCGTCGGGACGTCGTCACCGACCACGGTGTGCAGGGACGCGTCGAGGCTGTTGGCCAACTCGCGAACCTTCGTCATCCTGCGTTCCGAGACGCCGGCCAGCCCGTCACCGCGGATGACGTGCACCACCATCAGCTCGGCGCTGGACTTCGACGCGATCCGGGACGCCCGCCGTACCAATGTCTCCGACTCCGGTCCACCGGTGACCGCCACAACGACGCGTTCCCGCGCCTCCCACATGTCGGTGATCTTGTTCTCGGCTCGATATTTGGCCAGCGCGGTATCCACCTGGTCCGCCAGCCAAAGCAGCGCCAATTCCCTGAGTGCCGTGAGGTTTCCGCGGCGGAAGTAGTTCGACAGTGCCGCGTCGATCCGTTCCGGCGTGTAGACGTTGCCGTGGGACAGCCTGCGGCGCAGGGCCTCCGGGGTGATGTCGATGAGTTCGACCTGCGAAGCCTGGCGCACTATCGAATCCGGGATGGTCTCCTGCTGCTCGATGCCGGTGATCTGGGCGACGACATCGTTGAGGCTTTCCAGGTGCTGGATGTTGACGGTCGAGATCACCGTGATCCCGGCGTCCAGCAGCTCTTCGACGTCCTGCCACCGTTTCTCGTTCTTGCTGCCCGGTGTGTTGGTGTGGGCGAGTTCGTCGACCAGGACCACCTGCGGGTGCCGCGCCAGCACGGCCGGCACGTCGAGCTCGGGGAAGCGACCGCCGCGATAGTCGATGTAGCGGGGCGGAATGACCTCGATGCCCTCAATCAGCTCAGCGGTTTTCGCCCGGCCGTGGGTCTCGACGACGGCCGCCACCACGTCGGTGCCGCGCTCCAGCCGCCGGTGCGCCTCGCCGAGCATCGCGTACGTCTTGCCGACACCGGGTGCGGCGCCGAGGTAGATGCGTAATTCCCCGCGCTTGGGACGGTGGTCGGTCGCGCTCACGTCAACCATCATCCCCCTCGGCGCTAGCTGGTAACCGGATATTGGTGATCGAGTTGCAGGTTGAGCTCCAGCACATTCACCGTCGGCTCACCGACAAAGCCAAGGGTGCGCGCGCTGCGGTACTGCGCGACGACCGCGCGGATCTGATCGGGGCTGACGTGGCGGGCCTTGGCCACCCGGGCGACCTGGATGTCGGCGTAGGCGGGGGAGATATGTGGGTCCAGGCCGCTGCCGCTGGCGGTGACAGCGTCGGCGGGCACGGCCGGTTGGTCGGGGGCGGCCCCGCGGACGGGCACTATCTGGCCGATCGTGTAATCCTCGCCGTATTTGGCGCACTCGACGCGCACCCCCTCGTAGATCACCAGGAACGGCGCCGACGTCGACTGACACGGCTCGTTGACGCTCACCACCCGGGTGGGGTGGACGACGTTGCCGCGGGTATCCCGGGGGCCGATCACCGAGAGCACCGCGCCCACGCCGCCGCCCGTGCAGAACGGGCGCGACCCGTCCACGCCTTCCAGCTGCCCCACCGCGGAACTACGGGTGCACACCTGCGTCAGCAGGCTCGGCTTGAACCCGGCATCCGATGCCGACTTCCCGGCCGCCAGTTGCGCGGGGTCCGCGGGGGTGTCGACGATGCTCTCCGGCCCGAGGTTGCTCGCGCTCGAGTTCAGCGGGTCGTAGCCGGTGCCGGCCGCCGAGGGGCGGCTCTGAAAGTACTGCGGCAGCGCGTTGCCGTCCTTGTCGGTGAACTGCTGGCCGATCAGCCGGCTGCCGACGAGCTTGCCGTGGGCGCTGAGCATCGACCCGTCGGCCTTGTCGTGCAATCCAGGAATCTGCGCGACGAGCCAGATGAACAGCGGATAGGCGAGACCGGTGAGCACGGTCAGGACCAGCAGCGCGCGAAACGCCGCCCAGTGCATGCGGATGAAAGCGGAGAACTTCATGTCAGGACATCCCCGGGACGAATTGGACGATGAGGTCGATCAGCTTGATCCCGATGAACGGGGCGACGATGCCGCCGAGCCCGTACACATACAGGTTGCGGCTCAACAGCTTTGATGCGCTGCTCGGTGTGTAGCGCACGCCGCGTAGCGACAACGGGATCAGCATGACGATGATGATGGCGTTGAAGATCACCGCCGACAGGATCGCCGACTGCGGGCTGTGCAGCCGCATGATGTTGATCATGTCCAGGCCGGGGAACAGCGCGACGAACATCGCCGGGATGATCGCGAAGTATTTGGCGATGTCGTTGGCGATGGAAAACGTGGTGAGCGCGCCGCGGGTGATCAGCAGCTGCTTGCCGATCTCGACGATCTCGATGAGCTTGGTGGGGTCGGAGTCGAGGTCGACCATGTTGCCGGCCTCTTTGGCCGCCGAGGTCCCGGTGTTCATCGCCACGCCCACGTCGGCCTGAGCCAGCGCCGGCGCGTCGTTGGTGCCGTCGCCGGTCATCGCGACCAGCTTGCCGCCTTCTTGCTCACGCTTGATCAGGGCGAGCTTGTCCTCCGGCGTGGCCTCGGCAAGGAAGTCGTCGACACCGGCCTCGTCGGCAATCGCCTTGGCGGTCAACGGGTTATCGCCGGTGATCATCACCGTGCGGATGCCCATCTTCCGCATCTCGTCGAAGCGCTCGCGCATGCCCTGCTTGACGACGTCCTTGAGGTGGATGACACCCAGGACCGCCGCCTCGCCGTTCAGGCACTCACCGACGACCAGCGGGGTGCCGCCGCCGGCGGAGATGCCGTCGACGATCTCACCGAGCTGCGTCGGCACCTTACCGCCTTGCCCGCGAACCCATTCCGCGACCGAACTCGCCGCGCCCTTGCGCAGCTGATGCCCGTCCAGGTCGACCCCGGACATCCGCGTCGAGGCGGAGAACTCAACCCATTGGGCGTGCGCGAGTTCGCCCGGAGCGCGCTCGCGCAGCCCGAAGTGCTGCTTGGCGAACACGACAATCGAGCGTCCCTCCGGCGTTTCGTCGGCCAGGCTGGACAATTGCGCGGCGTCGGCCAGTTGCTCACTGGTGACACCGGCAAGGGGGACGAAGTCGCCGGCCTGCCGGTTGCCCAGGGTGATGGTGCCCGTCTTGTCGAGCAGCAGCGTGTTCACGTCACCGGCGGCTTCCACGGCGCGCCCGGACATGGCCAGCACGTTGCGCTGCACCAAGCGGTCCATTCCCGCGATGCCGATGGCCGACAGCAGCGCGCCGATCGTTGTCGGGATCAGGCACACCAGCAGCGACACCATCACGATCCCGGTGACGCCACTTGCGTTGAGCGCCTGGGTGTCCGGAACGCCCGGGTTGTTCGCTTTGGAGTAGATCGCCAACGGCTGCAGGGTCGCGACGGCGAAGACGAAAATGATCGTCAACGCGGCCAGCAGGATGTTCAGCGCGATCTCGTTGGGGGTCTTCTGCCGGTTGGCGCCCTCGACGAGCGCGATCATCCGGTCGATGAAGCTCTCACCCGGCTTCTGGGTGATCTTCACGACGATCCGGTCGCTCAGCACGGTGGTGCCGCCGGTGACCGCCGAACGGTCGCCGCCGGATTCACGGATCACCGGCGCCGACTCGCCGGTGATCGCCGATTCGTCCACCGACGCAATGCCTTCCACCACGTCGCCGTCGCCCGGTATCACCTGCCCGGCCTCGACCACGACGATGTCACCTTGTTGCAGCAGCGGCGCCGCGACTTCTTCCTCCACGCCGGCGCCGCCGGGTTGCCAGTTCCTGAGCCGTCGGGCCATGGTCTGGGTCTTGGCTCGGCGCAGCGTTTCCGCCTGCGCCTTGCCGCGGCCTTCGGCCACCGCCTCCGCCAGGTTGGCGAACAGCACGGTCAGCCAGAGCCAGACCACGATCAGCCACGCGAACCAGGTTTCGTTGACGATCGCCAACCAGGTGCTCCAGGCGGCGCCGATCTCGACGATGAACATCACCGGGTTGCGCCACAGGGTGCGCGGGTCGAGCTTGCGCAGCGCGTCCGGCGTCGAGCGCCACAGCATCTTCGGGTCGAGCAACCCGCCGTGCACCCGTTTCGGGCCGGCGTGGGCCGCGGACTGGGTCTGTTCGGCCGGATCGATGGCGGTTGCGGTCATCAGTGGATTCCTTCGGCGAGAGGCCCGAGCGCGAGCATGGGCAGGAATGTGAGGGCGACGAGGATCACCGTGACGCCGGCGACCATTCCCACGAACTGCGGCCGATGGGTGGGCAGGGTGCCCACCGATTCGGGTGTGTGACCCTGCCTGGCGAGCGAACCGGCCAGCGCCAGGACGAGCACCATGGGCAGGAATCGGCCGAAGACCATGGCCAGCCCCAAAGCGGTGTTGTACCAGTTGGTGTTGACGCTGATGCCGGCGAACGCGGACCCGTTGTTGTTGGCCGCGGAGGTGAACGCGTACAACACCTCCGACAGCCCGTGCGGGCCGGTGTTGAGCATGCCGGCGCGTTCACCGGGCAGCGCCATCGCGATCGCGGTCCCGGTCAGCACGATCAGCGGTGTCACGAGGAAATAGCTTGCGGCAAGCTTGATTTCGCGGGGATTGATCTTCTTGCCGAGGTATTCGGGCGTGCGCCCGACCATCAGACCGGCGACGAAAACCGTGATCACCGCCAAAATCAGCATGCCGTAGAGGCCCGAGCCGGTGCCGCCGGGCGCGACCTCGCCAAGCTGCATGTTGAACATGGTGATCATCCCGCCGAGGCTGGTGTACGAGTCGTGGAACGAGTCGACGGCACCGGTGGAGGTGAGCGTCGTCGAGTCGGCGAACACCGCCGAGTCGGCGACGCCGAACCGCTGCTCGACGCCTTCCATGGCGGCCCCGACGGCGGTCGGGACGGTGCCGTGGTGCTGCAGCTGGAACCACATCATGAAGGACACGCTGATCGCGTAGAGGGTCGCCATGACCGATGCGATCGCGTACCCCTGCTTGGTGCTGCCCACCATGCGCCCGAAGGTGCGGGGCAGCGAGAAGCTGATCACCAGCAGCAGGAAGATCTCCAGCCAGTTGGCCCAGGTCGTGGGGTTCTCGAACGGGTGCGCCGAGTTCGCGTTGTAGAAGCCGCCGCCGTTGGTGCCCAGCTCCTTGATCGCCTCCTGGCTCGCCACCGGGCCGCCGGTGATCGTCTGCTGGGCGCCGCCGAGCGTGGTGACCGCCTGGTCGTGCAGGTGGAAGTTTTGTATCGCCCCTCCGGCGATCAGCAGGATCGCGGCGACGATCGAAATGGGCAGCAGGATGCGCAGCACCGTGCGCACCAGGTCCACCCAGAAGTTGCCCAGGTCACCGGTGCGCTTACGGGCGAAGCCGCGTACCAGTGCGATCGCCACCGCCATGCCGACGGCCGCGGAGACGAAGTTCTGCACCGCCAGTCCGGCCATCTGGACGAGATGGCCCTGCGTCGATTCACCGGAGTAGGCCTGCCAGTTGGTGTTGGTGACGAAGCTGACGGCGGTGTTCCACGCCAGCCCCGGGGTCATCTGGGTCGCCGGATCGTGCAGGTGTAATGGCAATTTGCCCTGCACGAGCTGGAATGCGAACAGGAAGAGGATGCTGATCGACGAGAAGGCCAGGACGCTGCGGGCGTACGCCCCCCAGGTCTGCTCCGAGCGCGAGTCGACACCGATCGCCCGGTAGATGACCCGCTCGACGTAGGAGTCCTTGTCCGACGTGTACACCCGGTACATGTAGTCGCCGAACGGCACATGCACCACCACCAGCGCCGCGACGAGGACGGCGAGGAAGATGATCCCCGCTGTAGTTGTGCTCACTAGAACCTCTCCGGGAACAGCAGGGCGGCTGCGAGATATACCGCAAGGATGACGGAAAGCGCCAAACCGACGACGTTTTCGTAGCTCACAGCCGCTCGACCAACTTCTGGGTCAGCCCGAGCACGGCGAACACCGCGATCGTCAGTAAGACGTAGATCAACACGCCCATACTTGTCTCCGTTCCGTGCGACTGGCGCATACGAAAGGGCCTCTTCGAGCAGGCCGCAGTGCCGTACTCGGAGGCAAGGTCAGCTTGAAACTAGACAGCGGTTGCCGGGTAGGGCCTTTGGTTGACAGTTTCCTAACGGCGTTGCGGTGCGCCTTTACGGTTTCTTTACGCCTGGTCGCTCATCCCGTGGGCCGGGCCGCCGAGTCGTTCGTGCAGGGCGAGCAACGCGACGTATCGACGATCCACGTCGGCGCGATCCGAGTGCTCGGGAACCGATTCAGCATTCGCCCGGTGGATCATGGCCGCTTGATCCATCAGGACCTGCGCGCGTTGCGGATCCGTCGTTTGTTCCATGATCGTCGCCAGGGTGTCGAGCTGGCGGATCATTACCGCGGGCATCGCCCGGCTGGCTTGGCGAATCTTTTCGAAGGCTCGCTGCACGAGCCGTTCATAGCTGACCTGGTCCGAGATGACGCGGATGACGCCGCGATTGTCGCGATGGATTTGGGTGGGCGTCCAGACCGGCGCGATCTTGCACAGGGAGTCGCCGAGCCAGTCGATGCACGTGAGCGCGGTGAAGGTGTCGTTGACGGCCGGCGACAGCGCCCGGATGGCGATCTCGACGAGTTGATCCACGCCGAAGGCGACGTCCTGCGTCAGGGTGCGGTGCGGCCCGGTCGCCTGGGCTCGGGCCAGGTAGTCGGCCACCTGTTCGGCGGCGGTGGCGGGCCACACGCTCGCCAGTTCACGGCCTTCGACGAGGAAGTGGCCCGGGCGGTAGGGCAGCCGGATCACCGCGTCGGCCTGCGCGGCGACGCGGACCAGCGTCTGATGTCGAATGAATTGCAGGTAGCCGCTTTTGGGGGTTCGAATGACGCTGCCGGAGGTTTCGATGGTGGCGAGCAGTTCGTCGAGCGACGGACCGTGCGCGGCCTTTCGTGTCGACATGGGCCGGTCGGCGCTCTGCACAGCGACCGCGTGGGCCAGGTCTTTGGCGATGCCGGCGATCACTTGTGGCAGCTGGATCTGGGTGGCGATGTGGTGGATGAAGTAGATCAGCACCGCGAGGTCGATGAGCACCAGACCGAAAGCCGTCGTGATCGAGATGTGCGGGACGAATTCGCCGCGATCGCCGGGCCCGATCGACACCAGCGCGACGACGCAATACACGAAGGTCGCCACGAACGTTCCCAGTGTGAGCTGGGTGCCGCGGTCGCGGATGAAGTTGCGTAGCATCCGCGGACCGAACTGCGTCGACGCCAGCGTCAGGGTCACGATCGTGATGGAGAAGACGATGCCGACGACGGTGATCACCGACGCCGCGATCGATGTCAGGACTTGACGCGCCGCGTCGGCGGAGCCGCTGACCACCCAGGATGGGGGCCGCAGCCGACCCTGGTAAGCCGCTCCGTCGAGCCGCGCGGTCAGCGCGAAAAGTCCGAGCGCGCCGATTACCAGGATGGTGGGAACCAACCACAGATTGGTGCTCAGCTCTTCCCGCTGCCACTCTGGCCACAGCGCACGGAGTCGTGCCTTCACATCAGTGCAATCTCAGGTTCCCGGCGTTCACTGCCACGGCGGATATCTAACTGACCGGCACCGATGAGCACAAGCTCTTTCTGCTGATCGTGTGGCGACTCCGCTCGCCGCGGTCGATGAGCCGGCGTAAAAGTTGTGCCGTCGAGCGTATAGATGTCGTTTGGATCACTAGAGGGCGACGTGAATCGGGCGTAGACCCGAGTCCATGCGAAAAGCCGCGCAGCGACACGCCGAGCCGGGCGTCCTCCAGCCGAGTGAAAGCACACCGGAACGACCGCAGTGGTGGTCGCGCCTGCTCGACGGCCCCCATCAGTGGGGATCGTTCGATGCCACGGTTGGCAGATACGGCGTTCAGCGCGACCGATTGATCGTCTATCCGCCCGGAAGCACCACCGCCGATCGCCGGATGGCGCGGCTGTGGCGCGGGTGGCCGATAACGGGCGAGGCGCTCGGGCTGCTCGCGATGATGCTGCTGGGCGACGCCGCGGCCTCACCCGACAAAGTGCTCGCGATCTCCATCGCCGCCTACGTGGGTATCGGCGCGCTGCTGTTCCTGCGAGCCGGACCCATCCGCGTGCAGGTCAGGTCGATGTCGGTGATCGTTTTGCCCAACAGCGCCGACGTGCAAGCGCGACACAGCCACACCGAGTGCCAAGTTTTGGCCGACATGCTGATCCGGGCCGACCAGATGTTGGCGACCGGTGTGATCTCACCCGTCGAGCATGAGGCCGTCTGGTGGGAGGCTTACGACCGTCTCGAGGCCCTCAGGTATGTCTGACGTGGTGTCGCAGATTCCCGAGGCCGTTGCCGCGGCTTCGGTGTTGCTCACCGTCTACTACTTCGCTAGGCGCCAACACGGCCGATCCCCGTCCGGAGCCCGGCCCGCTCCGCGACCGCCGCACCGCGCGAGGCCGAAACGACTGTAGGACAGCACAATCCACGTCGCCGCCGGCCGCGCCGGTGTCAAAGGCCGATACGGCAATGGCAAGATCATGCCGCTTATCTCGGCAGTGCGTCTGCCGCGGGGCCGAGCGCCAGCGCGGGCAGATACTCCAGCCCGACGACGATCAACGTCGCACCGACGATGAGGAAAACGAACGTCGGACTATGCGTCCGGAGGGTTCCTGCGGTGATGACGCCGGCCCGCTGCGTCGCGAAGGTCCCGGCGAGCGCGAGCACGGCAATGATCGGCAGGAACCGTCCTACCACCATCGCGAGGGCAAGAGCGATGTTGTACCACGTGGTGTTGCCGGAAAATCCGGCGAAGGCGCTGCCATTGTTGGCCGCGGCACTCGTGAAGGCGTACAGCACCTCGGAAAGCCCGTGGGGACCCGTGTTGAGCGTTGAGGCGCGTTCACCGGGAAGTGCCACGGCCGCCGCTGTTCCAATGAGAACCGCCGCGGGGAGGGTCAACAGGTAGAGGCTGATGAGCTTCATGTGGCGGGCATGCAGCCGCTGTTTGAGGTATTCGGGTGTCCGTCCGATCATCAGGCCGCCGAGGAAGACCGCGAGCAGGGTCATCATCACCAGGCCGTAGAGTCCGCTGCCCGCACCGCCGGGTGCGACTTCGCCAAGCATCATGTTCAGCATCAGCATTGCTCCGCCGGCGCTCGCATAGCTGTCATACGAGGAGTTTGCAGCACCGTCGGCGCTTGCCGTCGCGGCCTGACCGAAGATGGCGCTACCGGGCACACCAAACCGGGTCTCGGTGCCTTCGGTCGCGGCACCGACGGCGTGGATCACGGTGCCGTTCGCCACGAACTCCGACGCGATGATCGCCGCGGTGCCGGCCACGAACAGGATTGCGGCTGCGGCAAATAGCGCCCAACCCTGCTTCTTTTCGCCGACCATCACCCCGAACGTTCTGATGAACGCCACCGGAATCAGGAGCATCGCAACAATCTCGACGATGTTGGTGAGCGGCGTTGGGTTCTCGAAGGGATGGGCGCTGTTCACGTTGAATGCGCCACCGCCGTCACCGGACATCAGCTTGATCGATTCCCACGTGGCTACGGGACCACCGAGAATAGTTTGACGTCCGCCCGCTACCGTCGTGATGTCTTGCGCCGCATGCACGTTGTTAACCACCCCAAGAGCGAGCAAGGTCAGCGTAACGACGACCGACAGCGGGATAAGGATGCGCACCACCGTTCGCACCAGGTCGACCCAGAAATTGCCGATAAGCTCGTCCCGGTACTGCGAGAGTCCGCGGATCAGTGCCACAGCGACACACATTCCGACCGCGCAGCTGGCGAATGCCTGAACGCCCAATCCGACCAGCAATCCGACGTGTCCGAGTGTGGTTTCGCCCGGGTAGTTCTGCCAACTGGTGTTGGTAACGAACGAGATTGAGGTGTTGAAAGCCAGCGCAGGCGTCATGCCCTTGTGCCCCCACGGCTCGGGCAGTCGCGTCTGCACCAGTAGGAGCCCGTACAGGAAGAGCACACTGACGGCGGAGAACGCCAGCACCGATGTGCCGTATTTCATCCACCGCTGCTGGTCTTCGGGTTGAGCCCCCATCAGGCGGTAGAAGACTTTCTCGACGCGCCAGTGTTGCGTATCGGAGTACACACGGGCCATGTAGTTGCCGAGAGGCACGTGGAGAGTGCCCACCAAGACCGCGACGGTGGCGATTTGAAGCCAGGCCGCCATTCCCCACTGAGATGAATTGCCGATGGGAGTCCTCCTTGATTCAGTCCCGGCCTGTCCGAGGACAAACTACGCGCATCTGAACGAAATAATCTCCGCGGTTACGCAATCCCTACGTCCTATCTGCCTGCATTGATGCAATTTTGATCGACAGTCTCGGCGCCGTCTGCGCAACCGCCGCGCCACTTTCCGATGCCAAGTTCCTCGCGAGTCGTCACACCAAACGTTGGCCGGCCGCACATGCCGGCGTAAAAATACCATTAAGGAAAGTCCGTACCAGCTCAGGAAATCGTAAGTGGCATTGCCGACGCGGGTCACGTTCTGCTGCAATCCGTCTCATGATCCATACCGCCGTTGTTGCCCTCGCCGTGCCCTCGGCGCTCGAGCGATACGGTGTGGGCTGGGACGACGAGCCACCGTCGCCCGGGCGAATCATCATCTGAACCGGGCTCTTAACGCTCGAGGTTCAGGCCGTTCTCAATCGTTCCCATCTCTATTCATTTCGGCTGCGTTCGTTGTCGCGTGGTATCGCGCGACGTCTGCAGTCATACGTCTCGATCGCGAAAGTTGCCATGTCCGAACTTGTCTCCACCTCTCCCACCATTCTCGTCACCGGCGCTACCGATGGCATCGGTTATGCAACGGCCCGGCGGTTCGTCGATGAAGGAGCGACCGTATATCTCCACGCTCCCGACCAGGACAGCGGCGAGGAGGCGATGACCCGTCTGGTGAAGGACGGAGCGGAGCCGCTGCGCCTGAACCTCGTTGTGGCCGACTTCACCCGCCTGGATGAGGTCGCCGCCCTGGCCGACGCTCTCGCCGCCACCTTGCCGACGCTGGATGTCCTGGTCAACAACGCCGCGGTCGCCGCCCCCGAGGGGCGGACGTACACGCGGGACGGGCACGAGTTGACGTTCCAGGTCAACTACCTCGCGCCCTACCTGCTCACCACGAAACTGGTTCCGCGGCTTGCCAACGCCGGTGGACGAGTCGTCAACGTGTCCTCGCTCAGGCACACCGGGGGAAACATCAACTGGAAGAACCCGGCCGGCGACCAATACTGGCCGCTGGCGGCTTACGCCCAATCCAAGCTCGCCCTGACGATGTACACGAGGTCTCTGGCCGAGGCCGGCGGTGATTCGTTCGTCGCGCTCAGCGTTCGTCCCGGCTTGTTCCAGACCCGGCTGCTGCGCATGTACGGCCGCGTCGGCCGGCCGGCCGAGCAGGCCGCACCGATCATGACCACGCTGGGGTCACGCACGTGTCCCGTGGTCGACGGTGGCTACTACGACGGCCTGAACCTCACGAAGGCCGCCGCGCTCGTGGAGAATCCGCGCGCCCGAAGCCGGCTGGAAAAACTAAGCGCCCACCTCGTCGCATCGGCGCTGAGCTGACAAGAGAAAGTGACGCAAAAGCGATGTCCAAACGAGCCGACAAGAAGCGCGCCCGTCGGAACAACAACGCTAACCACGGAAAGCGGCCCAACTCCGGAAAGCGTTTGCGCGCAACCAAGCTCGCGATAACCCGCCGCTGAAGGCCTGGCGGCTACCCGGTATCCCTACTTGCGTCGGCACCCTCAATTACGGGAAGCCGCACCCGGAAAACCGTTCGGCCATCGGCGGATTCGGCGCTCACCGACCCGTGATGGGCCTTGACGATCGAACTCACGATGGCCAGGCCCAGGCCGATCCCCGAGCCGTCGGACCTCGACGTGTCCGCGCGGGCGAACCGCTCGAACAACCGGGGCAGGAGGTCCGCGTCGATGCCGGGTCCGTCGTCGGCCACGGTGAGTTCCGCGTAGGGGGCTCCGGGGCCGCGGTGGCAGGTGATTCCGGTCGTCACCGTGACGCCCGGCGGCGTGTGCAGCCGGGCGTTGCTGAGCAGGTTGCTGATCAGTTGGTGTAGCCGGGCATGGTCGCCGCGGACCCACACCGGTTCGTCGGGCAGGTCCTTGACCCAATGGTGGGTCGGTGCCGCGACCGCGGCATCGTTCACGGCGGTGACGACGAGGTCGGCCAGGTCGACGTCCTGGGTCTGCAGATCTTCGCCCTCGCCAAGGCGCGAGAGCAGCAGCAGCTCGTCGACGAGCACCGCCATGCGCCGCGCTTCCGATTCGATGCGCGCCAGCGCGTATTCGGTGGTCGGGGGCAGCGCCGAGCTGTCCTGGCGCGTCAATTCGGCGTATCCCTGGATCGCGGCCAGCGGAGTCCGCAATTCGTGGCTGGCGTCGGTGATGAATTGCCGCATCCGCAAATCGGACTCGGCGCGATGCGCCAGCGCGCTATCGACGTTGTCCAGCAACCGGTTCAGCGTGTGTCCGACGATCCCGACTTCGTTGTCGGGGTCGGTGTCTCCCGGTCGCACCCGGGCGCTGATTCGATGATCGCCGTCGGTCAACGGCATGGCGGCGACTTCGGCGGCGGTCGCGGCGAGCCGGCGCAGCGGGCGAAGCGTGTACCCGACCACCCAGACGGTCAGCCCGGCGGTGACCGCCAGGGCCGCCGCGACGAGCGCGGTGGTGGTGAGCTGCTTGCGCACGATGATCTGGTCGGCCCGGGCCAGCGATACCCCGACGACCAACAGGTCAGGCCCGTCGACGCGGCTGTCGACCCGATACGAACCGAGGCTGCCCAGCTTTTCGGTTCGTGGCGGCGCGTCGGGCCAGGACTGCGCTTCCAGGGCACGGACGACGTCGGCCGGCGCGGGTCGCGCCTCGGCTTCGGAAAAGACCGCCGAGCCGATCACCCTACCGTCGCGCAGCACGGCGATGAGGTTGCCCGGCGTCTGATCGGTGAACTCCAGCATGGCCTGCGCGATCGGCTGGGGGGCCCGTTGCGCCGAGGGCGGTTCGCGGTATCTGGTGTACGAATTACTCAGTGCGTCAAGAGATTGTGCGACGTCGGCGTCGCTCATCGCGGCGACGTAGCCGCGCAGGCTCAGCACCGAGACGACCCCGACCGTCACCAGCACCACGCTGACGACGGCCAACACGCCCAGCAGCAACTGGCGGCGCAACGAGCGGGGAAGCCATCGCGGACGCTCCCTGGATGCCCCGTTCGGCTCGCGGGTCATTCCGGCGGGCGCAGCATGTATCCCACACCGCGGACGGTGTGGATCATCGGCTCGCGGCCGGAGTCGATCTTCTTTCTCAGGTACGAGATGTAGAGGTCGACGATGCTGGTGCGGCCGGCGAAGTCGTAATTCCACACCCGGTCCAGGATTTCGGTGCGGCTCAGCGCGCGGCGCGGATTGCGCATGAGGAAGCGAAGCAGTTCGAACTCGGTCGACGACAGCGATATCGGCGTGCCGGCGCGGGTGACCTCGCGGCTGGCGGTGTCGACACGCAGGTCACCGACTTTCAGTGATTCGGCCGCCGGCGGGGTCTGCTGGCTGGAGCGGCGCAACAACCCGCGGAGCCGCGCGACGAGTTCCTCGAGGCTGAACGGCTTGGTCATGTAATCGTCGGCGCCCGCGGTGAGCCCGGTGACGCGGTCCATGACGGAGTCGCGCGCGGTGAGGAACAGCGTGGGGGTGTAGGCGTCGGATTCGCGGATTCGCTGCAAGATGCGTAGCCCGTCCACGTCGGGAAGCATGATGTCGAGGACGAGCACGTCGGGGCTGACACTCTCGAACTTCGCGACGGCCTCGCGCCCGTTGTGGGCGATGTCGACGACCCAGCCCTCGTAGTGCAGCGCCATCTTCACCAGGTTGGTCAGCGCGGGCTCGTCGTCGACCAGCAAAACCCGGATGGGCGAGCCGTCGGCACGGTAGATGCGGGGCAGCTGCCCCAGAATGGCCTGGCGTGGCCGTTGGCTGCCTGCGTATCCCGACATCACGGTCATGTTCGCCCATTCTCCCAAGCGCATATGCGGTTGTCACGGAACTCATAGAGTTCTCAAATAAAACTCTGTTCCGTGGCTCACATCGCGGCGGGCTCAAATATGTGTTTTATATGTGTTGCATCAGCGAAGTTGAGACCGGTAGATTTTTCAAAAATACTGGTATGAATGGTCGTTGGTTTAAGGGAGCTGAGCCAATCCGAGGGGTAGTCCCCTAAATCACTTCCATACGAATGGATTTCATCGACAACACAACGCTGGAAACCAGCGGACGCCGTCGGAGCTCGACACGTACGCACGATGGCCGAGGACGACGGTGTCCTCAATCACATTACCGCAAAGTTACGTGATGTTACGAATAGTGGTTGCACTACATGTTTTTCGCGGCACAAGATTTGAGCGGGCCATCGAGAATGGCTCCGGCGGCTGTCGCTGAGCTCCGGCTCGTCGACCCGGCGCTCTCCGCAATTCCCGCCGCAGGCGTCGCCGTTACGGCTCGTGCCCGAATGGCGGACGCCGTCCGCCGTCGGCGGCGATGTCCGCGCGCCCCCCGATGCCCCCGGCCCGACGGATCGGCGCGACCGGTCTGGCGCCGCGCTGATTCGCCGCGCTTCGCGGCCACAAACGCCGCTCCCGGGCATCGCGGCCCGGCATGCGACCCACGTGCAACCGGATCAGCAAACTCGAGCGAAGGATAGGGACGGGCGATGGACTTTGGCGCACTGCCTCCGGAGATCAACTCCGGTCGGATGTATCTGGGGCCGGGGCCCGGGACTTTACTGACCGCGTCCGCGGGATGGGAATCGCTGGCCGCCGAGCTGACCGACGCCGCCGGCGGCTACCAGTCGGTGATCGCCAGCCTCACCGACGAATCCTGGCTCGGGCCCACCTCGCTGTCGATGGCGGCCGCGGTGACGCCCTACGTCTCCTGGATGACGGCCACCGCCGCGCAATGCGAGCAGTCGGCTACCCAGGCCACGGCCGCGGCGGCGGCTTTCGAAACGGCGTATGCGATGACGGTGCCGCCGCCGCTGATCGCGGCCAACCGCGCTCAGCTCATGGCCCTGATCGCGACCAACATCTTCGGGCAGAACACGCCGGCGATCATGGCCACCGAGGCCGAGTACAGCGAGATGTGGGCGCAGGACGCCACCGCGATGTACAACTACGCAGCGAATTCCGCTGCGGCCTCGGTATTCTCGACATTCGCCCCACCGCCGCAGACGACCAATCCCGGCGGGCTCGGCAATCAGGCCGGCGCGGTCGCCCAGGCGGCGGGCACCCAGGCCGGCAGCAACGCACAGACGACGACGGCCCAGTTGATGTCCTCGGTGCCCCAAACGCTGCAGTCCCTGGCGACCCCCGGTACCGGGTTGTCGCCGGCGGCGGCGGGCACCGCGGCGTCGCTCGGATCCACGGCGGCGACCTCCCCGCTCAGCGCGCTGTCGAGTCTGACCGACGCGACGGGCAAGACCGCCGCCAAGAGCGCCAGCACCGGCGCGGGGGCGCTATCCGGATTGACCTCGAGCCTCACGAATCTGCTGAACGGCAATGCGGCGACCGTGGCGTTCGACGTCATCGGTGTGGGTTCCGACGTGTTCGGCCTAGGCGGCGACGGTGCCGGTCTGGGCTCCGACGGTGCCGGGCTGGGTTTCGACGGGTATGGCCTGAGCCTGGATTTCGCGGGCCTGGGTTCGCTCGAGGGATCCGACCCGGGAGCCCTTGGGGGCGTGGGAGGCCTTGGGCCCGTTGGTGGTCTGGGCGGCGGCGCCTCGGCGAGCGTGGGGCAAGCGGCCTCGCTCGGGACCCTGTCGGTGCCGCCGGCGTGGGCCGACACGGTTTCCGCGGTCACGCCGCTGCCGGCGCTCGACGCCAACGCCGCGCCTGGCGGGTGGGGCGCGGCGCCCGGATCGACACCCACCGCAGGCATTTCCAAGCTGCCACTGGGCGGGATGGTCGGGCGCGAGTCCGACGGCGCGGTCCAGCGAATCGGGTTCCGCCCCTCGCTGATTCCGCGTTCACCGGTGGCCGGGTAGGACGGGTGGACAAACGCCGGGGCCGCACACCCGGCGGTGTGCGGCCCCGGTTTCGAGCGTGCGGTGTCAGGCCCAGCTGGACCCGACGGCGCTGTCGGTGCTGGCCATGTTGCTGCCGGCGCTCTGCACCTTCTGGCCGTGGGCG
>NZ_LZJH01000064.1:0-1274 GCF_001666745.1 Mycobacterium sp. E2699 | reverse complement strand
CGGGTATCCGGGTGGGTTCTGGCTTCCGCCCGGCGGGACGTTCTGGCCTGGGTACTCGGGAGGCTGGCTCATGTCCGTCCTAGCTGTTGGACTCAACTTGTGGGCACGCGCGTCGCAAACTCAGGGGGAACTTAGCAAATAACTGGCCCGGGTGCGCGTATTGATTTCACGCAGGCTCGGGCGGCCCACCCCGTCGCCCCGGCGTGGTATGCCTAAAACCGTGTCCGACGGTCTGTTTGACCTCCCCGGCGCACCGCAGACAACCGGCGACGGCCTGGGCGTGTCGGGGGGTGCGCCGCTGGCCGTGCGGATGCGGCCGGCGGCGTTGGAGGAGGTGGTCGGGCAGGACCACCTGCTGGCGCCCGGATCGCCGCTGCGCCGCCTGGTCGAGGGCTCGGGCCTGGCGTCGGTCATCCTGTACGGGCCGCCGGGCAGCGGAAAGACGACGCTGGCCGCGCTGATCTCGCAGGCGACCGGCCGCCGTTTCGAGGCGCTGTCGGCGCTGTCGGCCGGGGTGAAGGACGTTCGGGCCGTGATCGATGTGGCCCGCCGGGCGCTTCTCAACGGCGAGCAGACCGTCCTTTTCATCGACGAAGTGCACCGGTTCTCCAAGACCCAGCAGGACGCCCTGCTCTCCGCGGTGGAGAACAGGGTGGTGCTCCTGGTGGCCGCAACCACCGAAAACCCGTCGTTCTCCGTGGTGGCGCCGCTGCTGTCGCGGTCGCTGATCCTGCAGCTGCGCCCGCTGACGTCCGACGACATCCGCGCCGTGGTGCAGCGCGCCATCGACGACCCCCGCGGGCTGGGCGGAAAGGTCGCCGTGACGCCCGAGGCCGTCGACCTGCTGGTGCGGCTGGCCGCCGGCGATGCCCGGCGCGCCCTCACCGCGCTAGAGGTCGCGGCCGAAGCGAACGAGACCGTCACGGTCGAGACCATCGAGCAGTCCCTGGACGAGGCGGCGGTGCGCTACGACCGCGACGGCGACCAGCACTACGACGTCATCAGCGCCTTCATCAAGTCGGTGCGCGGGTCCGACGTCGACGCGGCGCTGCACTACCTGGCCCGCATGCTCGTCGCCGGGGAGGACCCGCGGTTCATCGCGCGCCGGCTGATGATCCTGGCCAGCGAGGACGTCGGCCTGGCCGACCCGACCGCGCTGCCGACCGCGGTCGCCGCCGCCCAGACCGTGCAGCTGATCGGCCTGCCCGAGGCCCAGCTGACGCTGGCGCACGCCACCATCCACCTGGCCACCGCGCCCAAGTCGAACGCCGTCA
>NZ_LZJH01000063.1:0-126332 GCF_001666745.1 Mycobacterium sp. E2699 | reverse complement strand
GCGTGACGCCCTCGCTGGCTGACCTGCTGGATCGGCTGCACGTGGTGGCGCTGCCGATGCGGGTGCGCTTCCGCGGCATCACGACCCGCGAACTCGCGCTGATCGAGGGCCCGGCCGGGTGGGGCGAGTTCGGGGCCTTCCCCGAATACGGTCCGCCCGAGGCCGCGCACTGGCTCGCCGCGGGTATCGAGGCCGCCTACCGCCCGCCCCCGCCGCTGAAGCGCGACCGCATCCCGATCAACGCCACCGTGCCGGCCGTCGAGGCCACCCGGGTCGGCGAGGTGCTGTCCCGGTTCCCGGGGGCGAGCACGGCCAAGGTGAAGGTCGCCGAGCCCGGGCAGACCCTGGCCGACGACGTCGACCGGGTCAACGCCGTGCGCGCACTCGTGCCGACCGTGCGGGTGGACGCCAACGGCGGCTGGAGCGTCGAGCAGGCGGCGCGGGCGGCGGCGGCCCTGACCGCCGACGGCCCGCTGGAGTACCTCGAACAGCCGTGCGCGACCGTCGAGGAGCTGGCCGCGCTGCGCGCGCGGATCGACGTGCCGATCGCCGCCGACGAAAGCATCCGCAAGGCCGACGACCCGCTCGCCGTGGTCCGCGCCGGGGCCGCGGACATCGCCGTGCTGAAAGTCGCCCCGCTGGGCGGGGTTTGGGCCCTGCTTGCCATCGCCGCCCAGATCGACATCCCGGTCGTCGTCTCCAGCGCGCTGGACTCCGCGGTCGGCATAAGCCACGGCCTGACCGCCGCGGCGGCACTGCCGCGGCTGCGCCATGCCTGCGGGCTGGGCACGGGCGGCCTGTTCACCGACGACGTGGCCGACGTACCCGCCCCCGTCGACGGCTACCTTTCCGTCGGGCCGGTGACGCCCGACCCGGCGCGACTGCGGGCCCTGGCCGCCCCGGCCGAGCGGCGGCAATGGTGGATCGACCGGATCAAGGCCTGTCATCCGCTGCTTGTACCGTCGTCCGGATGATCAACCTGGCATACGACGATCGCGGGACCGGTGAGCCCGTCGTTTTCATCGCCGGCCGCGGCGGCGCCGGGCGCACCTGGCACCCGCACCAGGTCCCGGCCTTCCTGGCCGCGGGATACCGCTGCATCACCTTCGACAACCGCGGGATCGGCGACACCGAAAACGCCGAGGGATTCACGACGCAGACCATGGTCGCCGACACCGCGGCGCTGATCGAGTCGCTGGGCGCCGCCCCGGCCCGCATCGTCGGGGTGTCCATGGGCGCGTTCATCGCGCAGGAGCTCATGGTGGCGCGGCCCGAGCTGGTCAAATCGGCGGTGCTGATGGCCACCCGAGGCCGGCTGGACCGCGCCCGCCAGTTCTTCCACGACGCCGAGGTCGAGCTGCACGCCTCGGGGGTCCAGGTGCCGCCCATGCTGGACGCGCGAAACCGCCTGCTGGAGAGCTTTTCGCGCAAGACGCTCAACGATGACGCGGCCGTCGACGACTGGATCGCGATGTTCACCACGTGGCCGGTCAAGCAGACCCCGGGCCTGCGCACCCAGATGTACGTTTCGCCACAGACCAACCGGCTGGCCGCCTACCGCAGCATCGCCGCGCCGGTGCTGGTGCTCGGCTTCGCCGACGACATCGTGACGCCGGCCTACCTGGGGCGGGAGGTCGCCGACGCGATCCCCAACGGGCGGTACCTGCAGATACCCGACGCCGGTCACCTCGGGTTCCTGGAGCGCCCCCAGGCCGTCAACGCCGCGGCGCTGCAGTTCTTCAAGTCCTAGTTGGGCGCCCAGCGTCGACTTGTTGCGCGAAATCAAGGCGATTTGGCTCAACAACTCCACGTTCGGCGGCCAATCGCAGGGTTGTGACACGCTGTAGTGGTGAACCCCTCGACGACACAGGCCCGCGTCGTCGTCGACGAACTGATTCGCGGCGGCGTCCGCGACGTGGTGCTGTGCCCCGGGTCGCGCAACGCCCCGCTGGCGTTTGCGCTGCAGGACGCCGACCGGTCCGGCCGGGTCCGGCTGCACGTCCGCATCGACGAGCGCACCGCGGGCTACCTGGCGATCGGGCTGGCGATCGGCGCCGGTGCTCCGGTGTGCATCGCGATGACGTCGGGTACCGCCGTGGCCAACCTCGGCCCGGCCGTGGTCGAGGCCAACTACGCGCGGGTGCCGCTGGTCGTGCTGTCGGCCAACCGGCCCTACGAGCTGCTGGGCACCGGGGCCAACCAGACCATGGAGCAGCTGGGCTACTTCGGCACCCAGGTCCGCGCCGCCGTCAGCCTCGGCCTGGCCGAGGACGCGCCCGAGCGGCTGGATTCGCTCAACGCCACGTGGCGATCGGCCACCTGCCGCGTGCTGGCGGCCGCGACGGGATCGCGCAACGCCAACGCCGGCCCCGTGCAGTTCGACATCCCGCTGCGCGAACCGCTGGTGCCGGACCCCGAACCCCACCGCGCCGCGACCCCGCCGCGGCGGCCCGGCGGCAGGCCGTGGACGTACACGCCGCCGGCAACCTTCGACCAACCGCTGGACGTCGACCTGACGCCCGACACGGTCGTCATCGCCGGACACGGCGCGGGCGTCCAGCCCAACCTGGAGCAGCTGCCCACCGTCGCCGAGCCGACGGCGCCGGCGCCGGCCAACCCCCTACACCCGCTCGCGCTGCCGCTGCTGCGACCGAAGCAGGTGATCATGCTCGGCCGCCCGACGCTGCACCGCCCGGTGTCGGCGTTGCTGGCCGACCCCAACGTGCCGGTGTACGCCCTGACCACCGGGCCCCGCTGGCCGGACGTCTCGGGCAACTCGCAGGCCACCGGAACGCGGGCGGTCACCAGCGGGGCGCCCCACCCCGCGTGGCTGCGCCGCTGCGCGGAGATGAACGAGCACGCGGTCTCCGCGGTCCGGGGGCAGCTGGCGGTGCACCCGCTGACCACCGGGCTGCACGTCGCCGCGGCCGTGGCCGACGCGCTGCGGCCGGGTGACCAGCTGGTGCTCGGGGCGTCCAACCCGGTGCGCGACGCGGCGCTGGTCGGTTTGGACGCCCACGGAATACAGGTGCGGTCCAACCGCGGGGTCGCCGGCATCGACGGCACGGTGTCCACCGCGATCGGCGCCGCCCTTGCACATGAGGGGTCGCACGACGGCCGGACCGTCGCGCTGATCGGCGACCTGACGTTCGTGCACGACAGCTCCGGGCTGCTGATCGGCCCCACCGAACCGACACCGCAACGGCTGACGATCGTCGTGTCCAACGACAACGGCGGCGGCATCTTCGAACTGCTCGAGCAGGGTGACCCGAGGTTCTCCGATGTGTCCTCGCGGATCTTCGGCACCCCGCACGACGTCGACGTCGGCGCCCTGTGCCGCGCGTACCACGTGGAGAGCCGCCAGATCGAGGTCGACGAGCTCGACGCGGCGCTCGACGAACCGGGGACCGGCATGCGGGTGCTGGAGGTCAAGGCGGACCGCTCGTCGCTGCGGCAGCTGCACGCCGCCATCAAGGCCGCTCTATGAATTTTCGAGCACCGTGATCGATCCAAAAGCATTGCTGCACATCCTGATTCATGGCCGCAGCGACGAGCCGCCGACCACCCGGGCCGGGATTACGTTGCGGTGGTTGCGGATTGCGGTGTTGATCCTGGCCGGCCTGGTCACGCTGCAGTCGGTGCTGCTGGTGGCCGGCGCCTGGCGCAACGATCTCGCGATTCGGCACCACATGGGCGTGGCCCAGGCCGAGGTCCTCAGCGCCGGACCGCGGCGCTCCACCATCGAATTCGTCACACCCGAGCGCGTCACCTACCGGCCCGAGCTCGGGGTGCTGTATCCCTCCGAGCTGGCGACCGGCATGAGGATCTACGTGGAGTACAACAAGAACGACCCGAACCTGGTTCGGGTGCAGCATCGCAACGCCGGCCTGGCGATCATCCCGGCGGGTTCCATCGCGGTGGTGGCCTGGTTGGTCGCGGCGGCCGCCCTGATCGGCCTGGCGCTGCTGGACAGGGGGCTGGATCGCCGCGCCAAGGCGCCCGACCAGCAGATTTCGCACGACGTATGCTCGTAGGCAACCTTTCCGACAGCCGGCGCTGACATCGTGGTGTTGTGCGCGTTGCCATCGTCGCCGAGTCCTTCCTCCCCAATGTCAACGGTGTCAGCAACTCAGTGCTGCGCGTCCTCGAGCATCTGCGTCGCACCGGCCACGAAGCCCTCGTCATCGCCCCCGACAACCCGCCGGGCCAGCCGCGGGCGGATCGGATTCACGACGGCATCCGGGTGCACCGGGTGCCGTCGCGGATGTTCCCCAAGGTCACCACGCTGCCGCTTGGGCTGCCCATGCCCCGAATGGTCAGCGTGCTACGCGGATTCGACCCCGACGTCGTGCATCTGGCGTCGCCGGCGTTGCTGGGTTACGGCGGGGTGAAAGCGGCCCGCTGGCTCGGGGTGCCGACGGTCGCGGTGTATCAAACCGACGTCCCGGGTTTCGCGGCGAGCTACGGCATCCCGATGACGACCCGCGCCGCGTGGGCCTGGTTTCGGCACCTGCACACCCTGGCCGACCGGACGCTGGCGCCGTCCAGCGTGACGATGGAATCGCTCGTCGCGCAGCGGTTCCCGCGGGTGCACCGGTGGGCGCGCGGGGTCGACGTGCTGCGGTTCGCGCCGTCGGCCCGCAGTGATGAGCTCAGGCGGCGGTGGTCGCCGCACGGCAAGCCGATCGTCGGGTTCGTGGGCAGGCTCGCGCCGGAGAAGCACGTCGAACGGCTGACCGCGCTGACCGCCGACGATTCCGTGCAGCTGGTCATCGTCGGCGACGGCGTCGATCAGCGCAAACTGCAATCGGCAATGCCCACAGCGGTTTTCACTGGAGCGCTGTACGGCGAGGAGCTCGCCGCGGCGTACGCCAGCATGGACGTCTTCGTGCACCCCGGTGAGCACGAGACCTTCTGCCAGGTCGTGCAGGAAGCGCTGGCCTCGGGGCTGCCGGTGATCGCCCCGGACGCCGGCGGGCCACGAGACCTGGTGGCCCCGTACCGCACCGGACTGCTGTTGGCAGTGAACGAGTTCGAGGCGCGGCTGCCCGAAGCGGTCGCACACCTGCTCGCCGAGCGGCACCGCTATGCGCCGGCCGCCCGGCGCAGCGTGCTCGGCCGCAGCTGGCCGGTCATCTGCGACGAGCTGCTCGGCCACTACGAGGCGGTGCTGTCGCCGTTCTCCCGGCGGCGCGTGTTCGCCAAGCGCTACGCCCAGGGCGAGTAGCCGTCGCGGTCAGCCCTGCGCCAGCTCCGCGAGGGGCTGCCACTGCTCCCAGGTGCGTAACCGGTTCTCGTAGTCGGCCCTGGCCGTCTGCAGCGGCGAAGCGCCGAAGAACACCCGCAGCGGCGGCTCCTTCGCGTCCACCACCTTCAACAGCGCGGCCGCCGACGCCGCAGGGTCGCCCGGGCTGGCCCAGCGCCTGCTGCGCTCGGCCTGGACCGCGGCGCGCACCTCGTCGTACGCCGGCAGGGGATTGGAGTGCCTCGCCGACGCGCCACTCCAGTCGGTGTCGAAGCCGCCGGGTTCGACCAGCGTGACGTGTACGCCAAAGGGCGCGACCTCCAGGGCCAGCGCCTGCGAGAAGCCCTCCAGCGCCCACTTCGACGCGTGGTACATGCCGACCAAGGGAAACGCGACGATGCCGCCGATCGAGGACACCTGGATGATGTGGCCGCCGCGCTGCTCGCGCAGGTACGGCAACGCGGCTTGCGTAACCCACAGCGCCCCAAACACATTGGTCTCGATCTGATCGCGCGCCTCTTGCTCGGTGAGCTCCTCGACGAACCCGAAGTGCCCGTAACCGGCGTTGTTCACCACGACGTCCAGGCGACCGAAATGGTCGTGCGCCTGCTTGACCGCCGCGAAGTCGGCCTCACGGTCGGTGACATCCAACCGAATCGGCAGCAGCGCGTCGCCGTACTTCCCGACCAGGTCGTCCAGCGATGCCGTGTCGCGTGCCGTGGCCGCGACCTTGTCGCCGCGCTCCAGCGCGGCTTTCGCCCATTCGCGCCCGAATCCGCGCGACGTACCGGTGATAAACCAAACTTTTTCGCTCACGCAGTGATGCAACGCAACCGTCGGCGCGTCATTCCCGGCGGGCTCACCGGATCGGCGTCCATTGCGTGTCGTTGAGGAATCTCTTGAGGAGCCGGTCGAGCTGGTGGAGGTCGGCTGCCGACCATCCCGAAAGCGCCCGGGCCAGATGATCCCGCCGCACCTCGTGGAGTGCTCCCGCGGCGCGTTCGCCCGGCGCCGTTGCCTCGATGACCGACACCCGTCCGTCGCTTGGATCGCCCCGGCGCGCGGCGAGTCCCGCGTCGACAAGCGCTTGCACCCGGCGCGTGGCCATCCCGACGTCCATGTGCGCCATGCTCGCCAGGCGTCCCATCGGCTGCGGTCCCTCGTCAATCAAGACGCGTAGCAGAATGTAGGACGGCTGCGACAGCTCGGTGTCGGCGGCCGCCGCCTGTCGCGCGAATGCCGAGCGGCTCACGCTGAGCCGCACGATGCGCGCAAGTGTGGCGCTGATGGAATCCACCGAATCCAGCTTGCGGACGGATGTCACGCGCGCACCGTAGCCGGATAAGTTTGACATAGTCAAATAAATGGCGATAGCTTGGCTCCCTCGGGATCTGAGGAGAAGTCATGCCCGCAACCCGCTTCTACTTCGACTGGGCCAACTACCGCACCATGCTTCGGCTGTTGCGTCGCGACCCACCGGCGTCGAAGCCATGGATCCGCTACTTCGCCTTCCTCATCGGCGTGCCGGCAGTCGCGGCCGTCCACGCGGCATGCTTCGCGCTCGATCCGATCCTGTTCGGATCGCTGCGACGGACGACGGTGGTCGCGCCGACCTTCTGTGTCGGGCACGCCCGCAGCGGCACGACGTATCTGCACCGGCTGATGGCGGCGGACCCGCAGTTCAGCTACGCATTGATGTACGAGCTTTTCTTCCCTTCGCTGCTGCAGAAACGCCTGCTGCGCCTGCTGTTTCGGCTCGACGCCGCGCTCATGGGCGGGCGGCTGCGTCACCGCCTCGATGCGGCCGAGGAGCAACGGTTCGCGCCGACCGACGACATGCACAGGACCGGCTTCTTCGTTCCGGAAGAAGACGACTTCTTTCTGACGTGGTCGCTGTGCTCCGGGTTCTGGATCGTCATGTTTCCCTTCATGGGCGAGCTGGACTTCTACCACGTCGACCACTGGCCGGACCGCAAGCGGCGGCGGGTGATGGGCTTCTACTCCGAATGCGTCCGGCGCCAGATCGCGCTGAACGGCGGCGGGACGCACCTGAGCAAGAATCCCACCTTCTGCGGCCGCGTCGAAGCGCTGATCGAGACGTTTCCGGACGCGAGATTCATTGTGCCCCTGCGCAATCCTTACGAGACGATCCCGAGCCTGCTCAAGCTGTTGAAGAACGAGTGGGACCTGCGGGGTCGCGACGAGCACCTGATCGCGAAATCGCTGCGCGTGCTCGCGGATCAGTCGTTCGACGCGTATCGGCACCCGCTCGACGTCCTGGCCAGGCACCCCGAAGTGCGCTCGGCCGTCGTCGACTATCGCGAGCTGGTGGCGCACCCCGAGGCCACGATGCGCCGGATCTACCGCGAGCTGCAGCTCGACCTGGGACCGGTGGCCGCCAAGGCGTTCGAGTCCGCGGGCACCGCAGGCGGGCACGAGTCGGCCCACCGCTACAGCCTCGAGGAGTTCGGGCTCGATCCGCGGGAAATCCACACGCGCCTGGCCGACCTGTTCGAGCAATACCGGTGGGATACCGAAGGAGAGCGTGCACATGCCCACTGAATCAAGCCGGCTCGCCCTGCGGGCCGCCTGGACCGACATGATCGACGCCCTGACCCGGGCCCGCGACGCCGTCGACTCCGCCGAACTGCACGCCCCGCCGGTCACCGAGCAAAGCCTGGCGGACGGATACCGCTACCTGCTGGGCTTCGTGTTCAGCGCCATCGAGCGCGGCCTCTGCGAGGACCCCGAATTCCCGTATTTCCGGCGTGCCATCCAGCCCGTGGACAAGGCCACCATCGACAACGCCGACGCGCTGTACCTCTCGGCCGCCATCGACGGCACCAAAAGCTACCGGATACGCGGCCGGCTCGTCCCAAAAGCGCCGCAGTACATCATCTTCGAGGCCCACAGCGGCTATGCCGGCGACACCGGCAGCCTGGCCGAACTCGGTCCCGGCGGGCGCGCCATCACCGGGTCCCTGGACATCGCGGATCTGCTCGTCGACGACGACGGCCGATTCGAGATCCTGCTGGCGCCGCGGCGGCCCGCCGATCACTCGGGGAATTTCATCGCCACGGCGACCGTCGACGGGACCGTGCCGGCGCAATACCTGATCGCCCGCATGCTCTTTCATGACTGGGAGCACGAAGCATCGCCCGAGCTGCACATCGTGCAGATCGGCAAGGAGGGCGCCCGGCCCGCGCCGCTCGATCCCGACGCCGTGGCGCGCAACGTCCGCCGCATCGGCACCATCGTCGAAAACCAGATGACGTTCTGGAACCAGTTCTATGACCTGGTGCTCGAGGCGCACGGCGACAAGAACGGCGACGGGGCCACCCTCATGCCGCGCAACGACCTGAACGAGCCGGCATTGGCCAATCTCGCGACCGGCGGCGGGCAGAGCACCAACGTCTACTCCGGTGGCGTCTACGACCTGGCCGACGACGAAGCGCTGCTGGTCGAAGTCGTCGTGCCGGTGCCGCCCGCGTACATGGGCTTCCACCTGGCCAACCTGTGGGGCGAGTCACTCGACTACGCCAACCACACCTGCAGCCTCAACGGATTTCAGTCCGAACCGGATCCCGACGGGGCCATCCGCTACGTCGTCGCCGGCGCCGACCCCGGCGTGCCGAACTGGCTCGACACCGCCGGCCACCCGGGTGGTTTCCTGGCCCTGCGGTGGACCTACTCCACGCCGCCGCCCGAATTGCCGAAGGCCTCGGTGACCAAGGTGCCGCTCGTCGGCGTGCGCGAACACCTCCCCGCTGCCACCCGCGTCGTCTCCGCCGAGGAACGCCGCGAACAGATCAGGGTGCGCCAGGAGCACGTCCAGCGGCGTTACCGGCAATACTGACCCGCCCGTGCCCGGGTAGCGTCGACGTCGTGAGTCGCGCGGCGCTGGACAAGAACCCCAGGGACGTCGCGTCGATGTTCGACGGCGTCGCCCGCCGATATGACGTGACCAACATCGTGCTGTCGCTGGGGCAGGACCGGTACTGGCGGCGAGCCACCCGCTCAGCGCTGCGGATCGGGCCGGGCGAGAAGGTGCTGGACCTGGCCGCGGGCACCGCGGTGTCCACCGTCGAGTTGCGCAAGTCCGGGGCGTGGTGCGTGGCCGCCGATTTCTCGGTCGGCATGCTGGCGGCGGGCGCCGGTCGCGACGTGCCGAAGGTCGCCGGCGACGCCACCAAGCTGCCGTTTGCCGACGGGGTGTTCGACGCGGTCACCATCAGTTTCGGGTTGCGCAATGTTGCCGACCAGCACGCGGCGCTGGAGGAGATGTTCCGCGTCACCCGGCCGGGCGGCCGGTTGGTGGTGTGCGAATTCTCCACCCCCACCAATGCGGTGTTCGCGACCGTGTACAAGGAATATCTGATGCGGACCCTGCCGCGGGTGGCGCGGGCGGTGTCTTCCAACCCCGACGCCTACGTCTACCTCGCCGAGTCGATCAGGGCCTGGCCCGATCAGCCCACGCTGGCGCAGCGGATTTCGGCGGCCGGGTGGTCGGCGGTGCGCTGGCGCAACCTGACCGGCGGCATCGTGGCGCTGCACGCGGGATACAAACCGGGCTACTGACCTGCGCGCTGGATGAAGCCGACCTGGTCGGGGCAGTAATGGTCGATTGCGGCGCCGAGGAACTGGAGCGCCTGGCCCTGGGTGGTGCCCAGCGGCAGGTTGCGCTGGAGGAAGGTGGCCGACTTGTACGCGTCGCCGTCCACGCCCCTGCCGATCCGGTCACAGGAGATCTTGCCCAGCCAGGCCAGCTGGTCCTGCGGGCCGTACACGCCGAAGCGATTGACGGTTTGCTTGAACACGTAGTCGTAATCGTCGGCCTGAGCAGGCGCCGCCAGTGCGACAGCGGCGCCCGCCATGGCGATCAGAGAAGCCAGTCTCATGCCCTTCATTAGCCGGACTATACACCTGCGCTGGTCAGGAGCCCAGGTGCGCCGACAGCAGCCACGCGCCGACCGACTTCAGACCGTCGGGCTCGTCGCGGACGTCGCCGAACGGCGAGCCGTCAAAACCGTCGGGCAGGTTGGCGTAGATGCGCGCCGGCCGGATCTCGTCGACGACCCAATACTCGGACACCGCCTCGCGCAACTCGTCTGCGGTCACCCCGTTGATCGGACCGTCCGGCACCGCGGCCTTGTCGAAAACCAGCGCGAAGTAGGAGGCGCCGGGCGCGGCGGCCCGCTTGATCGACTGCTGGTAGCCCTCGCGCGCCTCGACGGGGATCGAGTGAAAAAGGGTCGAATCGACGATCGTGTCGAACCGGCCGTCATAGCCGGTGAACTTGCTGATGTCGGCGACCTCGAAGGTCGCGTTGGTCAGACCGCGCTTCTCGGCCTCGCGCCGGGCCAGGCCGATCGCGGTGGGCGAGAGGTCCAGGCCCACCGTGGTGTGCCCGCGGGCGGCCAGGGTCAGCGAGATGGCCGCCTCCCCGCAGCCGACGTCGAGCACGTCGCCGTGGAACCTGCCCTGCTCGATCAGCGCGGCCAGCTCGGGTTGTGGGGCGCCGATGCTCCAGGGCGGCCGCGTGCCCTCACCGAATTGGGCGGATTCACCGCGGTAGGCGGTTTCGAACTCGAAATCTAGTGGTTGCGTCATGCGATCATGGTATATCAATCAGGCTGATACATGTCAATGGTATTGATACGCCGAGCTGGGGTCCCTTCCGCGGGCGAGCAGGCACAAAAGCCCCCGATTCGGTTGCGAAACTGGGGCTTTTGCGTTCCCCCGCAAGCGGGAGGTACCCCCAGCTCGGGCGGCAATGTCAGCTGAACGGCGTCCGGCGATCGATCAGCCGCGACAGCCGCCCACCGCCGCGCCAGACGCGCGCCACCCAGTCGGCGTCGTCGTCGGTGACCAGGTTGGCCATCACGCGCACGGCGATCGTCATCAGCCGCGTCGAGCGCATCGCGACCGGGCCCGTTGCGGGCAGGAAGCGCTGGAACGTCAGCAGCAGGGCGAGCCTGCGGGCCACCGAAAATCCGCGGCCGTAATGCTGCTGCAGCAGCGACGGCCACACGTGCGAGGGGTCGCGGCAGTCCAGCAGCTCGGCGGCCAGCCGACCCGTCTCCAGGCCGTAGTCGATGCCCTCGCCGTTGAGCGGGTTGACGCACGCCGCCGCGTCGCCGATCAGCATCCAGTTGGGCCCGGCCACCCCGGAGACCGCGCCGCCCATCGGCAGCAGCGCCGACGACACCGCCCGCGGCTCGCCGGAAAAGCCCCATTCGTCGCGGCGCAGGTCGGTGTAGTAGGAGATCAGCGGCCGCAGCGCCAGGTCCGCCGGCCGCTTCGACGTCGACAGGGCCCCGACGCCGATGTTCACCTCGCCGTTGCCGAGCGGGAAGATCCAGCCGTAGCCGGGCAACACGGCGCCGTCGGGGGAGCGCAGTTCCAGGTGCGAGGTCAGCCAGGGGTCGTCGGCCCGCGGCGTGGTCAGGTAGCCGCGCGCCGCCACGCCGTACACCGTCTCCTGGTGCCAGTGCCGGCCCAGTTTGCGGCCCAGCGGCGAACGGGCCCCGTCGGCGACGATCAGCCGGCCGCACCTGACGTCGGTGCCGTCGGCCAGTGTCAGCGAAACCACGCGCCGCGACGAGTCATGATGCGGGGCAACCGCTTTCGTTCCGAGCAGCATCCGGGCCCCGGAGTCCTCGGCGCACTTGCGGATCCGGTCGTCCAGCTCGAAGCGGGCCACCGCGCTGCTGGTCGACGGGAACGACGGGCCGGGCCAGTCGATCTCCACCTCGCCGCCGAACCCGCTCATCCGCAGCCCGCGGTGCCGGATGCGGGTGTCGAGCCAGTCGCCGAGCCCCAGCAGTTCCAGCTCGGCGACCGCGCGCGGGGTCAGCCCGTCGCCGCACGGCTTGTCGCGCGGGAAGCCGGCGGAGTCGATGACGAGGACGTCGGCGCCGGCGCGGGCGGCCCAGGCGGCCGCCGCCGAGCCCGCGGGTCCGGCGCCGACGACCACCACGTCGGCCTTCATGTCCACGCCCACCAGTATGTTGGTCGGGTGAGGACTCCGGCGACGGTGGTGGCGGGCATTGACTTCGGGGACGCCGATTTCGCCGGCATCGTGCGCGACGGCGTCGGCCGGATCGAGCAGCTCATGGACACCGAGCTGCGCAGCGCCGACGCGGTGATGACGGACTCGCTGATGTATCTCTTCAAGGCCGGCGGCAAGCGGTTCCGGCCGCTGTTCACCGTGCTGTCGGCGCAGATCGGACCGAACCCGGAGGCGGCGGAGGTGACGATCGCCGGCGCGGTGATCGAACTGGTGCACCTGGCCACGCTCTATCACGACGACGTGATGGACGAGGCGGAGGTCCGCCGCGGCACGCCCACCGCCAACGTGCGCTGGAGCAACAACGTCGCGATCCTCGCCGGTGACTACCTGTTTGCGACGGCGTCGCGGCTGGTGTCGCGGCTGGGACCGGAGGCGGTGCGGCTCATCGCCGAGACGTTCGCCCAATTGGTGACCGGGCAGATGCGCGAGGGCCGGGGTGCCGCCGAAGGGGCGGATCCGGTCGAGCACTACCTGAAGGTGGTGTACGAGAAGACGGCCTGCCTGATCTCGGCGGCCGGCCGGTTCGGCGCGATGTTCGCCGGCGCCGATGGCGAGCAGGTGGACCGGCTGAGCCGGCTGGGCGGCATCGTCGGCACGGCGTTCCAGATCTCCGACGACATCATCGACATCGACAGCGACTCGCACGAGTCCGGCAAGCTGCCCGGGACCGACATCCGCGAAGGCGTGCACACCCTGCCGATGGTCTACGCGCTGCGAGAGCCGGGCCCCGAGGCTGCGCGGCTGCGCGAGCTGCTGTCCGGGCCCGTCGAGGACGACGCGGCGGTGGACGAGGCTTTGACGCTGTTGCGTGCGTCACCCGGCATGGCCAAGGCCAAGCACTTCCTGGAGCAGTACGCGGCCGAGGCCCGGCAGGAGCTGGCCCTTTTGCCCGACGCCCCCGGTCGGCGCGCGCTGGAGACGCTGGTCGACTACACGGTGAGTAGGCACGGTTAGCGCCCCTAACGGACCCAGCGGAACCCCGACCGCCTCTTCGGGCGTTCAATGGGCGATAGGCAATGCTCCAAGGAGGAGACCGATGACCTGGCATCCGCATGCCAACTGGCTGAAGACCTTCGCCCTGTTGGTCGGCATGTCCGCGTTGATCGTGTTTGTCGGCTCGCTGTTCGGCCGGACGGCGATGTGGCTGGCGGTGCTGTTCGCCATCGGCATGAACGCCTACACGTACTTCAACAGCGACAAGCTGGCGCTGCGGGCGATGCACGCGCAGCCGGTTTCCGAGCTGCAGGCGCCGGTGATGTACCGGATCGTGCGCGAGCTGGCCACGGCCGCGCACCAGCCGATGCCGCGGCTGTACATCAGCGACACCAACGCACCCAACGCGTTCGCCACCGGACGCAACCCGCGCAACGCGGCGGTGTGCTGCACCACCGGCATTTTGGAAATCCTCAACGAGCGCGAGCTGCGCGCCGTGCTCGGCCACGAGCTTTCCCACGTCTACAACCGCGACATCCTGATCTCCTGCATCGCCGGCGCCATGGCGTCGGTGATCACCGCCCTGTCCTACATGGCGATGTTCTTCGGCGGCGGAAACCGGGAGGGCGGCAATCCCTTTGCGATGCTGCTGGTTTCGTTGCTGGGGCCGATCGCCGCGACGGTGGTCCGGCTGGCCGTGTCCCGCTCGCGGGAGTACCAGGCCGACGAGTCGGGCGCCGTGCTGACCGGCGACCCGTTGGCCCTGGCGTCGGCGCTGCGCAAGATTTCCGGCGGGGTGCAGCTCGCGCCGCTGCCCCCGGAGCCGCAGCTGGCCAGCCAGGCTCACCTGATGATCGCCAACCCGTTCCGCGCGGGCGAGCGGATCGGTTCGCTGTTCTCGACGCACCCGCCGATCGAGGACCGCATCCGTCGGCTCGAGGAGATGGCGAGGGGCTGAGAGCTTCCCCCCAGCTTTGGTAGCGCATGCGCTACCGATTCCTGGGGAAGTCGCATGGTCTGGAGAGGCGCTCTCCGCTGGGATGATTGGCTCCCGAACCTGGTGGCGCATCTGCTACCAAAGAGGCCCGAAGCTCTCCCTGGGGATGAGTGACTCGCGAATCCGGTAGCGGATGCGCTCTCAAATTCCGCGTGGACCGTTACACCTACCGCGCTGAATGGTCGCCTCATTACAACGAGTACGTCGGCGTGTGCGTCGAACTGCCTTACCTGAGGCGCGAGGCGCCGACCGCCCCGGAGGCCGTCGCCGCCATCCAGGAGGCACTCGTGGAACACCTATGCACCCTGCGCGCCTGCGGGGATCCCATCCCCGCACCGCTTTCCGAACGCCGTTACAGCGGGACGTTCAGCGTCAGGACATCACCGGAGCTGCACGCGCGGCTGGTTCTGGAGTCCATCGAGCAGGGGGTGTCGATGAACCAGTGGATAGTCCAGAAGCTCAGCGGGCGGGCGCCCAGCAGCACGTTCGGGCTGTCCGGTTTCGATTAAGCCGCGCGTCGTTCGGCAACCGCGTCGCCGGTCCGGCTTCCGAGGTGCCCGGTCTCGAACATCCCCCGGACCTCGACCGTGCCGCCGGTGGCCTCGAACTGCCGCTGCCAGTCGTTGATCGCCTGATGCGCGGCGTGGTCGAGGTAGTTGACCGAAAGGTCCACCGTGACCGCGGCGCCGGCAGGAACGGACGCCAGCACGCGCGTCAGCCGTGGCAGCGCCAGGAAGGTGCATGCCGGCCCCTCGATCAGCACGTGCCAGTCATCCCCGACGGGCTTGGCTTCGACCTTGGCACGGATCACCCGCCACCCGGTCAACGCGATGGCCAGTGCGAGTCCGATCAGCACGCCGTGCAGCAGGTTGAGGAAGATGACACTGACAACGGTCACGACGTAGACCGCGAGATCCCCGTGCTTCATTGCCGTTTCGATGTGGGCGGGCATGAGCAGCTGGACGCCGATGACGATCAGCAGGCCGGCCAGCGCGGCCGTCGGGATCTCTTCGACGAGTTCCGCGAAGGGAACGGTGAACAACAGGATCCACAGGCCGTGCATCATCGACGACGCGCGGGACTTGGCGCCCGCGTTGACATTGGTTGAGCTGCGGACGATTACACCGGTGACCGGCAGGCCGCCGATGGCCCCCGACACCATGTTGGCGGTGCCCTGCCCGATCAGCTCGCGGTTGAAGTCGGTGCGCGGCCCGTTGTGCATCCGGTCGACCGACACCGCCGACAGCAGGCTCTCGACGCTGGCGATCAGCGCGACGGTGATGACGCCGATCGCCACCGCACCCCAGTTGCCGTGCGGGATGTCAGGCAACTGCAGCGCGTCCAGCGGCGACCCGTCGAGGTCGATCCGCCGCACATGGAACGGAAACACGACCGAGACGAGCGTCACCGCCACGATGGCGACCAGGGGACCCGGGACGAAGCGCAGCCTGGCCGGAACCCAGCGCCATGCGACCAGGATGGCGATCACCAGCGCGCCCAGCAGCACTCCGGGCCGATGCGAGTCGATGATCTGACCCGGCAGCCCAATCAGGTTGTGCCAGGCCGAGCTTTTGGATTTTCCGCCCAGCAGCACGTGCGCCTGCTGCAACGCGATCGTGATCCCGATGCCCGCCAGCATGGCGTGCACGACGACGGGTGAGATGGCCAGTGCCGCCCGCGCGACGCGGCTGAGCCCCAGCAGAACCTGCACGACGCCGGCGGCCAGGGTGATCAAACACGTTATGCCCCAACCGAAATCGGAGACCAGGCCGGCGACCACCACCGTCAGCCCGGCGGCGGGGCCACTGACCTGCAGCGGCGAGCCGCCGATGGCGCCGACGATGATGCCGCCGACGACCGCGGCGATCAGGCCGGCGAGCACCGGGGCGTTCGACGCTATCGCGATTCCCAGCGACAACGGGAGGGCGACCAGGAAAACCACCAGCGACGACGGCAGGTCGTGTCGGACAATCATTTGTATCCGGTCGCGTCGTGAGCTTTCGATATTGGGCATCGTTCGCTTCCGTCGTCGGGTAGGGTTGCGCTACGTCGGCGTAGCATCTTGGCGCACAACGGATTACGACCGCGCCAATCGGCAGGCGACAGCCTGGCTACCTCGTCCGACGGTAGGGGGCAGGCAAAGCGCCGGTCAAGGAGGCGGGCTTGGCCCATATCGAATGCAAATATTTTCTTTACGAGTTGTTTGGTTGACGGCTCAGAAGCCCGAGCCGTGCACCTCGTGCCCGGGAACCTCGACCATCAGGCCGCGGTAGGCCTGCTCGACGGTCGAGCCGTGGTTGATCACCGCGTCCACCTCGCGCGCAATCGGCATGTTCAGGCCGAACTCGTTGGCGAACTCCATGATCACGCTCGCCGCCTTGACGCCCTCGGCGACCTGGTTCATCGAGGCGATGATCTCGTCGATCGGCTTGCCGGCGCCCAGCTGTTCGCCGACGTGGCGGTTGCGGCTGCGCTGGCTGGTGCAGGTCACGATCAGGTCACCGAGGCCGGCCAGCCCCGGGAAGGTGTCGGGGTCACCGCCCATCGCCACGCCGAGCTTCGTCATCTCCCGCAACGCGCGCGCGATCACCAGCGCGCGCGTGTTTTCCCCGATGCCCAGCGAGTAGCCCATCCCGACCGAGATGGCGTAGACGTTCTTCAGCGCGCCGGCCATCTCGACGCCGACGACGTCGTCGGTGGTGTACACGCGGAAGCGCCGGGTGCGGAACAATCCTGACAGCCGGGTCGCCAGGTGCTGGTCGGGCATGGCCAGCACCGCCGCGGCGGCGTAGCCCTCGCCCACCTCGCGCGCGATGTTCGGGCCGGCCAGGATGCCCGCCGGGTGACCCGGCAGCACCTCCTCGATGATCTGCGACATCCGCATGTTGGTGCCTTGCTCGAGCCCTTTGACCAGCGACACCACCGGAACCCACGGCCGCAGCTCCCTGGCCAGCTCGGTCAGCACGCCGCGGAAGCCGTGCGAGGGCACCCCCATCACGACGACGTCGGCGCAGTTGGCGGCCTCCGCGAAGTCGGTGGTGGCGCGCAGGGTGTCGCTCAGGATCACCTCGTCGCCGAGATAGCGGCTGTTGCGGTGATCCTCGTTGATCTCCTTGGCGGTGTCCTCGGAACGCACCCACTGCAACGTCGGCCCGCGGCGCGCGCAGATGGAGGCCACGGTGGTTCCCCAGGAACCCCCACCGAGGACAACGACGTTGGGTTCGCGCTTGTCAGCTGCCATGGCGATCAGCGTATTGCCGACATCCGAGATTTAGAAGGAGTTCACCTCGAAACCAACGGCCCGGGGGCAGGGGACTTCCGCCCCTACCTACGCAGCCCGATGTGCCGGATCGTCAAGGTGCAGTTCCGCCACGAGGGAGGTTTCATGCCCGGACGCGCTCGCCGAGGCCGTGTATTGGCGTCGCTGGCCGCGGCCGCTCTCGCGGTTTCGCTGGGTGCCCCGGGCATCGCCGCCGCCGACGGCGGTCGCCCACACGTCAACCCGGAGGAACGGGCGGCGGCGATGATACGGCCGGCCGTGATGTATTTGGCCGGTCAGAGTTACGGCGCGGTCCGGCTGCCCGACGGCCAGCTCCTGTCCCAGTTCGGCCCGGGCACGACGATGCCGTTCATCGCGACCTGGGCCTGCACCGCCTTCGTCATCAATCCCGACGGCTGGGTGGCGACGGCCGGTCACTGCGTGGATCCCGACAGCGCCAAGTTGCTGATCCTCAAACGAGCCGCCAGGGAATACATCACGCAGTTTCCCGGCACGCCCGAAGCGCGCGACCCGGCCGCGGCGCTGGAGTGGCTGCAGAAGAACGCGAAGGTCGAAGGCGACACCCCAGACAAGGGCCCCGAAGTCGGTCTCGCGCTGACGTACGGCACCGGCACCAAGGTCGCCGGGAAGGCCGCGGCCAACGTCGTGGATTTCCGGCCGCTCGGCAAGGGCGACGTCGCGCTCCTCAAGGTGGACAAGCACAACCTGCCGTCGTCGGAGCTGGGCACCGACGCCGACGTCAGCATCGGCACATCGGTTCTCGCGGTGGGCTTCTCGCAGAGCACCGAGAACGTCACCGGCCCAACGCTGGACCCGACGAACAAGAGCGGCAAGGTCAGCAAGAAGTCGACGATGGGGTCGGCCGCCGAGTATGAGATCGACGCCGCGGTATCCGAGGGCATGAGCGGTGGCCCGACCGTCGAGCTCAACGGCAAGGTGATCGGCGTGAACAGCTTCGCCCCCGTCGGCGAACCGCAACCCTTCAACTTCGTCGCACCGGCCGACGGCCTGGCCGCGATATTGGCGAGCAAGGGTGTCAAGGCTACGCTGGGACCCGCCGACGTGTACTACCGCAAGGGGCTCAAGCACTACTACGCGGGCCAATACACCGAAGCGATCGGCGATTTCGACCAGACCCTGTCGATGTCACCGGATTACCCCGGCCTGGTCGAGCTCAGGACGAGCGCCGCCAACCTGCGGCAACAGCACGGCGATTTCTCGCCGCTCAGCGGGGCAAACCTGGTGTGGTACATCGCCGGTGGCGTCGCGCTGGTGCTCGCCGTCGGCGCGGCCTTCACGTTCCTGGTCATGCGGAAGCGTCGCCGCCCCGACACGTCGGCGAAAGCTCCTGCGTTGCAGCTGGTTTCGGGGAAACCCGGTGGCGGCGCGAAACGGGCTCCCGCGCGAGCGGGGATCAAACTGGGTGCCGCCCGCCTCATCGGCGTGGCGCCTGCACACGAGCCGGCGGAACCCCATTTCTGTTCGGGCTGCGGGGCCGAGCACCATCCCGCCGAGAAGTTCTGCCCGAATTGCGGCAACGAGATCCTCGGTGACGAATCCGCTCAGGGAGTCAACCGCTGACGTCTCAACCGGCCAGCGGTGCGCGGTCGGCCACGCGGCCGAACACCATCGCCTCCTCGATGCGGTCGAACCGGTAGTCGATGGCGTCGGCGAGGTAGTTCTGCCGCACGTTCCACGGGCGCCTGGTTCCCGACTTGGGCAGCGCGTGCACCGACCGCTTCACGTAGTTGGCCTGGATGTCCCAGGACGGCTTGACGTCCATCGGCTCGTCGCCCAGATGCGGGTAGGCGTGCGTGTAGCCGTGGGCGGCCATGTGCGCCAGGAGCTTTGCCGTCGCCCGCGCGGTGATGTCCGCGCGCAGCGTCCAGGACGCGTTCGTGTAGCCCACGCACCAGAACAGGTTGGGCACGTCCTCGAGCATGTGCGCCTTGTAGACGAAGCGGTCACGGTGATCGATCGTGACGCCGTCCAGGCTGATGGTGGCCCCGCCCAGCGCCTGCAGTTGCAGGCCGGTCGCGGTGACGATGACGTCGGCGTCGAGGTGCCTGCCGGACCGCAGCGCGATGCCGGTGGCGTCGAAGCCCTCGATGGTGTCGGTGACCACCTCGGCGCGACCGCCGCGGACGGCGTTGTAGAGGTCGGCGTCGGGGATCAGGCACATCCGCTGGTCCCACGGGTTGTACCGCGGCTTGAAGTGGATGTCGACGTCGTAGCCGGCGGGCAGCTTCTTGATCGCCTTGCGCCGCAGCAGCCACTTCACCAGGCCCGGCGCCTTGCGCGACAAAGCGAAGAACACCGCCTCCGTCAGCGCGCTGTACATCCGGACCACCAGGTGAGCGGGCTTGCGGGGCAACAACTTACGAGCCACGGCGGCGACCTTGCCGTACTTGGACGCCGAGATCAGGTATGTCGGCGAGCGTTGCAGCATGGTCACCTTTGCGGCGCGTTCCGACAGTGACGGGATGAGCGTGACGGCGGTGGCGCCGCTGCCGATCACGACGATCCTCTTGCCGGTGTAGTCCAGCTCCTCGGGCCAGTGCTGGGGATGCACGACGGTGCCCTGGAACCGCTCGATGCCGGGGAAGTCGGGGGTATAGCCCTCGTCGTAGTTGTAGTAGCCGCTGCCGAAGAACAGGAACCGGCCGCGGTACTGCTTCTCGGTGCCGTTCTCCTCGACGGTGACCGTCCAGGTGTCGGTGGACGAATCCCAATCCGCCGACCGCACATGGCTGTTGAACCGGATGTGGCGGTCGATGCCGTACTTGCGCGCGGTGGCGGTCAGGTACTCGCGAATGTGGACGCCGTCGGCCACGCCTTCCTTGCGGGTCCACGGCTCGAACGGAAACGACAGCGTGAAGATGCTGCTGTCGGAGCGAACACCGGGGTAGCGGAACAGGTCCCACGTGCCGCCGATCTGCGCGCGCCGCTCCAGGATGGTGTACGTCAGGCCGGGGTTGCGTTCGGCGATCCGGTAGGCCGCGTCGATGCCGGAGATGCCCGCGCCGACGATGATGACGTCGTGGCGGCCGTCCCGTTGCGGAGTCAGCGTCATCGAAGAACCTCGCTTACCTGTGTCCTGTTCGCGAGCGTAACTTCACCCCGAAAATCGGCGGTCAATTTCGCGGTGAGGTTACGCTCGCGGCTGCCATGAGCTACCGGTAGTTGACGAACTGCAGCGCCACGTCCAGGTCGGCCTGCTTGAGCATCGCGATGACCGCCTGCAGGTCGTCGCGGCTCTTGCTGGTGACGCGGACCTCGTCGCCCTGGATCTGCGTCTTGACGTTCTTGGGTCCCTCGTCGCGGATCAGCTTGGTGATCTTCTTGGCGTTCTCGCTGCTGATGCCCTGCTTGAGGGTGCCGGTGACCTTGTAGGTCTTGCCGGAGGGCTGCGGCTCGCCGGCATCGAAGGCCTTCATCGAGATGTCGCGGCGGATCAGCTTCTCCTTGAAGACGTCGACGGCTGCCTTGACGCGCTCCTCCGTCGACGAGGTCAGCTCGATGGCCTCGTCGCCCTTCCACGCGATCTTGGTGTCGGTGCCGCGAAAGTCGAAACGCGTGGCCAGCTCCTTGGCGGCCTGGTTGAGCGCGTTGTCGACCTCCTGCCGGTCCACCTTGCTGACGATGTCGAACGATGAGTCAGCCATCCGATTCCGTCCTTCCTCGGGGTGCTAGCCGTTTGTGCCTTGTCTACCCGTTCGTTGTAACCTGTCTGGCGGCAGGTTGCCCGAGCGGCCAATGGGAGCGGACTGTAAATCCGTCGGCTTACGCCTACACAGGTTCGAATCCTGTACCTGCCACCAAGCTCTGAGGCCTTTCGTTCGCTGCTCCGCCCAGTGAAATGGGTCACCATCGCCCCAGGTCGGGCAGCTCTCCCGCCGCGGCGGCGTTATAGCCGACATCGATCCCTACTGCCCCGGGAGGCAGACATGCGGCATATCACGATGAGCGGTAATCATGGCACCCACGACACGGAAGCCATCGCGTTCTGGGTGTTGGCCGGCATCATCATGGTGATCGCTTTCGGCGAAGCCCTGGCGGTGTTGGGCGTCGTCGTGGCGATCTTGGCCGCCATCGCGTGGATCTACCGCGAGGTCGAGCGCCGTGTCGTGCGGAGCCACGCGGTTGTGGCCCCGGTGACCCATCTCCGCCCGGCGCTGACCGGTCAACACAACCCGAAAACGACTTCGGTGGGCCCGCGCGCCGCATAACGGTCCGAAAAGCGCAAAATTCCTACTATTCAGCTTTGCATAAGCTGGTTTTTCCCTGGCATTCTCTATTCTTCTTAGGCCCGGTTCGGACCGACGGCGTCATCAGCGCCAAGAAGAAAGGAAGCGCATCAAATGCCCTCACCTCGTTGGCTGGCCAAGTTGGCCATTCCCGTCATGGTCGGCGCTGCCTTGATTTCGAGCGCTGCGACTGCCACCGCCGATCCGGCCGATGACGCTTACCTCGCGCAACTGCGGGCCGCCGGCTTCAACTGGCCGCCGGACCACGACGACGGCCTCACCGCGACGGGGCGCCTCATCTGCGACGACATCATGTGGGGCTGGACATATGAACAGATCGCCCAGAACATCCACGCCACCCTGGACCCGAGAAACGTTACGTTCGGAGACGTCCATAAGATGGTGAGCCTCGCGCATTCGACCTATTGCCCCAACTTCCAGTGCTGGGGCACCCACTGCTGAGCGCGGCGTTTCAGCGCGTTCCCTAAATCGAAGGCTTTTCCGCGACGGTCGAGTAAAGCGATTGCGGCGCCGTTGGTGGCGCGGCGATGGGCTCGACGCGAGCGTTAAGGCCTTCGAATGCGGACCCCGCTGGAGGTTCGGTGGGTGGACCCCACGTGTGGAACCGGGCGCCGCCTATCGGGACGTTGAACTGGTAACCCGAGTCGTCCCCGGGCGCATTCTGCACCTGCGGCTCATCGACTCCATGGCCCGAGGAGTCGAGGGGTACCCACGATGGGACGCGGGGACCCGACATTTGGGTCCCCGTCTCGCTGGTGGGCGCGACGTTCAGCAGGGGCGGCCAATTCGGTGTGGCTTGCTGATGGACGACCCCCTCCGCGGTGCTGGCGCCCCCACTGGATCCGCCGGATCCGCTGGATCCGCCGGACGCGGTGGGCGCGCCTTGCCAGGCCCCGGGGCCGCCGGTGCCGCCCCCGCCGGCGGGCGGGTTGACCGTGGCGTTGGCGGACTCCGCGGCGCCGGCGGGTTGCGCCGGCGCCGCCTGGGGAGATCCGGGTACCGCGCCGGTCATCTGCTCGAGGTACTGTCGCCACGCCTGAAGGTAGGCGAACAGCTGCTGGGTGTAGTCGCCGGGCGCGGGCGGCGCCGGAGCGGTCGACGGCATCGCCGGCATGGCCGGAATGGTTGGCATTGCCGGCATGAACGGCGCCGTCGGCGGGTACGGTCCGCCCTGCGGCGGGTTGGGCATCATGAACGGGGCGGGAGGGTATGGAAACCCGGCCGGCATGGTCGTCCACTGCTCGAGAAGTTGTCGCCATCCCTGGAGATAGGCGAGCAACTGCTGGTTGTAATCCATTGCGGGCATGAACATTTGCTGACCTCCAGCCGGTAGGGAGACAGGGGACGGGGGGACGCCGAAGTCCAACGGGTGCGGCAACGACCGCTCGCAGAATCTCGAATCCAGGATGCGCAGCGCGCGGGTGTCGGCCGGCTCGCGGTTTTCGAGGTCGAAGATGTAGCAGTAATCACCCGCCGGTGTCGGCAACCGAATCGGGCTCGACAGGCCCTGGTCGAGGAAGTCGAAAGGGAACTCCCATGCGAGCGTGGTTTTCGCGCGCCGATCGACACCGCCGGACGCGACCCAAACGTAGTGGTCGAGAATCGCGTTGACCGCGTGGCGCCCCGACTCGCACGCGGCCTCCATCGACGTCATCCGGGTGAACGTCTTGTTCCACGTACCGGCGAACACGACCGAATTGTTGTGCACCTGGTAGCCGCCGTGGCGGGCCTGCCACACGTTCCGCTGCTCGAGGTCTGCCAGCCACCAGTCCTCGGGTGGCATGGTGGTCCAGGATGTTCCGTGCGGATTCCAGGGGTCGCTGCTGGGCCGGTTGACCCAATCCCCGACGATGGGAACGAGGTACGGCGTCTCGTTGCGTACGATGCGGCCGTGGCCCTGGCCGGCTCCGGAGGCCATCTTCAGGCCACGATCGAGCGCGTACCACACGGGCCACGGCATCACCTCGTCCGCCACGGATTCGATGTTGTTGGTGAGCGCGGAAACGATTTGACGCCAGACCTCCGCGGCGATTTCGTCGGGGGTGCAGTCGCGGGCCGCCTTGCCGCGTCCACGCTCGTCGACCAGGTGGCTGGAGGGGGAGTTGAAATCCCCGATGTCGACCGACAACACCGAGACGTGGCCGTCGCGGTCGAGAATCGGTTGCCTCTCCCACAATCCGTGTTGGTTGATCGACGACAGCGCCCATTCGGTCCCGCCGTACAACATGTGCCCGCGGAGCAACTGGAACTCGGTGTCGAAGTAGTACTGGATGCCGCACAGCGTTTGGAACCGATCCCACGGCACCCGGCCGAGCTCGTCCATCAGGTAGGGGTTTCGCCGCTGCCGGGGCCGGGTCGCGCCCGGTTGCAGGGGCCCGTCGGGCGGGGGAGCGATGGTGGTGAAACCGTCCAGCTTGGCCACGGTGCCACCGGTGCCCGCCGCGCGCAGCGCAGAGGCGAGGTGTTCGGCGGCCGGGGCGTCGACGCTGACGACCGTGTAGTCCGGCGCGACGCGCGTACCGTCGGCGAAGGTGATCTGCACCCGGGGACGCAGATGGGGCGGCTGGCGGGGGTCCAACGCGGGGGGATCGAGGCGAGTCGCCACAGCGCGCACGAAGCGGACGCCGAGCGCGACGAGGTGGCGGTACCAGTGGTCGAACCACGCCTCGGTGGTGGGGCCGTTGAGCACCCCGTCGGCCTTGGTGTCGCGGCGATCCATATTGAGGTACAGCTGCAGATAGGTGTCGATGTTGGTGCGCGCGTCGCCCCAGCGCGAGTCGAAAGCGGCCAGGACCCTTGGCATCTTGCGCAACAGAGCGTCGAAGCGTTCCGTATAAGGGTACTGGGGGGTGAACCCCGTCTGGCTGTCGTGTCCGATGAAGAAGTCGTGCGCCGAGATGTTCTGCAGTTCCTGTGCGCGGCGCAACGGACTCGTGACCAGATAGCGGAGCAGCCGACTCGTAAACGTTGCGACATCGGCGGGGGTGAATCCCAAAGTGCCGAGCTGCCGGACGATCCCGAGAAACTCGGCGGGACTGCGGGGGAGTTCGCGAGGAAACACCAGGGACGGCTTGCCGTCAACCGTCATGCCCTGGGTGACCACCCGCCGGACATTGTCGTAGACGGTCCGGGAAGTCGGTGTCCAGCCGCCCGTCCCATTGGGTTGGTAGACGGGGATGCGCTGGAACGTGTCCCAAATATGCAGATAGTACGCGGGAAAGAACCGGAAGCCGTGTTCACCGGCGACCGCTCGCCCCGGGATACACGGCTGACCCCGTCGGCCCGGGAACGGGCGCAGCTCGGCTTGGCTGCCGCCGAATGCGCCCACGGTCGAGTACTGCGAGGCGGCGAGGCCGCCGAGCTTGACGGGCGGGTAGGTCCCGGCCGGCTCCTGCCCCAGCCCGTTGCGCTCGTCCTCGCGGGTCTCGTACACCGTGACGAGGAAGCCGCGCTCCGCGAGCTCCTGCGCGGCTGTCAGGCCGGCGATGCCGGCCCCGAGGACCGCCGCCGTGGGGCGTCGTTCGCACGACGCCGGCGTCGTGATGCACTCGGTCATGGTTTCCCCGCCCGCAGTTCGGATAGCAGTCTGGGGTGTGAGGACGCCCGGACCGCGGCGTGGACGTACGCCATCAGCGAGTCATGAGCACGCTGGACGTCGTCGAGCGAACCTCGCACTCTGATCCTGCCCGCCTCCACGGCCTCGTTCAGCCCTACCGCGGCGTCGACCAGGTCCAGGATGGCGCCTCGGGAGGCGCCGATCCGGACGCCGGCCTCCTGCGCCGCGCCGTCAGCCACCCGAAGCCTGCCGCCACCGCGCAGCGAAAAGACCTCGCCGTCGACGTCGAGCTCGACCACCATCGGGCCGAGCCGGGTAACCAGCAATCGATAACTGTCGGGCACCTCTTCTTCCAGGTGCTCGACCGAGCGCCGCAACAGCGACGAAACCCGCTCAGCCATAGAGGAACTCGAATACACCGGTGCCGACGAAGTCGACATCCTGTCCGCCGATCGTCCCGCTCGCCCGGGCGTTACCGCCCGTCTCGCAGAGCACGGTCGACCGGTCGAGGCGGAGCTCGCTGGGCTGCGCCAGGCGCGCATAGGATTGCGAACGGAACTCGGCGTGCACCCGGTCGCCCGCCCGCGTCGCGGTGATCTCGATCCGTTCGGGTACGCCCGGCACCTCGCCGTCCAGCAGCAGGCGCATCGGGGGCGGCAACGTGCAGTCCGCCGCGCGGTCCAGCAGGCCGTGCGAGCGCGTTTGCACGGCGGCGTGCCGGAATATCGCCGCGGGCTCGTCGTGGTGCCACACGTAGAGGGCTTGGGACAGGCAGCGCAGCCGGCTGCGGTCGGTCATCTGCAGGAAAACCATCGACCACGGATCACCTTGCACCGCAGGGAGAATGGTGCCCCACGTCCACCCGAAATCGTCGCCCCACCAGAAGCGGCCCCAGTTGTGGTCGTGATAGGCCAGGTCGCCATCGATGCGGTGTTCGCGGTCTGAAATCCGTAGCCACCCCTCGGCGCGCAGCCTCGGCACGAAGAGCCAGCACATCCGACCGTCTCCCACCGGTTGGTTGTTGACGACGAAGGGTTTACTCGCGGAGGCGAAGTGCAGTTCAGCGCGAATCCCGTTGTCGGGCAGGTCGATCGACACGCGGTAACCGTCGGGCAGCACGGCCATCCGGTTACCGCCGATGGTCAGTTCACCCAGATCGGCCGCGACACCGAAACTGCAGCCGTCGAACCGCTCGATGGCGCCGGTCCACTTGTCGTCATGTGCGATCACGATGACGCGTGGCACCAGTCGGACCTGGCCGGCGCCGAACACTTCGTTGGTGAGGCTGAAGTTGATCAAGAGCCGGAAGTCTCGCCCGTGGATGACGAAGTGATGCCATTCCTTGAAACCCTGCGGGCGGGCAGTGGCGAGCACCGGCGCGCGCAGGAAGTCGCTGCCCGCGAGCACCGCGCTCATCGGAGCCACCGTGCAGGCGTCGGGGCGGGCGGTGTCGGGTCCCGTTGCGCCCCGGCCGGATTGGCGAGCCGTTCAATAGCCTTGCCCAGGCTCGCGAGCCCGAGCAGCACGTACTCGAAGTCCCCCGCGGCGCGGTCCGGGCCGGACCGGCGGTCGCCGTCGGCGGCCAACGCGCGAACCACCCGGGCCACTCCGGCGAGGCCGACGAGGTAGTCGATGAAGCTGCTTTGGTCGGCGAGCGCTTCGCGGGGATCCGTCAGCGTCATGCGAACCCCTCGGGCCGCAGGCGGGCCAAGACGGAATCGTCGAGCCCACGCCCGATGACCGCGTCGGCCAACAGATCCGCCCACGCGTCGGGGGCGGCGTTCGGTGCGGCGGGGCCGTCGAGCACGTTGAGGCTGACCGTTTCCCAGACCCGTCGCAGATTCTCCACCGCCTCGGAGGCGACCAACGCGTCGCGCAGCCGCGCCCCCTCGGGTGTGTTCGCGTAGCGGCGGCCCTCGGCGACGAGCAGGTCGTGCAGCCCCCGGGCGGCCGCCGGATTACCCAGGACCGCGCGGCGCGCGCCGAGAAGCAGGTCGAAAACCGTCCGCTCGGAACTGCAGGCGTCGTCCGGTGGAGCCGGGAGCAACCGTGGCGTCTCGCGCTGGATCAGATCGAGGGTGAGCCCGCGGATCCGCTCGAGCTCCGCCAGCATGCCGGCCAGGACTTCGGGGTTCACCGGGTGCGCCCGTGTACGTAGTCCACCAGGTCGGCGAGCACGTCGCGGTGGCGGCTGCGTGGCAACCAGTCAAGGCGGGCAAGCGCGGTGGCCGCCTCCCGCGCGTGCCGGGCGGCGACGTCGCGGGCGTGCCGCAGCGAACCGACGCGCTGCATCAATTCGTAGAGCCAGCGAATCTCGTTGAGGCTCTTGGGCTCCGGTGGATAAGATCCTGCTATCCGTGCCTCGATCTGGACCCTGCCGACTTTGGAGAGTTCGCCGCCGGCGGTGAGTCGATCCAGCAGCTCCGACAGCCCGAACTCTCGGTCGACGCCGGGGCGGCGCTTGGCGAGAATCTGTACAGCCCGTTCTTGTTCTTCCGGTTCGGCGCACCGCAGGGTGTGCAGCAGCATGAGGGTCCGCTTGCCCTCCCACAGGTCGCCGCCGATCTCCTTGCCGTACTCCTCGGGGTCCGCGCGCAAGTTCAGCAGGTCATCGGTGATCTGGAAGGCCGCTCCGAGATGGCGGCCGAGGGACTCCAACGCGGCCATTCGCTCCGGTCCCGCGCCCGCCGCGATCGCGCCGGCCTGCAGCGGGGTGATGAACGAGTACCAGCTGGTCTTGAGTTCCACCATATTGAGGTAGTCGGCGTCATCGAGGCGCCAGGCGTTGGACCGGACCCAGTCGAGCTCGATGGCCTGGCCGTCGACGGTCAGGCGGGTCATCTTGGCGACGGCACGCAGGATGCGCAGCGCGGGTCCGAGCCCGACGCGTTCGACGTTGTCAAGCAGCGGTTGCAGCGAAAGCGACAGCATGGCGTCGCCGACATTGACGGCGATCGGGACGCCGTGGTCCACGTGTAGCGTGGGTTTGCCCCGCCGCCACCAGGATTCGTCCTCGATGTCGTCGTGGATGAGAAACGCGTTGTGGTAGAGCTCCAGCGTGGCCGCGGTCGGCAGTATCGCCTCGAGGTGCCCGCCGAGCCCGAGGCAGGTCGCGATGCTCAGTGCCGGCCGCAGCGCCTTCCCGCCGCGCATCGGGTAGTCGAGGATCATCTCGTGCAGCCCGCTCGAGCCGCCCTGACCGGGACCGTAGAGCCGCTTGATCTCGCCGACGCAGGCGTCCCTGCATAAGGCGAGATATTCCTCGAGCGGGTTCGGCTGCGCTCCGACTGAGCGCGCGTCGGGCAGGGTCGACGTCATTGCGGTCTACGTCATTTACTGATTGCGGATGACGACGTATCCGTTTACATCTTTAATCCGGAGCGCGTAGCCGATGCGGACGTTGAATTGGATCGAGTTGGCGGTCGCCGGTACTTCGCCGACGATCTCTAGGCTCGGTGGAATGCTGACGGCGAGGTCCAAGGCCTCTTCACCCGGTGACGCCTCCGCCGCGCCCGCGGGCGCGATCCGCCGGCGCCGGCCGAGCAGATATGCGACGATGGCTTTCTTGTTGGGCACGGGGTTCTCGAGCTGATCTACGCGTTGTAGGCAGTTGATGTTGGCCGGAGCCAATAGCACATCGGTGGCGGGGATCGCGGCGGTCGTCAATGCGGTCAGTTGCTTGAGGCCCGGGGTGTTTGTGATGAGGCACGACGGCGCCCGGTATCCGCCTTGCTCAACCAGCACTCGGGCATCGAGGAGCCCATTGAGGATGTCGCCAGTGGCCCCCGGTGAATTGATTTGCGCCGGGGGTGCCCCCCCTGTACTAAGCGCTATGAACACCGCTTTGTCGACCGTCGCGGCGAGTGTGACCGTGTTGGCGATCACGCTTGCGAGCAACACATCGGGCGTCGGCGCGATCACCTCGGCGAGAGTCACGTTGAAAGAGACCGGTGTCGTTGCGAGCGTCAGGATGGCTGGTGTCGCCACGTTGTCGTTGGGCACCTGCGTTTTGCTGGGGTCGCGGGTGTCCCAGTGGGGGATGGCCTGCCAGGCGACGCTGCACTGCTCGAAGGTCTCTTTGACGGTCTGGTTGGCGAGGGCCAACCGCTCAGCGCTCAGGTACATGGATGTGACCCTCCTGACAGTCGCTCAAATCATGGCAGACGAGATCGGGAATCGCGTAGCACTTTTCCGCAGTTTTCTGAATTCGAGTAGTGCATTACTTGTTCAGCAGCGCTATTTCCTGACCCGGGGTCATCTCGCCGCGAGCCACCGCGTCGCAGTGCGCCAAATGCAGCGTTGCCACCGGGTCGTCGGGCAACAACTCGCGGCACCGTTCGAACGCGGCGCGTGCCGCGTCGACATCGCCGGCGTCGAACAGCGCGAACGCCTCGTCGAAGGCGGGCTGCGCCGCGCGCTTCGCGGCGCGAAGGTGAGCCGAATCCTCGTCGTACACTTCGTAAATCGTCACCGGCCGGCGTCGGTTGACCACCATGACGCGCTCCATCCGGCGGATGTCGAACTGCTCCGATTGAGCGAGGCGCTTATGCGTGCGGTCGGAGATGAGCAGGGCGGAGCCGTAGCGCTTGTTGGTGCTTTCGATGCGGGCGGCGAGGTTCACCGCATCGCCGATGATGGTGAGCACCATGCGGTTCACCCCGCCGACGAGCCCGACCCCCACAGCGCCGGTGTTGATGCCGATTCCCGCCCGCAGTTCCTCGGAGCCGAGCACCTTGCGCTCCCGGTTGTGCTCGCGCAACGAGCGCAGCATGCCCAACCCCGCCCGCACCGCGTCGGCCTCGGAGTCGAAAACGGCGACGATCTCGTCCCCTCGCACATCCTGGATCATGCCGTTGTAACTGATGATCGGGAGCTCGACGGCGCGCAGAAAGCCCATCGCCAAGTTGCTGGCCTCGGCGACGTCCATGTCCTCGAGCATGGTTGTGTAGCCGCGGATGTCGCTGATGAGCACGGTCATCTCGCGCTCGACCCGGTAGCCTGCTCGGACGCGGCGAAGGTCGTCGATGTCGAGGATGCGCAACAGCTCGTTGGGCACGAATCTCGATTGGACGTCCATCAGGGACTGCCGGTGCTCGTCGGCGGCCCGCAGTCGCTCCTCGAGCTGGAAGTTCCACAGGGGAGCGGCCGCCTGGTCACACAGGAACGCCACCGCCTCCTCGTGGTCGCGGCCGAAGCTGCCGTCCGGCTGATCCCGCTCGGCGTAAATCACGCCGATTGTCCTGTCGTGCAACCTGATTGGAGCCGCCAGGATCGGCGGGCCCGCGGCCTTGCGGTCGGGCGCGGCGATGACGGGCGAGCCACCATCGATCACGCGGCGCACGATATCCCGGTTGTAGGCGACCTCGGTCCATGGCCCGTCCACGATCGAGATCTTGCCGTGATCCTGGAGGGCCCGGACGGCCAGATTGTCTACGTCGCCGGTGAGGAACAGGACGCGACCCGCGCCGGTCGTGTCGGCGACCGAGCCCAAGATGATGTTGGCCAAGGCGTCGGCGGTCCGCGCGCCCGACAGTGCGTGCAGAAGCTGATGCGCGCCGACCGGGTCGATCCCGGCGGAACCCCCCTGAACGAGATCGCGTCGGAGTAGCCAGGGGTGCTCGCGCGCGAGCCAGTCCGTACGCACCGCGAAGCCCAGGGTCAGCCAGCGCTGGTACGCCGACCGCAGCATGTGTTGTTGAAGGGTTGTCCGTCCGGTGCCGGCGTAGAGGGCGGCGGCCTCCTCGTGGGCACAGCCACTGATCACTGGGAGCTGGTTTTCCTCGGCGAGCCGGATCGCTTGGTGCAGGTGGCGTTCGGCCGTGGCGTGTTGGCCCCGCGCTCGCGCCCACGCTCCCTGGATCAGTGCGTGCGATGCCGCGTAGTTCTCCGGTGCGCCCACGGCCCACTGGCGATGCAACCTGAGTGCCTCGCGCACGAAGCGGGCGGTCGAGCGATCGCGAGGCGCGTGATGCAGCGCGCTCAGCGCACCGATCAGGTAGATGAGTTGAACGATGACGGTGCCGGTCATACCGCCGACGTGCTCGACCGCGTCGGGCGTCGCGGCGACCGCTCCGGCGTAATCACCGCACCAGAAGTGCAGGCCCTGTTTCCGCGCCGCTGCGGCGCCCAGGGCCACCTCGTCGCTCTCTCGCCGGGCCGCCGGCAGCACCTCCCGCTCGTCGAAACCGCTCTCGCCGGCGACGAGCAAGGGGTCGGCGCAGCGGCCCATCAGGTTGAGGCAATACTGATGCGTACCTTGGCACAGGCCGGCGGGCACGGGCTGGGAACGGATGTGCGGGACGAAGGTGCTCGCGAGTGCGTCGATTTCCGCCAGGGGGCGGCCGGCCCAGACCGACTGGGAGAGCAGGACGGCGACCAGGAATCCGGCGTACTCCTGATCGCCTTGGTCGAGGGCCTCCTCGACGGCGTCGCGCAGTTGGCTCAGGCCGTCGCGGACCGGTTGTTGCCAGTGGCGAACGAAGTTCAGATACATGAACAGCGTCTCCGGCCGGGCCTCGCGGAACTCCGCCCGTTCCGTCAGTAGCAGGCCGGCCTCGCCGAAACGCTGGCCGCCCGCGCGATCACCCATGATCACCAGCAGCAGCCCGCAACTGGCGAGGACCGTCGGCGAGCTGGGCGTATGCCCATGGGCCAAGGTCAGGTTGACTTGCTTGCGCACGATCAAGGGGAGCAGGTTGGGCCGGACGATGTACGCCATGCTGCGCAACTCGGCGAGGATCCGTTGGATCTCGATGACTCGCCGGTCGTCGCAAAGCGGCAGCCGAAGCAGCCGCTCGTTGCTCCAGCGGCGCATCGTGAGGTTCATCCGGACTATCGCATTGCCCATGCGGGGCTTGCCCGCGTCGGCCGGCAGCGGCTCGCCGAACTCGTCGAGCGCCCGCAGTCCGATCTCGAGCGCCTCCTGCAGACGGTTCTGTGCGACCCGCCCCTTGAGGCGGAGGTACGCCAGCCGCGTGCGGTCGGCCGGCTCGGGCAGCACCTGCTCCGCCTCGTCGAGCAGCGAATGCAGCGCCGCCACGTCGCCGACCAGCAGCGCGGCCTCCGCGGCGTCGAGCTCCAGCTCGCGGCTCAGCGCGAAGTGCGTGTCCCAACGCTGCCGACCGAGGAGTTCCAGCGCATTGCGGCAGTATTCGAGCGCCAACGGGAACGAGGCCTGCGCCCTCGCCTTACGTGCGGCCCGCCGCAGCACCTCGACGAACCGGACGCGCTCGGCGTCGTCGGCGACCCCACCTCCGCCGGCACCGACGTGCCGCGCGGCGTCGAACAACCGGTCGTCCCCCTGGTCGACCAGCCACCGGCCGATCCGCAGGTGGGTCTCGCGTTTGGCGTCGTCGGTCAGGCCGACCCGCGCCGCCTCGGTCACCCGGTCGTGGCTGAAGCGGTAACGCGCGTCGCGGCTGATCGCGTTGGCGATCCTCCTGCCATCGCAGTCGACGGCCTCGAGCAGTCGAAGCTCGAGACACGCCCAGAGCGCCTGGGCCACCACGTCGGGTGGCCGCGCGGCCGCCGCGGTGGCGTCGGCCAGGTCGAACTCGCCGGCGAAGCACGACAGCGAACTGAGCACCGCCCGATCGTCCGGGCGCAGCTGGGCGAGATAGCGGCCGAGGAACTCGGCGGACGTGGCCGTGACCTCGATCGAGGTGAGGACGCGCAGGTCCCACGTGGGCCGTCCGCCGCTGCCGACCGGGGTCAGCGCGCCCTCGCGTTGCGCGCGGTAGAGCAGCTGACGTACCTGCAGCGGATTGCCGCCGGTCCGATGCTGGAATTCGGCGGCCACGTCGCCCAGCTCGACACCGCGCCCGGTCACGGTGGCGAGCAGCTCCTCGACGTCCTCGCGCGAGAGCGGGTCGAGCTCGATGCTGCGCGGGCTCGCGGCGCTGAAACCCGCTGAGCCCGGGTCGAATTCACCCGCCCGATGCGCACCGAGGACCAAGACGTTGCGGAGCGAGACCGTCAACACCTCCGACAGCAACAGCAGCGTGTCCCGATCGGCCCACTGCAGGTCGTCGATCGCGAGCACCACGGGCCGATACGACGCGGTATCGGACAGCAGCCGGATGGTGGCGCGGTGCAACCGCCGCCGCGCATCCGCCGCGTCGAGGTCGGCGACCGGCGGGATCTCGCCGAGCAACCGAGCCAGGTCGGGCACCAGCTCGCCGAGGACGCCGGCGATCGACGACATCCCGCCGGTGATGTCGGCGCGCCAACGGTCGCGTTCGGGCGGCCCGGTGGCCGCCATGGTGCGGACCAGCGAGCCGAGCGCGTCCCGGACCGCCGAGTACGGTGCGGGCGCGCCGTCGCGGCACCTCCCGTAAGCGAACACGCAATCGCGCCCGGACACCTCGTCGCCGAAGGCCTGGATGAGCGTCGACTTGCCGACTCCCGGCACCCCGCTGAGCAGGACGCATGCCCCGCCGGCGCGTCCCGCTTCGTCCACGGCGGCTCGGAGGTCGGTGAGTTCCTGGCGCCGGTCGACCACGCGGCCGTCGATGTCGAGGACTGGCGCTGTCACGGTGCGACGCAAACCGTGGCGGGCGCCGTCCGCCGGACCGCGCGGTCAGCGAATCGCAAGGTGAGGCTCATCGGCATCCTCGGTTCCCTTTGCTGGCGCTGTGGACTCATCGTAGTTACCAGGCCTCCCGCCGCAACACTCTTTGCTACTCGAATCGGCGTGTTGTCGCGGGGACCGGTTGGCCCCGAAAACCGGGGCCGGTGACAACGGCTTGTTAGGCGAGGCTTAGTTTGTTGTCCACTGCTGTCGCACGAAGGAGTTGGTCGAGGGTGACCGATACAACCACGCCGGTGGCGGATGCGTCGGGACAACCGTCGACGTCGGCGTCCCGACAGGGCCGCTGGCTGCGGTGGGGGCTGCTGACGGTATGGGGCCCCGGCCTGGTCGTCATGCTGGCCGACACCGACGCGGGTTCGCTGATCACCGCGTCCCAATCCGGCGCCCAGTGGGGCTACCGGATGGTGCTGCCGCAGCTGATCCTGATGCCGATCCTGTACGTCGTGCAGGAGATGACCGTGCGGCTGGGCATCGTCACCAAGAAGGGGCACGGCGCCCTGATCCGGGAACGCTTCGGCCGGGGCTGGGCGTGGATTTCGGCGTTCACGCTGTTCGCCTCCGCCATCGGTGCGCTGCTCACCGAGTTCGCCGGCGTCGCCGGGGTCGGGGAGTTGTTCGGCGTCTCGCGCTGGGTGAGCATCCCGATCGCGACGGCCGCGCTGCTGGCGTTGGCGCTGACCGGCAGCTACCGGCGCGTGGAACGCATCGGCTTGATCATCGGCTCGGCCGAACTGGCGTTCCTGGTCGCCATGGTGATGGCGCGGCCCGAGCCCAAAGCCCTTGCGGAGGGCCTGAAGTCGATGCCGCTGGGCAACTCGTCGTACCTGCTGCTGGTCGCGGCCAACGTCGGCGCGGTCATCATGCCCTGGATGGTCTTCTACCAACAGGGCGCGGTCGTCGACAAGCACCTGTCGGTGGCCACCATCCGCCAGGCCCGGCACGACACCGCCGCCGGCGCCGTGCTGACCCAGGTGATCATGATCTCGGTCGTCATCACCGTGGCCTCGACGATCGGGGCCCACGGCGGCGCGGGCGCGCTGAACACCGTCGGCGACATCGCCAATGCGCTCACGCCCTACCTGGGCCGCGTCGGCGGCACCGTCCTGTTCGGACTGGGCATGCTCGGCGCGGCGCTGGTGGCCGCCATCGTGTCGTCGCTGGCCGGGGCGTGGGGGCTTTCGGAGGTCTTCGGCTGGAAGCACACCCTCAACCAGCGGCCCAACCGCGCCACCGCCAAGTTCTACATCACCTACGCGCTCGCCCACCTCGTCGGCGCCGCGCTGGTCCTGGCCAGCGTCGACCTGGTCAACCTGGCCGTCGACGTCGAGGTGATGAACGCCTTGCTGCTGCCCATCGTGCTGGGCCTGTTGCTGGCGCTGGAAGCCCGCGCGCTCCCGGAGGAGTGGCGCATGCGCGGACCGCGCAAGTACGTCGCCTGGGCCCTGTGCCTGGTGGTGATGGGCTTCGGGCTCTACATGGTGCCGCAGGCCCTCGGCTTGACCTAAGCGGGGCGGCCCGGCGGCTCGGCGGTGTGCGCCGGGTAGGCGTGGACGAGCGCGCTGTCGAGCCTCGGCACGGCATGGGTGAGTTGGTGTTCGGCGTCGTGGGCGATGCGGTGCGCGTCTTCGAGGCTGGTGGCGGGATCGATGTCGAGCTCGGCGTCGGCGTGCAGGCGATGCCCGATCCAGCGCATCCGGACGCTGCGCACGCCGCGGACGCCCGGCCGGGCCACCAGAGTTGCCTCGGCGACGTCGACGAGTTCGGGATCCACCGCGTCCATCAGCCGGCGGAAGATGTCGCGCACGGCGGTGCGCAGCACCGCCAGGATCGCCACCGTGATGATCAGCCCGACGATCGGGTCGGCCAGCGGATAGCCGAGGGCGACGCCGATTGCTCCGAAAAGCACTGCCAGTGAGGTGAATCCGTCGGTGCGGGCGTGCAGGCCGTCGGCGACGAGGGCCGCCGAGCCGATCCGGCGGCCGATGCGAATCCGGTAGGCGGCGACGAGTTCGTTGCCGAGAAAACCGATCACGCCGGCGCCGGCGACCCAGCCGACGTGCTCGATGGTGACGGGGTGGATCAGCCGCACGACGGCTTCATAGCCGGCGATGATCGCCGACAACGCGATCATGGTGATGACGAACAGGCCGGCGACGTCTTCGGCCCGCCCGTAACCGTAGGTGTAGCGCCGGGTCGCCGGGCGGTTGCCCACCGCGAACGCGATCCATAGTGGTACCGCGGTCAGGGCGTCCGAGAAGTTGTGGATGGTGTCGGCGGCCAGCGCGATCGATCCGGAGACGACGGCGATGACGACCTGCATGGCCGCGGTCGCGCCCAGCCCGACCAGGCTGACCTTGACCGCCCGGATGCCGATGGCGCTGGATTCCAGTGCGCTGTCGACGCTCTCGGCGGCGTCGTGGCTGTGCGGGACCACAAGGTGCGTCAGGACGCCGCGAATCCCATGTGGATGTGCGTGCGCGTGACCGTGCTCGTGATGCCCGCGATCCGCGCTCATGCCGACGCTACTCGGTTATCTGCGTGCATACGCAGATAATAGGTTATTCGGCCGTCCCGCGCGAGCGCGTCAGATCGCCAATGCCGTCCCGGATTCCCTCGTCGATCAGGTCGGGGCCGGCAGGACTGATGCCCGGGAGGGGCCGGCAGGAACAGCTGAGGACACCGAATGCGTTCGGGTCGGCGCCGGCGGTTGCAGCCCATTCCACGGCAACAAGAGCCAGGGCGACGCCGAGCGCTGACTTCGCAGCCAGGTCCGCGGCGCGCGCTACAGCAGTCCGCCGAACATGACGGCCGTGCCGGCCGCGGAGCACACCTGATAGAGCGGTTCCAGGTGCGCCAGCTGCCCGGCTTGCGGCACCGCGTTGATTCGGCGCCTGGCGACGTAAGAGCAGGCGCCCCACAGGGCCACGACTGCGAACCCCAGTGCCGCGATCCGGTTCACGGTCGTGATCCACTCCGCTCCGGATGCCGTGGGAGACATCTCTTGTGCCGACATCGTTCCTGTTCCGGACGTATCCATGGCCACCGCGGCGGACGGCGCATGGCTCGGTGGGTGACCCAGTTGGCCCGGTAGCCTGCCCGCCATCACCGCGAACATCCATGCCATTCCTCCCATCATCACGGCGTAGTAGGCGTTGCTCAGGCGATCGCCGTTCACACTCGACATTCGCCAGGCCGCCAAGGCAAACCAGAAGCCCGCTGCCACGAAGAAACTCACCGCGCCGGCGGTTGGGAGGTTCATTCCGACATCCCAGGCCATCAAGATCATTGCTACCGACATCGCGAGGTGAAGCAGGTGATTGATGGTGTCGGCCGACCGGAGACGTTGAACGCCAAGGAGATACGCGTATGTCGCGATGCTGACGCTGAAGAGAATCGTGACGGCCCATCGCAGCGCGAGGTGGCTCATCGGGCCGGGTGACGCCGCGACGAGGCCGCGCGGTTCGTGGCTGCCGGACCGTGGCCGCTTTCTATCGGTTCGGCGCACACGGGTGCTGTGGGCCTGCGCCCGATCGGGCGCAGCGGGTGCGTCACGACTCCGCCTTCCGGTTCGTCCGACTGCTCATCCGAGCCGCCTTGCGCAAATGCCTTCAGAAGCTGGATATCTCGGGACCGCGCCAGGATCGGCGGATACCAATCATGGGTGGCTCAGTGGCGTTGTGCATCCATGAAATCAGCCAAGGCCTCGACGGGGGTCGAGGCCTTGGCTGAGAAGGTGATCAGTCGTTGCACGTGCAATCGGGATGACCGCACGCGCAGCCGGCAGCCTGGGTGCATCCGGAAGCGCCGCAGCCGCAGCCGGTGGACTTGCAATGGCAGATGTGAGTATCATTCATGAATGGAACCATACCCCCGTAGGGTACCAACGTCAAGCGTCTGGTGTCTGTGGATGCCGCGACTTCGCGGACGACCGCGACCCTGGAATCGAGGGTCGAAGGTCACCGACGGGCGTGCCGATCGGCCCCTGACGATGCGTCCCGTAACGGGTGAAACTAACAGCCAACGAAGATCTTTCGGATCCAATGGGAGGTGCACGCGATGATGTTCTGGTACGACCACAACATGGGTTGGTGGGGATGGGGGATGGGCATCGGCATGGTGCTGTTCTGGGTGCTGTTGATCGCCGGCATTGTTGGGCTCGTCGTGTATACGACGGGGGATCGCCGCGATCACCGAATTCCCCCGGCCACAACGCCGACGTTCACGCCGGAGCAGGTGCTCGCCGCACGGTTCGCGCGGGGCGAGATCGACGAGCAGGAATATCGGGACCGGTTGGCCGTACTGCGCGATCACGCGCGCCCTTAAGGTTCTGCGCGTCCGGTCACTCAACGGGATCCGCGGCGACCTCGAAGCTAGAACCAGGGTCCGGGAAAGTGGCCGTCCTGGTCTTGGACCATCACGATGTCCTTACAGTCGCCGTTCAACGCCGCGGCATTCTCGCCGCGGCACACCAGCGTCCAGCCGGATATCCGCGCGAACGGGCGAACGGCCCAGCTGGTCGAGATCGGGTCGGTGCCGGGCAGGGCGAGAACGGCAAACGTATTGCCGGCGTGGGTGATGTAGAGGTGGTTTTCGAAGAAGGCCAACTTCGCGATCGACATCTTCTGCGCGTCGTCCCGGGTCTTCAACAGATCCCAGTGCTGTGTCCGCAGGTTCCATACGCCGAACCCGAACTGCGAGTTGTCCGAGTTGCGGCCGTCGACGAACAGCTGCCCGTCCGACAACGTCGCGGCCAGGCCACCGCCCGAAACGCGTTCGCTATCGCCGACTTTGATGAGGGACTTGGCGTTCAGGTCATAAAACATCGTCGAGACCACCGGCGGGTTGGACGCATCCTGGTGCGTGATCTTCACCAATTTGTCGGGGCCGTCGGACAATTCGCCGTCGACCGTCGAGATGTCGTTGTCCTGATAGATCGGCTCGCCGCTCGGCCGGCGCAACTCCGCTCCCGACGTCTTCGCGGGGTCGGTGCTGCGCTGAAACGCCAGCACGTCCTGCCACACGCGGCCCGGCTGCGGGTCGTTCCACATCATCGAGAGGTCGCTGCCGGAGAGGACGACCGTCCGTGGCGGCGACGCGGCGCCGTGCCCGTCGGTGAAGGCGTTCACCCACGCCACGCCGGACGCCGTCGCGGCCAGACCCCAGTTGTTCGGTGTGGTCAGTTTCAGGTCGGGCGTCGGCGGTTGCAGGTCCTTGGTCACCAGCGGCTGGCTGGTCTTCAGGTCGAACGCGTACGCCGTGGTCTTGGTGGCGGTCGTCAGCACGTAGACGACCCTCATGTCGTCTCCCGTCCCCGCGAGCGCGCAGATGCCGCCCGTCGCGTTCTCGCCGGCGGGCAGCGTGGGGGCACCGGGCGCCACGTACTGTCCGGTCTTCGTGTCGAAGACCTTGGGCCGAATGTCCTCGATCACTGATTTGCTCTCGGAGAATTTCTCGGGACAACCGAAGAACGCCGTTCCGCCGTACGTTTTCCAGTCCTTCTCCAGGGGACCGGTCACCGAGGGCGGCGCGGGCGCCGACGAGGTGGTGGTCTTGGCGGTGGACATCGTGGTTGTCGGCGTGGCCGCCGGCGGGGCCACGGTCTCCGAACAGGAGCCACAGACGACGCAGACGGCCGCCGCGATCAGGGCGAACCCGCGCGCGGACACGCGTCGCCCCTTGAACGCACGCATCGACAAAACCCCCGTTAAGTTCGTGTAACCAACGAGCGTAAGGCGGGCGTGGACCGACCGCGACTTGGGTACGGCGGTCTTGGTCACACGTCCGGGGCGGGTCTCCAGATTTTGACCGATGTTTGCTGCTCCGGTGGACTGCACGCCCCGCCCAACGGGCCGCGCGTCACGAGTGGCGAGATCAGCTCGTGACGCGGGAAGAGTGACCGATAGCGGTGGGACCGCCGTGGTAGACCGGTTGTCGTGACGGGTCTTGCCGAGGAAACGCGCTGGATGGACGCCACGGACCAGGCGGCTCTGGTGGCCACCGGTGAGGTGACGCCGGGCGAGTTGCTCGAGGCGGCGATCGAGCGCATCGAGCGGTCCAACCCGGCGCTGAACGCCGTCGTCATCGAGTGGTTCGACCACGCCCGCTCGGTGGCCGCCGGCCCCGGCCTGCCGAAGGGCCCGTTTCACGGGGTCCCGTTCCTGCTCAAGGACCTTTACACGAGTTACGCGGGTCAGACCCTGTCGAACGGCAACGTCGCGCTCAAGGAGGCGGGCATCCTCGACACCGCCGACACCACGCTCGTCGCCCGATTCAAGGCGGCCGGCCTGGTGATCGCAGGGCGGACGAACACCCCCGAGATGGGCAGCCTGCCGACCACGCAACCGCTGGCCTGGGGGGCGACACGCAACCCGTGGGCGCTCGATCGCACACCGGGCGGCTCCAGTGGCGGCGCCGCCGCGGCGGTGGCCGCCGGGATGGTGCCCATCGCCAACGCCTCGGACGGTGGCGGCAGCATCCGGATCCCGGCGTCGTGCTGCGGGCTGGTGGGGCTCAAGCCCAGCCAGGGACGGGTCACGGTCGGCCCGGTCCGCGCCGAGACCGGGCTGGGCGTCGAGCTGTGCGTCAGCCGGACGGTGCGCGACACGGCGCGACTGCTCGACGCGGTCCGCGGCCCCGGCGTCGGCGACTCCGTCATCGCGCCGGCACCCCACCGGCCGTACACCGAGGAGGTCGGCGCCGACCCCGGGCGCCTGCGCATCGGGCTGCTCGACGTGCATCCGCGCGGCGACGTGCTGCACGAGGACTGTGTCGTCGCGGTGCGCGCCGCGGGCTCGATGCTGCAGGGTCTCGGCCACATCGTCGAGCCGGCCTGGCCGGCGTGCCTCGCCGACACCACGCTGGTCGAGAAGTTCATGGCGTTGTGGGCGACGCAGCTGGCGATGGCGGCGCGCGGGTTCGGCGAGACGCTCGGGCGGCAAGTGACCGCCGACGACATCGAGCCGGTGAACTGGGTGCTCATCGAACGGGCTCAGCGGGTGACCGCCGTCGACTATGCGGCCGCGCTGGACGCGGCCCACGCGTTCCGGCGCGCGCTGCAGCAGTGGTGGGCCGACGGCTGGGACCTGCTGCTCACGCCGACGGTGGCCGAACCGCCGCCGGCGCTCACGGAATTCGAGAACAATCCCGACCGGCCGACCGCACCGATGCGCCGCGGCGGGCAGTTCGCGGCGTTCACGCCGCCGTTCAACATGAGCGGGCAGCCCGCGATCAGCCTGCCCCTGCACCGCAACGCCGAAGGGCTGCCCATCGGCGTCCAGCTGGCCGCCGCCTATGGGCGCGAGGACGTGCTGATTCGCGTTGCGGCGCAACTGGAATCGGCGCATCCGTGGTCGTCGGTTCATCCCCCGCCGCCCTGACGCTGACGCGCGTGGACGGCTTCCCGCACGCGTCCGCGCGCCCGGTCGAGCCGGCCGGCGGCCTCGGCCGCGTCGACGCCCGCGAGCAGGGCGACGATGGCGGTCTTGGCGTGCCCGCCCGCGGCGGCGAGCGCAGCGGCCGCGGCCTCCTCGTCGACGCCTGCCGCGTCGCGGACGATCCGCACCGCGCGGCGGCGCAGCTTCGCGTTGGTCGCCCGCACGTCGACCATCCGCGGTCCGTAGGCCCGGCCGAGCGCGATCAGCACGCTCGTCGAGAGCGCGTTGAGCACGACCTTCTGGGCCGTCCCGGCGGTCAGCCTGGTCGAACCGGCGAGCACCTCGGGCCCGGTCAGCAACTCGATCACCACGTCGGCCGTCGCCTCGCTGCCCGCGTTGTTGACGACGGCGACGGTCAGCGCGCCCACCGCGCGCGCGTGCCGGAGCGCGCCCAGCACGTACGGCGTGCGGCCCGACGCGGTGATCCCGACGAGCGCGTCCGCGGCGGTCAGGTCGGCGAGATCGGCCGGTTCGAAACGGTCTTCGGCGCCCTCGATCGCGTCGGTCAGCGCCGCCGGGCCACCGGCGATCACGCCGCGCACGCGGTCGGTGCCGAACGTCGGCGCGCACTCGGCCGCGTCGAGCACGCCGAGGCGCCCGGGTGTGCCCGCGCCGGCGTAGATCAGCCGGCCGCCCCGTTCGAGCCGCGCCGCGACCGCCTCGGCCGCCGCCGCGATCCGCGGGACCGCCGCGACCACCGCGTGGTGGGCCTCGCCCTCGGCGGCGACGAGCAGCGCGACCACCTCGCCGATGGGCCGCGCGTCCAGGTCGTCCAGTCCCGGCCGGACGGCCTCGGTGGCGAGCGTGTCCAGGCCCCCCGCGGAGGCAGCGCCCTGGACGCGGATCACGTGCGGCTCGTGGATCGCCCCCAGCCGCAGCGCGCCGTCGAGCGCGTCGCCGGCGGCCGGCACGACGTCGAGCCGCCCGCGCAGGGCCTCGAATCCCGCCAGGCCGCCGACCATGGCCACCGGGCCGGCCCCGGCGGCACGGGCGGTTGCTGCGAGCGCCTCGGCGGCGGCGCCGACGATCCCGCGGGCCGCGGCATCGCTGTGCGCGGCGAGGACGTCGGGCGCGAACGACGCGAGCGCGGCGGCATCGGCGAGTTGCGCGGGCCAGGTCCGCGGCGCGCCGAAGCGGGCGCGGGCCGCGTCGAGCAGCGTGGTGGACGGGCCCCGGCCGTCGTGGGCGCGCAGCGCCGCCCGCAACCCCGCCGCGCCGATCCAAGCCCCGCCGCCCTCGTCGCCCAGCCACGGGCCCCAGCCGTCGGCGGTCCGCAGCGCGCCGTCGGGGCCGATCGCGAGCGCCACCACACCGGTGCCCACGACCAGCACGACGCCCGGCCTACCGCCGAGCGCGCCCGCGTGCGCGATGACGGCGTCGCTGGTCACCGCCACGCGCCCGGCGCCCAGCGAGGCCAGCAGCGCGGCGGCCAGCTCGCGCGCCACGTCCGGCGCCGCCTCGGCCCCGGCGGCGCCCACGATCACCTCGGTCACCGGGCCGAACTCGCGCACCAAATCGCCTGCCGTGGCCAGGATCGCCGCCTCCGCGGCCCGCAGCCCGCCGTGCGCCGCCAGGCCCGGCGCGCCCGCCCCCTCGGCCCTCCGCGCGCCCGCCGCGGCCCGGCAGGACGTCTTGCCGAGGTCGACGGCGAGGATCACCGCACCATCCTTGTCACGAAATCGGTTCAGCCGCTGGGAACTTCCAGTCGCCGTTGAGGACCTTGTCATGGGGTCGGTACAGCCGGACCAAATAGTTCCATCCCGGCGTGATCGGCAGGCAGTTGGCCCTCGCGGCGCCGCAGCCGCCGAACTGAATCGTGATGCTGCCGTCGGGAGCGCGTTGAGCGGTGAGGTTGTTGAGCGAATAGGCGTTTTGCGGGTTGGGGGAGAAGTAGCCGTCTTTGTTGTAGACGGTCACCGACCAGAAGCCGTCGACGGGCACCTCGCCCACGGTCAGCCGGTGCACGGTTGCCCCGTCGTTGTCGGCGGGGTAGACGCTGAAATAGGTGGCGTCTTTTTCCGGATTGCCGCCCCACGCCGACGCGGAGCCGATCAGCCGCCGCACCGGGTCGGTGTCCCGTCTGGTGCCGAACATCCCCTTGGAGTCGGGCAAAGTGGTCGAGAGCTGAAGTAGCGCGTCCCGCACCACCTTCTGACTGACGGGGTCCCACCTGGGAATCTCGAAGTCGCCCGCGTCGTCCTGCCGCACCGCAATGGCGTCCTGGAGCGCATGGACCGCGTCCAGATCGGCGGCGTCGTCGGGGTCGACCAGGGTGCGGATGGCGACCATCACATATCGCGTGCCGATGTCATCGCGGGCGAGGGTGCGTTCGCCCTGCCCGTAGAACACCGCCGGCACGTAATGGTCCTCGGTGATCACCTGCATCGACATGAACCGGGCGCCGGAATCGGGCAGCGAAATCGTCGCCGGCCCGGCGTCGAGGTCGAAGACGCCCGCCGAATACAGCGTGTCCCGGTTCGAGCGCACCACCAGCTGCTGGTCCAGCGGCGTGAGCTCCCGGAAATGGATGAACCGCCCGAAGCCGCCGCCCTTGACGACATTGCCGAAATACGAGTCGGTTTCGGCCCGGATGAAGTTGTCTGCCGACACCGGCTCCGCGCCGTCGGGTGTGGTGCGCGCGTTCACCGTTCGGACGATACGCCGGGACTACCGGTCAGTGTCGAACTCGATGGGCAGGCTGGTCGGGCCGCTCAGGCTCACCATCGGCTTCCACGGCACCGGGCCGGCGGTGCGCGGGTTCAGCAGCCGGCTCGCGATGACGTTCAGCGCCTCGGCGATCTCGCACCGGGCCAGGTTGGCGCCCAGGCAGTAGTGCGCGCCGCCGCCGAATGTCAGGATGGGCGGCGCGCCCTCGCGCGTGATGTCGACGCGGTCGGGATCGTCGTAGACCGACGGATCCCGGTTGGCCGCAGCGGTATTCACCAGAACCGTCGTGCCGGCGGGAAAGAGGTAGCCGTCCACTTCGGCATCCTTTGCCACCAGGCGCAGGGTCCCGCACGCGATCGGCGAGTGGCGCATGGTCTCCTCGACCGCACGCATCGCCAGTTCGGGCCGCTCCTTGAGCAGTCCCCACTGCTCGGGATGCTCACACAGAACGTGCACCGAGGCGGCCACCTGGTTGCGGGTGGTATCGGTCCCCGCCAGCAGCAGGCCGCCCGCCATCATGCGCAGCTCGTCTGTGCTGAGCCGGTCGCCGTCTTCCTCGGCGCGAATCAGGTCGGACAGCAGGTCGTCGGTGAGGCTGTGGCGTCGCCGGGCGACCATGTCGTCGACGTAGTCGTCGAGTTCGCCCCACGCCCGCATCACGACAGGCTCGACGTCGCGCAGGTCGACCGTGAAGCTGAAGGCCTTGAACACGTCGTCGGCCCACAACGAAAACCGCTGCCAATCCTCGCGCGGCGCGCCGAGCAACGCGCAGATGACCGGGACCGGGTAGGGGCGTGCGAGATCGGTGACGACGTCGCATCGGCCCGCGTCGGCAACCTGGTCGACCAGTTCGTTCATCACGGCGACCATGGTGTCGTGCAGGCGCAGGGTCGCCCGCGGCGTGAATGCCTTGGACGCCAGGCTTCGCACCCGATGGTGCGCTTCGCCCTCCATGCACAGCAGGCTGTTGACCACCTTGTCCCACAACGGCCCCGAGTCGATGCCCTGGCTGAGCATGTTCAGCCCCGGCGGGATCTGGAACCGGGGGTCGCGCAGCACCGAACGCACCAGGCGGTAGGAGAGCACTTCGGGGCCGAACGGCCCCATCGCGACGGGAGCCTGCCGCTGCGCCGCCTGCAGCCGGGGATAGACCTCGGCGGGCGTCTCCTCGACCTCGTACGTCAGCGCCGGCAGGTCGGCATCGAAAACGCTTGTGGGAGCGGCACCGACGGTCATGACGGTCTCCTCGCGACAACTTCCGCACAATGTATGGCCACGCCGGGCGGCTGTCAACGACGTCGACGGCAGGTGGCGGCCGTCCGGCGAGAGTCGCCATACATCAAGCCTGGGATGTATTCCCCTGGCCAGGCTCGAGCACGTTCACCTGTCGCACCACCCGGCCGGCCTTCAGGTGAGTGGTTTGCACGACCACGTAGTCGAGCGATGCGCCGGTCGCGCTCGTCCGGTGGCGCAGGCGCGCACGTCGCACAAACGACCCCCGCGTCGCCTCGTCCAGGGAGAGGTTCTCGATGGTGTTCTCGTCGTAGCGGTCGAAGACCGCATGCCAGAAGTTGAACACCGCCTGGCGGCCCCGAAGCGGATCCCCGGTGTACAGCGGGGGCGGCGGGCCGTACTCGACGTCGCGGGCGAACAGGCCGAAGACCGCGGCCAAGTCGCCGCGATTGAATGCGTCGCGGGCGCGCTCGAACGCGGCCCGCAGCACGCGCCGGCGGACCGAGACGGGAAGCCGGGTCACCACCATGACGAGCAGCGCCGCGAGGCCGGGCGCCCTCACCTCGACCCGGTCCGCAAGCGGACGCGAAAACCTAGCCGACGCGCACACCGCGGACCAGTTGGCTGCCGATCAGCAGGACCGCGAACACGCCGCCCGTGATTCCCGAAATGAGTAGTGGCAGTTGGCCGTTCGAGCCCCACAGAAAACCCGCCCACAACCCGGCCACCAGGACCGCCAGCCCGGTACCGCCCTGGAACACCCCCTGCGCGCTGGCCTGGTGCTCCGGGCCGACGAGCCCCGAGATCCAGGCCTTGCCCACACCGTCGGTGCACCCGGTGAACAGGCCGTACGCGCCGAGCAGCAGCCAGGCCGTCACCATGTCGGTGGTCAGTCCCAGCCCGACGTAGCCGACCGCGAAGAAGGTCAGTCCGAAGCCGAACAGCGCCGGCCGGCCGATGCGGTCGGCGAGCGCCCCGGCCGGGTAGCTGGCCAGCGCGTACACCGCGTTGTATCCGACGTAGGCCAGAATCACCTGCGCCACCGAGAAGCCGATCTCGTTGAGCCGCAACAACAACAGGGCGTCGGGGAAGTTCACCACGCTGAAGCCGATGAGCAGTGCGGTGATGCGCCAGTACCGTCGCGGCAGCGTGCGCACGCCGGCCCACATCGACGGGCGGTGCGGGCGCGGGGCGGGACGGTGGCGCTCGCGCACGAGGAAGACGAGGGCCACGCTCAGGATGGCGGGGACGATCGCCACGTACAGCAGGGGCGGGATCCGGTGGTCCAGCAGTTCGTAGCCGGCCAGCCCGAGCAGCGGGCCGACGACGGCGCCCAGGGTGTCCATCGCGCGGTGGAAGCCGAAAGCCCGGCCGCGCAGCGCCTCGTCCACGTCGTCGACGAGCAGCGCGTCCCGCGGCGCGCCGCGGATGCCCTTGCCGAGCCGGTCCACGACGCGACCGGCGAGCACACCCGGCCACGCCGCGGCCACCGCGATGATCACCTTGCCCAGCGCCGCCATCCCGTAACCGGCGGCGATCAGCGGGCGCCGGGCGAACCTGTCACCCAGCGGACCCGCCGCGATCTTGGTGAGCGAGGCCGCGCCCTCGGCGACGCCCTCGACCGCCCCGACCACGGACGGGGGTGCACCCAGCACGGCCGTGAGGTAGATCGGCAACAGCGGATACAACAGTTCGCTGGCCGCGTCCTGCAGGAACGAGACCCCGGACAGCACCCGAACGTTGCGGGTGAGCCAGCGGGGCCCCGAGCGTCCGGGCCGGAGGACTTCCTGCGTCACGGTCGTAGCGTAGGGGAGGGGCTCACTCCGGTACGCGCAACCGCACCATCCGGGTCGTCGAACTCTCATCCAACTCGACGACGTCTGACCGCGACCGCAGGAAATCGCTGAATGACCGGAATCCCAAAGACTTCTCGCTGAACGACGGGTCCATCCGCTTCATCTGTGCCTTCACCGCCGAGTTGTGCAGCCAGTCGACGTCGTCTTTTTCCAGGCCGATCTGCAGCGCGCGCGTCAGCAGCGCGGTGGCGGTGACCTGCGGGTCGGGTGGCTCGTCCGGTTCGTCGCGCCTGTCCGACTTGGTGCGTCCGGCCCGTCGCTTCGGCTCGGCCCCGCCCGAAGCCGGTTCCGCCTCGAGCACCGGAACCCCCGGCAGCGCGTCGTAGATGACGAAGTCGTCACAGGCGGCCGCCAGCGCCCGGCTCGACGAGCCGGCCACCCCGATGCCCACCACGTACCGGCCGAGCCGCTTGCAGCGCTGCGCGAGCGGGATGTAGTCCGAGTCGCCGGCCACCACCACCACGTGGGTCAGATCGGGCAGCCGGAACATGTCCTCGACCGCATCGACGGCCAGCCGGATGTCGGCGCCGTTTTTGCCGTACGCCGCCGCGGGGAACAGTTGCACCAGGTCGACCGCCCGGGCGACAAGCTGCCCGCGATAGCCGGCGTTGACGTCCGCCGACCAGTCCGCGTAGGCGCGGGTGAGCACCAGCGTCCCGAACGACGACGCGAAGTCGATGATCGCGCCGACGTCGACCGTGGCCCTGGCCAGCCGCTCGGGGTGCTTCTCGAGTCCTCCGGCCTTGTCCCGCTGAAACGAGTTTCGGCCGTTCACCTGGTCGTACCGCGAGATGACGATGTTGTCGAAGTCGAGGTAGACCGCTACGCGGGCCGCGCCTGGTTCGGTCATGCCCTCAATCTTGTACGCGAAACCACATCGAGCGGTAAAGAGGAGTTTTCGTCACTATTCGCCTGAGACCCGGCGAAACCGCATAAAAGCGGGTACACGGGCGCCATGAGCGGTTTGAAATTCCTGGAGCTCCACGGTGACCGGGTCGCCTACCGCGACGAGGGCGACGGCGAGGTGCTGCTGCTCATCCACGGGATGGCCGGCAGCTCGGAGACGTGGCGGGCGGTGATACCCCCGCTGTCGAAGAAGTTCCGGGTGATCGCCCCGGACCTGCTGGGTCACGGCCAATCGGCGAAACCCCGCACGGACTATTCGCTGGGCGCCTTCGCGGTCTGGCTTCGCGACCTGCTCGACGAACTCGGTGTCAGCCAGGCCACCCTGATCGGTCAATCCCTCGGGGGTGGGGTCGCGATGCAGTTCGTGTACCAGCATCCCGACTACGCCAAGCGCTTGATCCTGATCAGCAGCGGCGGCCTCGGTCCCGACGTCGGGTGGGTGCTGCGGTTGCTCTCGGCGCCCGGCGCGGAGCTGGTGCTGCCGATCATCGCGCCGAAGCCGGTGCTGTCCGTCGGCAACCAGCTCAGGTCGTGGTTGCGCAACGCCGGCATCCAGTCGCCGCGCGGCGCCGAATTGTGGAGTGCCTACTCGTCGCTGTCGGATCGGGACACGCGCCAGTCATTCCTGCGGACGCTGCGCTCGGTGGTGGACTACCGCGGGCAGGCGGTCAGCGCGCTCAGCCGGCTCGGTGTGCGCCAGGACCTACCGGTGATGGCGATCTGGGGGGAGCGCGACGGCATCATCCCGGTGGATCACGCGTATGCCGCGCACGAAGCGCGTACCGACGCGCGGCTCGAGATTCTGCCCGACGTCGGCCACTTCGCGCAGGTCGAGGCGCCGAGCCAGGTGGTGGAGTTGATCGAGGACTTCATCGCGAGCGGCGACCGCCACGATGTGGACAGCCACCAGGCGAGCTTCTAGTCCCTAAGCCGGGCTGCCCTGGTAGTCGACCTGCCAGTGCTTGATGCCGTTGATGAACGACGACCGCAGCCGCTGGGGCTCGCCCCTCGGGGTCAGGTCGGGCAGGTGGTCGGCGATCGCGTTGAACATCACGTCGATCGTCATGCGCGCGAGGTTGGCGCCGATGCAGTAATGCGCACCGGTGCCGCCGAACCCGAGATGCGGGTTGGGGCTGCGAAAGACGTCGAAGGTGTACGGGGTGTCGAAGACCTCTTCGTCGAAGTTGGCCGAGCGGTAGAACATCACCAGCCGCTGGCCCTTTTCGATCGGCACGCCGCCGAGCTCGGTGTCCGCCAGCGCGGTCCGCTGGAACGCGGTGATCGGGGTCGCCCAGCGGATGATCTCGTCGGCTGCGGTCTTCGGCCGGTGCGCTTTGAACCGCTCCCACTCGTCAGGGTGGTCGGCGAAGGCCATCATTCCCTGCGTGATCGAATTGCGCGTCGTCTCGTTGCCGGCGATGCCCAGCGTCACCACGAACATGCCGAATTCGGCGTCGGATAGCCGCTGGCCGTCGGCGTCGGCCCGGACCAGGGCCGTGACGATGTCATCCCCCGGGTTTTCGGCCTTTCGCGCCGCCAATTGCATTGCGTACCACATCAACTCGCCGGCCGCCGTCAAGGAGTCGTATTCGGCGAACTCCGGGTCGTCGGTGCCGATCATCCGGTTGGACCAGTCGAAGAGCTTGTCGTGGTCCTCCTGCGGCACGCCGAGCAGGCCCGCGATCGCCTGCAGCGGCAGCTCGCAGGCCACCTGGAGGACGAAGTCGCCCGACCCCGCCGCGGCGGCCTCGGTGGCGATGCGCCGCGCCCGCTCGCCGAGGTCGGCGCGCAGCCGCTCGACCGCGCGCGGGGTAAAGGCGCGCGAGACGATCTTGCGCAGCCGGGCGTGTTCGGGGTCGTCCATCATGATCATCGACGTCCGGCCCGCCTCGATCTGGCCCGCTGCCACGTCGTCCCGATAGCGCGGCACGATGGATTTCGCGGCCGACGAGAAGACGTCGCTGCGCAGCGAGACCTCGCGGACGTCGCGGTGCTTGGTCACCACCCAGTAGCCGCCGTCGCCGAACCCGCCCTGACCGGGCGGCTGCTCGTTCCACCAGATCGGGGCCGTCCGGCGCAGCTCGGCCAGTTCCCGCACCGGAAGCCGGTGGGCGTAGATGTCGGGATCGGTGAAGTCGAACCCCGGCGGGAGGTTCGGTGTGTCCATGGGGAGATGGTAGTCGCGCCGGCACGGCGGCGAGCGCAAGAATTTCGCAAGAAATCGGCCAAAACCCGGCAAGCGGCGTGCGGCAACCTGAGCGCATGCACGTCGGCCACATCCCGAGCTCGTTCCTCGCCGGCGCCCTCCTTTTGGCGGTTGCCGGAGGGCCGGTCGCGGCGACCGCCCACGCCGACGACGACCACTGTTCGTCACGGACGGGGTGCTACCACGGCCCCGGGATGCGCTGGTGCCCGGGCGATTACGTCTGGCCGGGGCTGCGGGCCACGGGGTGGGACCTGAACGTGTGCCACGTCTACCACGAGCAGTGCCCGCCGGGCTATTACGGCGGTTGCCCCGACAACATCGTGGAGGGACCTCCTCCGCCGCCACCGCCCCCCATCTTCCGCACCCGAGAAGACTGCGAGCGGGCGCTCGGATTCATCTGCGCGTTCGCGCCCTAGCCCGGAGAACCCAAATGCGAACCCTCCCAACGAGAATCATGGCAATCATTGAGGCCGGCCTGTTGGGCGCCGCGATCCTGATCGGGATTCCCGCCAAGGCCGAGGTGACGGCGCAACCCGCGCTGAGCCAGTTCCACCCACTGCAGCCACCGCCCGCCCCGCCCACCGACGCCAAGGCGGAGGTGCAGGAGTTGCTCCGGCAGACCTCCGAGCTGGACGACCAATGGAACGATCTGCCCCCGGCGCAGCGAAATCAGCGGCTGACGGCGCTGCAGCAGCAGGCCACCACCGTGCAAAATGACGTCAACAACCTTCCTCCCGAGCAAAAGCCCGAGGTGCAAGGCATGCTGATGCTGGCCGTCATCCGGCTGGCGAACATCCTCGGGAAAATGCGGGCGGCGTCCTGAGGTTCAACCCGCCACCGGGCTGGGCACCTTCGGATTGTCGCGGACGCCAAGGTTGGTGGCAGCGGTGATGATGGCCCGCTCGATCTGGCGAAGCGCGTGCACCGCGGTGAGGAACCGCCGGGTGTCGGGCCGTAGTACGCCGTCGGCGTCCTGTTGCCGGGCCAGCGTCTCGGCGGTGTCGAGGTCGTCGGTCACCGACACGATCGCCGGAGCGCTGGCACCGCCGATGGCGCCCAGCAGCGCGTCGATGTTTCGCTGCGTCTGCGCCGCGGCCGACATGAAGGCATCGGCCAGCCCATGCGAGGAACCGGCGGGGTCCTGGTACTGCTCGGCGCTGCGCGCCAGGCTTCGCCCGTAGCGGTCGCACGCGGCGAAGATCCGCAGGCCGCTGCGGATGCTTCGCCGCCCGGCCAGGCCGGCCACCCCGGCCAGCAGCGGCTTGGCGCTGGTCCGGAATTGCTGCAGCGCCCGGTCGAGTCGGCGGGCCTGTTCGGTCGGGCTCGCGGTCTCGTCCTCACCGAACATGGTCGCCGTGGAGATCTCGATCAGCGCGGACAGCGCCGTCAGGAACGCGCGGGTGTCGTTCCGGATGGTGGTCCGGGTGTTCGTGGGCAGCACCAGGATTGCCACCGCGACACCGATGACGGCCCCGATCGCGGTTTCTTCGATCCGCAGCATCAGCACGCCGAACGAGAATTGGCCCAGCAGGCCATACATCAGCGCCAGCATCGTGGTGATCCAGAAGGTCATCAGGCTGTAGGTGACGGTCATGAAATAGAAGGCGCAGAACAGGCACACGAAGATCGCCACCAGCGAGCCCGTCGTGTCCCCGGCGAACAGGGTGGCGACCAACACGCCACAGGGCACCCCCAGGACGGTGCCGAGCAGCCGCTGCCAGCCCTTGGTCAGGGTTTCGCCCCACGAGTTGGTGCCCGCGAAGATCACGAACGCCGCGATCACCGCCCAGTACCAGCGGGCCGGCGACACCAGCTCGCCGGTGACGATGGCCAGCGATGCGGCGATGCTCACCTGGATGGCTTGCCGGGTCGTCGGCCGCAGACCGCCGTCCTGCGCCGAGCCGGTGTCCCCCTCCTCGCCGTCGGGCGGCGCGGCCGCGTTGCTCCGCGGGGCGGCGGCTTTCCCCGCGGCGGCGTCCTCGACGATCGCGTGGACCTCCGCTGTCGCCGTCGCGGCGTTGACGATCGCCAGCGCGAGGCGGCGAACCGCGGCTTCCCCGGCGTCGTCCGCCGCCGTGTGCTGGTCGAGGATCCCCTGGGCGCGGGCCGCGACCCGGGCGAGGTCGCCGGCCCGGGGCGCGCGGATCGCGCGCGCGAGCTGGGTGAGCGCCGCGACCAGTTCGGCGCGCGCGGCTGCAGGCAAGTCGGCGGACAGCGCGGCCGCCCGCCGGCCCGCGGTGCCGACCCATTCGATGGCCAGCTCGGCGTCGAACAGCCAGGGAGCCAGCTGTTCGCTGCTGACCCCGGGCCACAGCATGGCGGGGTCGGCCTTGTCTTCGATCTGATCCTGCATCATCAGGGCGGTCTCGTTGAGCCGGATGGTGCGCGCGCGCATGCGGCGGCGGCGCCGTTCGTCGAGGCGGCCGGTAGCCACCGCCTCGGCGGTGGTGTCGACCACGATGGCCATCCGGGCCCGCAACGCCCGAACGGTGGCGCGTAGCACGCGCTCCGGCCGGTCGGGCAACACGTAGGTGCTCATGACGAACGTGCACAGCGTTCCGACCACCACCGCCCCGATCAACCAGGGCAACTCCGAAATCCTCGCTCGCAGATACAAAGTGAAGAAGTAAGACATGAACGCGACCATGCCCAGCGCCCTGCCGCGCGCACCGAAGCGCCGGATGTACACCGCGGTGAAGACGATGGCGACGAAGGCGACGTCGCTGGCGACGGTGTAGGGAGCGAGCAGCGCGGCCGCGGTGATGGACAGCGCGGCGGGCACCGGCAGCAGCGCCATCGTGATCCGTTGCCTGCGCAGGTCCGGCTCGTTGACGGATCGCGACGCGACCATCGTGACGACGACGCCGAGCAGGGCGACCGTCAGGGGCTGTCCGGCCGCTCTCGTCACCGCGTACATGATCAGCAGCGAGCAACCCAGTGCGGCCGTCGTCCGCGTCGCCATCCGGAGCCGCAACAGGCCGGGATCCGACCCGATCCACCAGTTTCGGGCTTTCTCGTAGAGAACGGTGATCTCCCATCTCGTCTGCGGGACACCCCATGGTTACCCGAACCGCGCCGCGCCGGCCAAGCTAGTGTTCGACCTCGTGACAGCGCCGACGCGGGCAAAGCTGGCCGACGGCCGCGACCTCCTGTTCTTCGCGCTGCCGGGCCACCGCCCGGCGCCCGTTGCCGACCGCAGGCCGCTGCCGGCTCGTGACCCCGACCAGTCGCAGCTGCGGTTCGACCGGTCGACGGGGCAGTGGGTGATCATCGCGGCGCTGCGCCAGGACCGCACGTACAAGCCGCCGGCCGACCAGTGCCCGCTGTGCCCGGGGCCGACCGGCCTCACCAGCGAGGTGCCGGCCCCCGACTACGACGTCGTCGTCTTCGAGAACCGGTTCCCCAGCCTATCGGGCGGCGGCGGGCCGGCGCCCGCGCCGGCCGAGGCCGGCTTCGTGTCGGCCCCGGGAAACGGCCGGTGCGAGGTGATCTGCTTTTCCAGCGACCACACCGGGTCATTCGCGCAGTTGCCGCCGGCGCACGCCCGGCTGGTCATCGATGCGTGGCGGCACCGCACCGCCGAACTGATGGCCGAGCCCGGCATCGAGCAGGTGTTCTGCTTCGAAAACCGCGGCGAGGAGATCGGGGTGACCCTGACCCACCCACATGGCCAGATCTACGGCTATCCCTTCCTGCCGCCGCGCACCGCGGCCATGCTCTCGCAGGCCCGCGAACATCGAATTCGTAACGGCGGCAATCTCTTTGCGGATCTGCTGGCGCACGAGGTCGCCGACGGCGGTCGCATCGTCACCCGCACCGCGCGGTTCACCGCGTTCGTGCCGTTCGCCGCGCGCTGGCCGGTCGAGGTGCACATCTACCCGAACCGGTTCGTGCGCAACCTGGTTGGGCTCGACGACCGCGAGCTGGCCGGGTTGGCGCAGATCTATCTCGACGTGCTGGGGCGATTCGACCGGATGTATTCGGCCCCGTTGCCGTATATTTCGGCGCTGCACCAGTTCGCCGACAACGAAGACCAGGCCGACGGCTACTTCCATATCGAGTTGATGTCCATCCGGCGCAGCGCGACCAAGCTCAAGTACCTGGCGGCCTCCGAGTCGGCGATGGACGCGTTCATCAGCGACGTCACGCCGGAAGCGGTGGCGGCGCGGTTGCGGGAACTCCGATGACGGTGCGGTACGCCGCCCCCGGGCGGGTCAACCTGATCGGCGAGCACACCGACTACAACCTCGGGTTCGCGCTGCCGATCGCGCTGCCGCAGCGCACCGTGGTGACCTTCACCCCCGACGGCGGTGACACCATCACCGTGGGCAGCCAGCGCGCCGACGGCGCGGTGCGGTTTCCGCTGGGCACCGCTCCCGGCCAGGTGGCCGACTGGGCCGCCTACGTGGCCGGGGTGGTGTGGGCGATGCGTCAGGCGGGCCACCCGGTGCCCGGCGGCGCGATGTCGATCACCAGCGACCTGGAGATGGGGTCCGGGCTGTCGTCCTCGGCGGCGCTCGAGTGCGCGGTGCTCGGGGCGATCGCATCCGCGGCCGGCATCCAGATCGACCGCGTCGAGCAGGCCCGGCTGGCCCAGCGCGCCGAGAACGAGTATGTCGGCGCGCCAACGGGTTTGCTCGACCAGCTGGCGTCGCTGTTCGGCGAGCCGTCGAAGGCGCTGCTGATCGACTTTCGCGATCTCACCGTCGCGCCGGTGGCCTTCGATCCCGACGCGCGCGGTGTCGTGCTGCTGCTGATCGACTCGCGGTCTCGTCACCGCCACGCCGGCGGCGAGTACGCGGCCCGGCGCGCGTCGTGCGAGCGCGCCGCCGCGAACTTGCGGGCGGCGTCGTTGCGTGAGGTCTGGGACCGCGGGCGGGCCGAGTTGGACGCGATCCACAACCCGATCGATGCTCGCCGCGCGCGCCACGTTCTCAACGAGAACGGCAGGGTGCTGGACTTCGTTGCGGCGGTGGGTGATTCGGACTTCGTTGAGGCCGGCCGCATCTTCACCGCCTCACACGTCTCCATGCGCGACGACTTCGGCATCACCACCGAGCATATCGATCTGATCGCCGACACCGCGGTGCGCGCGGGAGCCTTCGGGGCCCGGATGACCGGCGGCGGATTCGGCGGCTGCGTCATCGCGCTGGTGCCGGAAACCCGGGCGGACGCCGTCGCGCAGACCCTGCGACGGACGCTGCCCAGCGCGGGCCATCCGCGGCCGGTCATCACCCGCACCCGCGCGGCCGCGGGGGCGGGTCCCGCCGGGTGACCGAGCCCGCCGGCTACGTCGAGGTCCGCGCCTACGCCGAGCTGAACGACTTCCTGCCGGCCGGATCGCGGGGGACGACGGTGCGTCGTCCGTTCCGAAGCCATCAGACCGTCAAGGACGTGCTGGAGGCGATGGGCATCCCGCACACCGAGATCGACCTGATCCTGGTGAACGGGTCGTCGCAGGGGTTCGGCTACCGCCCGAGGGCCGGTGACCGGATCGTCGCCTACCCCGTGTTCGAGGCCCTGGACGTCGCGTCGACCACCAGGCTGCGCCCGGTGCCGCTGCGCGATCCGCGGTTCGTTGTCGACGTGAACCTCGGCCGGCTGGCCTGGCTGCTCCGGCTGTTCGGTTTCGACGTGTGGTGGTCGAGCGGCGCCGACGACACGACGCTGGCCGAGGTCAGCCGGGGCGAGCAGCGCATCCTGCTGACCCGCGACCGGGGCCTGCTGAAGCGTCGCGCCATCATCCACGGCCTGTTCATCCACTCCCAGGATCCCGAGGAGCAGGCGGTCGAGGTGATCAGGCGACTGGATCTGGAGCAACGGCTGGCGCCGTTCACCCGGTGCCTGCGATGCAACGCACCGTTGGCGGCGGTGCCCAAGGCCGAGGTGATCGACCAGCTCGAGCCGCTGACCCGGCAGATCTACGACGAGTTCAGCCGCTGCACGGGATGTGGGCGGATCTATTGGGCCGGATCGCACCACGCCAGGCTGGTCGCTCTGGTCGACAGGCTTCGGCGGCAACTCTGATTTCCGGCGTTAGCCGTAACGCCGGAAATAGCTGTAACGTAACGGTTATGGCCCTGAGCACCTGCTCGATGTGCGGCGCCGGATTCTCCGCCCGGTCCGACGCGGTCTACTGCTCCTCGGCATGCCGGCAGAAGGCCCATCGCGTCCGGACGGCCCGCCGGCTGGCGACGGCCCGGTCCGGCCCGGCCGACTCGCTGCGGTCCTCCGTCGCCGGAACGATCCAGCGCGCACGGGAGCAGGTCGATCGATCCCGCGAACTGTGTCGCATCTCCGAACGTCACCTGCGGGAGAGCGAAGCCATCGTGCGGAAGCGCGCGGCGTGGCCTGGGAATTAGACGGCCAAGCGGCGGCCGTCGAGCAGGCGCTGGCCGGCGGTACGCCGCAGCGTACGGGTTGGTTCCGCTTCTATTTCGAGGACCAGCGCTGGGAATGGTCCGAGCAGGTGCAACGCATGCACGGCTACCAGCCCGGGACGGTGACACGAAAGTCGCCGCAATCTCCGAGCGCCGCGGGGTGATCGACCAGGCCAAGGGCATGTTGATGCTGGTCTACGGCATCGACGAGGACGCCGCTTTCGATGTGCTCAAAATCCTCTCGCAGGTGCGCAATCTGAAGCTGTCGCCGCTCGCCCAGCAGGTCACCACGGACTTCGCCGCGTTGGGCAAGGAGGCCATCGCCTCGCGTTCGCGGTTCGACCAGAGCCTGCTCACCGTGCACCTGTGCTTCTCGGCGCGTTAGCCTGCCGGCGTCAAATGCACGGCCGCCAGGTGCATCCGGTCGACGGCCTCGGCGAACTGCTCACGGGTCGGTATGTGGGGCTCGCGGAATTTCAATCCGATCATGCGCTGTGCGCGCTGCAGCCCATACGACTCGGCGCAGCGGTGGTACAGGTCGGAGACGATTTCGCGGTCGCGGATGAGCTCGCCGCGCATGGCCGTGGTCTTGCCGTCGTAGACGACCTGCGCGGGCGCGCCGTTGCGAAAGTTCTGCTTCCACGGGGCGCCGGTCAGCGCGTAGAGGTCGTGGTCGATCACGTGCGCGCTCAACGGGATTGTGTACTGCCGCCCCGTCTTTCGGCCGGTGAAGCTCAACACCATCAGCTGCCTGCGTGCCGGCCCCGCAAGCGGGGTGCGTAACAGGAAACCCAGGATTGGGTTGACGAGGCGCAGCAGCGCCGACGGTGGGTGGCCGACTTCTATCGCATGCGACTGCTCTGCCATGCCAATACCGTAAGGCCGGCGGGGCGCCGCGGCGCAGGGATTCGCGGCGGCGGCGCGCCGCGGGGCGAGTTCGCCTCCGCGGCGCGATCCGCCTCGGTGGTCAGGGGGTGATGGTCGTCTGGTCGTCGATGATGTTGGTGGCGTCCATCAACGGACCCTGGTCGCTCTGCAGCGAGTCGGCATTGAGCTGGAGCACGTACACCGCACCCTGGCTGGGAATCACCACCGTCTTCTGCGCGACGGCGCGCGTCTTGCCGTCCCTCTGGTACGTGCCGCCCAGCTGCCACGCCTGGAATCCGCCGAGCGTGGAGGCTTGGCCGTTGCCGGTGCCCTGGTAGCCGGGCAGACCGAGCAGCTCGTTGGGCGCGTACTGGATGATCTTCGCCGGGTCCACGTCGCCGGTGAGTTTCGAGAAGAGCGCCGAGATGGTCGGCGGATCGGCAGGATTCGCCGGCTGTGACAACACGATGCCGCCGTAGGACGTGCCGGCATTCTGGTTGATCTGCCAGCCGGCGGGCACCGGCAGGTCGACGTTCGGGCCGGGATCGCCGTGGTGAATCGGGGTTTCGGTGATGTGGTTGTCACGGACATAGTCGGCGATTGTCGGACCGCCCTGCGCGTTGGGTGTCGCGGAGCTTGCCGATGTCTTGGAACTCGAAGTCGAGGTGGATGTCGATGTCGATGTCGATGTCGACGGGGATGACTTGTTGCTAGAGCCGCACGCCACGAGCGCCACACTCAGCGCCACGGTAATGGTTGCTGCGGTCAACTGTTTCATCGATCAATCTCCCGAAGATTGGGCCGGTACCAGCGCCAGCCACGCGGAATGAGACTAGCCGACATCTGGGCGAAAGTTGCCAGTGGTTTTCGCGGATTTGCTATCCGCGCCTGAAGGCGACGGTCCTCCGGTCGTCGACGACCTTCACGGCGTCTTCCAGCGGCTCGGAGCCGCAACCCGCCGGCGCCACGCCGAGGGCGCCGGTAATCGCCGCTGCGGTCGAGTGTTTCAGCGCTGAACCCTCCCCGAAGATCGGGCCGCTACCAGGGTCGGCCACACCGGAACGAGACCTAGCGAAGTCCGCGCCTACGTTGCCGGTCGAGCTCGGGAAATACCCGCCGAAACGCCACGCGAACGCGCGGTCATGCAGTAAGAGACTGCTATGCGGTCACGTGGCCTTTGGAGGGCCCTCCTCGCGGTGTTCGCGGCGGCCGCCGTTCTGCTGACCTTCATCGCGGCGGCCCCACCGATCGCCTACGACGGTGAGCCGCAGTTGGTCGCCAGTCCCGTCGACCACGTCGACACCCTCATCGGCACCGGGACGGGCGGCGAGACGGTGGGGGAGATCAACAACTTCCCCGGTGCCGCCGTGCCGTTCGGGATGGTGCAGTACTCGCCCGACACCGTCGGCAACTACGCCGGCTACAACTACGACAACCCGCGCGCGACCGGGTTCAGCATGACCCACGCATCGGTGGGCTGCGCGGCCTTCGGCGACATCTCGATGCTGCCCACCACCACTCCGATCGGCGCCCAGCCGTGGAACGCCTGGGAGCGGATCGCGCACGACGACACCGAGCAGGGCGCCCCGGGCTTCTACACCGTCCGGTTCCCGCGCACCGGCGTGACCGCGGAACTCACCGCGACCACCCGCACCGGCGTCGGCCGGTTCCGTTACCCGCACAACGGTCGGCCCGCCCTGTTGCACGTGCGGTCCGGCGCGTCGCTGGCCGGCAATTCCCGCGCGGCCATCCAGATCGGCGAGGACAACACCACGATCACCGGATGGGCCACCAGCGGCGGATTTTGCGGCAAACCCAACACCTACACGGTGTATTTCGCGATGAAGTTCAGCCAGCCGTTCAGCTCCTACGGCTCCTGGGACGGCTATTCGGTGTACCCGGGCGCACGCGGGGCGGCGTCGCCCTACAGCGGGGGATACGTGGAATTCCCGGCCGGCTCGGTGCTGGAGGTGAGGACCGCGATCTCCTACGTCGGCATCGACGGGGCGCGCGCGAACCTGGAGGCCGAGGGCTCGGCGAGCTTCGACGCGGTGCGCGCCGCGGCGGGATCGGAGTGGAATGCCACGCTGTCGTCTATAGCGGTGGCGGGCAGGAACGCCGGCAACGTGGACACCTTCTATACCGCTCTGTACCACTCGCTGCTGCACCCCAATACCTTCAACGACGCCGACGGGCGCTACATCGGATTCGACGGCGTCATCCACACGGTGGCAAAGGGACGCACCCAGTACGCGAATTTCTCCGACTGGGACACCTACCGGAGTCTGGCCCCCCTGCAGGGACTGCTCTTTCCGCAGCGGGCGGCCGACATGGCGCAATCACTCGTCAACGACGCCGAGCAGAGCGGGTCGCTGCCCCGCTGGGCGCTGGCGAATTCGGCAACCGCCGAGATGAGTGGCGACAACGTGGTCCCCCTCATCGTGAACCTCTACACCTACGGGGGCAGGGACTTTGACGTCCAGACGGCGCTGCGCTACATGGTCGACGCGGCGACCAAGGGTGGCGCGGGGCGCGGCGGCTACGTGGAGCGGCCGGGGATTGCGACTTACTTGGCAATGGGTTACGCCCCGCACACATTGGAATTTCGCGCCGACGGCAAGATCGTCGACGCGTCGATCACGCTCGAATGGTCGGTCGACGACTTCGCCATCTCCCGCTTCGCCGACTCGCTCGGCGACACCGCGACCGCCGCGAAATTCCAGAGCAGGGCCCAGTACTGGCAGAACCTGTTCAATCCCACCACCGATTTCGTCTCGCCCCGCGGAGCGATGGGCTTCTTCCGCGAGGGTCCCGGATTCTTTTTATCCCCTTCGCTTTTCGGCCAGGACGGGTACGACGAAGGCAACGCCGAGCAATACGTGTGGTGGGTGCCGCACAACGTCGCCGGCCTGGTGACCGCGCTGGGCGGCCGCTCGAACGTCGCCGACCGGCTCGACCGGTTCACCGAAAGGCTCAACGTCGGCCCCGACGACCCGTACCTCTGGGCCGGCAACGAGCCCGGTTTCGGGGTGCCGTGGCTGTACAACTACATCGGCCGGCCGTGGAAGACTCAGCTCACGGTCGACCGGGTCCGGGGGCTGTTCGGCCCCAAGCCCGACGGCGAGCCGGGCAACGACGACCTCGGGGCGATGTCGAGTTGGTACGTGTGGGCCGCGCTGGGGCTGTACCCCAGCACCCCGGGAACGCCGATCCTCACCGTGGGTGCGCCGTTATTCGACCGGATCGTGATCGCCCTTCCCGCAGGCAAATTCATTCGGATCTCGGCCCCGGGGGCATCGGGACCACACCACCTGAGATACATCAGCGGGCTGAGCGTCGACGGGCGGCCCACCGATCACACCTGGCTGCCGGAGCCGATCACCCACACCGGCGGCGAGGTCGCCTTCTCCCTCGCCGCCTACCCCAACAAGGTGTGGGGCACCGCCGAGTCCTCCGCGCCGCCGTCGTTCGGCGCCGGGAGCTCGGCGGTGACCGTCAATGCGCCGCAACCCATCCTGAGGATCCAGCCGGGCCACACCGGCACCGTGAAGGTCGACGTGCAACGGATGGTGGACGATGCCGGCGGCTACGCCATCACCGGCACGTCCTCCGATCCCGGGATTACGGTGGCGCCGGCGTCGGGACGGTTCGGCGCCGACGGATCGGCCGCGGCTGACGTCCGGATCACGGCGGCGCCGTCGGTGCCCGAGGAGTACTACGCGGTGTTCTTGACCACCACCGCTGGCGAAACCGCCCGGAAATCAATCGCTTTCGTCATCGTGACGGCCGAACCCGACCAGCCCTGATCGAGCTCAGATCATCTCTTTCTCGGTCAACCACCGCATCACCGGCCAGCCGGCGAAGACGGGCAGCCAGCAGGTGAGCCCGCGATACAGCAGCACCGACGGCACGCTGGTGGCCGCGGGTACGCCGAACGCGGCCAGACCACCGATCAGGGCAGCCTCGACGGCGCCCACACCGCCGGGTGTCGGGGCCGCCGACGCCAGCGTTCCCCCGACCATCGTGACCACCGTGCACGTGACGAAAGTCGCGCCGCCGCCGAAGGCTTCGACGCTGCACCACAGCGCCAGCGCGTTTCCGAGCGTGGTTCCGGCACAACCGAGCACGATCAGCCCGAGTCGTTTCGGTTCCCGCGCAACCTCGACGAGGTCGGCGGTCACCTCCTTCAACTTCGGACGCAGGTCCGTCGCCAGCCAGCGCCGCAGCCTGGGCACGAACAGGAAGGTGCCGACGCCGCCCAGCGCCACCCCGGCGATCAGGTACAGCACCGTGGCGCTGGGAACGTAGTGCGAGAGGTCCATCGACGCGCCGGCGACGGTGGTGAACAAGATCAGCAACACGAGGTGCATGATCACCTGCACCACCTGCTGCAGCGCCACCGCAGTGGTGGCCCGCACCGGGGACAGCCCTCCCCCCTTCTGCAGGTAGCGCGTGCTGAGCGCGAGCCCGCCGACCCCGGCCGGCGTGGTGGTTGCCGCGAAGGTGTTGGCCACCTGCGCTATTGACAGCTTCCAGAAGTCGACCGATTCGTCGGCGCTCGCCCACAGCGCCACGGCCGCGCCCACGTACGTCATCGCCGATATCACCAGACCCAGCAGCGCCCACCACCAGTTCGCCCTGCTGACTTGGGAAACGAACGTCGGCACGGTGCTGATGAACGGGTAAGCGACGTAGACCAGCGCGACGAGCAGCACCAGCTGAATGACCTGGCGTCGGGTGAACCGGGTGATCGTCTCGGTCTTGATCTGATCCGCACCGGTCTGCCGTTTCACCTCCGCGCGGGCGCCGGAGATGACGGCGCCGGCGTCGGGAACGGACCGCCGGATGTACTTCGGCACCGCCGATTTGGTGAGCCGGCGGGAAGCGCTCAGCACGGTGTCTGCACCGAATTCGCCGATCGCGGCGGCCACCGCGGACTTCGCGTCGTACAGCGCCGACGTCGTCACGAGCAGCTGGGCGATGTCGGATTGGAGTTGGGTCTCCGTCGCCCCGTACTCGGCACTGCCGAACCCACCGAACAGCACCGCGCCGCCGTCGACCGTGATCTCCCGGGCGCGCAGGTCACCGTGGGATATCTGGTGTTCGTTGAGCGTTCGCAGCGATTTCCACGCGTGGTCAACGGGAGTCGTCTTCACGCATTCGTCGAGTGGAATCCCGCGAATTGGCCTGTGCGCGTACATCATCCAGCCCCGGTCGAGGCTGGCGACCGCGATCGTCACCGTGTTGGCGAGGCCCAGCTCGCCCACGGCGATGGCCAGCAGTGCGCGATGCTCGACGGCGCGGCGCATCGAGGCCACCAGCGGCGCGGTCTCCCTGGCCCGCAGCCGAAGCTTTCGCCAGAGCTGAACCAGCGCGCCGCCGCTGCGCTGATGCGGGCCGTACATTTCGATCAGGGCCGAATCGGGGTCCGCGTCGGAGTTTTCACATGTGGCCGACAGGACCAGCGGCCCGGGTCCGGCGGGCCGCACCACTTGCAGCCGGGAGACCATGCATCCGCGCTTCTCCAGGGCGCGCACCGCGCCTTCCAGCGGCACCTCGAGGGCGGGAGTTCCCACCACCAGCACCACCAGCGAGCCGACCAACCACCCGACCGCCAAGCCCAGCAGGGAACGCGCCGGGACGATCGCGCTGACGAACAGGTGGATCGGCACGAAGGCCAGCAGCAGCGCCCACCACCAGTGCCGCCAGCGGGCGGGCAGCCAGGGACCCGACACGGTCAGGACCGCCGCGAGCATCGCGATCCACCGCGGGTCGTCCAGGATCTGAGCCAGCACCGTTTGCGGCCGATCGGTCAGGTCGAAATGCCAGCGCGGCGCCGAGATGCCGTTGCCGCCGATCGACAGCGACAGGACCGCGATGAGTCCGGCGGCCGCGTAGGCGCCGAGCAGTTTCCATTGCCGCGCGGCGACCAAACCGATGAGGATGGCGAACGGCAGCGCCAGGATCGCGATGCCGTACACGAGGTACACCAGATCCGACTGGGTGGGCGTCAGCACCCCGACGATCTCCGAGATCGAACGCTCCAGCGCCACCCACTGCGGCCGGGTGATCAGCGAGCCGGCGATCACGATCGCGAAGAAGACGACCGATGCGGCGAGCCGCAGGATGTCGTTGGTCCGCCGGGTCAGGGGCTGCAGCAAGTTGCCCGAAACGCTGATCTCGCGCCCGTCAACCCGCATGTCGAGACCTTAACCGGATACTTCCGGGCCAGCGCGCATGAACTCGGCGGACAGCTTGTTCACATTTGGCGCGCGTACGGTCGGGTAGGTAGTCGTGCTAGCGAATTGGAGGACATGAGGTGGCCAGAACCGACAACGACACCTGGGAGATCACGGAGAGCGTGGGCGCCACGGCACTGGGCGTCGCGGCGGCCCGCGCCGCGGAAACCGAGAGCGACAACCCGCTGATCAGCGACCCGTTCGCCCGGGTCTTCCTCGACGCCGCCGGGGACGGCATGTGGAACTGGTTCGCGGCCCCCGACCTACCCGCCGAGATCGCCGAGGCCGAACCCGACCTGAAGCCGCGGATGCAGGGCATGGTCGACTACATGGCCGCCCGGACGTCGTTTTTCGATCGGTTCTTTCTCGACGCGACGCGCGCGGGCGTGCCCCAGGTGGTGATCCTCGCGGCGGGCCTGGACTCGCGGGCGTGGCGGCTGCCCTGGCCCGACGGCACGACGGTGTACGAACTCGACCAGCCCCGGGTGCTGGAGTTCAAGTCCTCGACGCTGCGGGAAAACGGCGCGTTGCCGACCTGCAACCTGGTGCCGGTGCCCGTCGACCTGCGCCACGACTGGCCGGCGGCGTTGCGGCAGGCCGGTTTTGACGCCTCGCTGCCGAGCGCCTGGTCGGCCGAGGGGCTGCTGCCGTTCCTGCCGGCGGCGGCCCAGGAGTTGCTGTTCGAGCGCGTCGACGCGCTGGGGGTCGCGGGCAGCCGGATCGCGGTGGAAGCCCCTGGGCCCGACTTCCTCGACGAGGCCGCCATCGAAAAGCGGCGCGCGGACATGCAGCGGGTGCGCGACCTGATCGCCAAGCTCCAGCCCGAACGGGACATCCCCGACGTCCACGACCTGTGGTACTTCGAGGAGCGCGAGGACGTCGGCGACTGGTTGCGGCGGCACGGTTGGGACGTCACGGTGACCCCGGCCGAGGAGTTGATGGCGAGCTACGACCGCAGGCCTCCAGCGGGCGTCGAAGACGCCGCGCCCAAGACGCTCTTCGTGGCGGCCGAGAAGGAGTGAGCGTGGCGCGCACCGACAACGACACCTGGGAGATCACCGAAAGCGTGGGGGCGACGGCGCTGGGCGTCGCCTCGGCGCGCGCCGCCGAGACCCGCAGCGAGAACCCGCTGATCTCCGATCCGTTCGCCCAGGTCTTCCTCGACGCGGTCGGCGACGGGGTGTGGAGCTGGCACTCCGTCCCCCAGCTGCCTCCCGAGCTCATCGATGCCGAGCCTACGGTGCCGCTGCAGATGCAGGCGATGGTCGGCTACATGGCCTCGCGGACGGCGTTTTTCGACCAGTTCTTCCTCGACGCGACCAAGGCGGGCATCCGCCAGGCGGTGATCCTGGCGGCGGGCCTGGACGCGCGGGCGTGGCGGCTGCCCTGGCCCGACGGCACCACGGTCTACGAACTCGACCAGCCCCTGGTGCTGGAGTTCAAGCTGGCGACGCTGACCGAGCACGACGCCCAGCCCGCGTGCGACCGGGCCGCCGTCGCGGTGGATCTGCGCCAGGACTGGCCGAAGGCGTTGCGGCGGGCGGGATTTGACCCGTCGGCGCCCAGCGTCTGGTCGGCGGAGGGGCTGATGCCCTACCTGCCCGCCGCGGCCCAGGAGCTGCTGTTCGAACGCATCCAGGAGCTCACCGCCGCGGGCAGTAGGGTCGCCGTCGAGGCCCTGGGACCGAAGTTCCTCGACCCCGAGCTACGCGCCCGGCGGCGCGAGCGGATGGAGCGGATCCGCGCGCTGATGGCCAAGATAGACCCCGGCCGCGAGATTCCCCGCACCGACGAGCTGTGGTACTTCGAGGAGCGCGAGGACGTCGGCGACTGGTTCCGCCGCCACGGGTGGGACGTGACGGTGACGCCATCCGACGAGCTGATGGCCGGCTACGGCCGCAAGGCCGCCAAAGAGGTCGAGGACCAGGTGCCGGGGAACCTCTTCGTCGCGGCGCAGCGGACGGGGAGCTAGCCGGCGAGGCGACACACTGTGCCGACGCCGGCGCCGGCCGGCTGAACGTCAGCGCGTGCCGCGGGCCTGCTCGCGCCATTTCCGCAACCCGCGCCGCGCCGCGAACGCCCCGACGATGGCGCTCACGCACCACACCGCAATCGCCGCATACGCCAGCGGCGAGGACAGGTGCCTGATGGAGGCGCCCAGCGCGGTGTAGGCGAACGCCCGCGGCGCCGAACCGATCAGGGAGCCAAAGGCCATCTGCCACAACGGGACCCCGAACGCCCCGAACGCATACGAGGCCAGCGCATCGGAGATCCCGGGGACGAACCGTTGACCCACGACGGCCCACAGCCCGCGCCGTTCGATCAGCCCGTCGATGCGGTCGGCGCGTTGGGTCCCCAGCAGGGCCCGCGCGCTGTCCCGGCCCGCCCGGCGGCCGATGCGGCTGGCAACCATGGCGGTGCCGACCGTCGCGCCCAGCGTCACGCAGAGGCCCAAGAGCGGTCCGAAGAGCATTCCGCTGCCGGCGGCCAGGATCGAGCCGGGCACGAACAGCGTGCCCAGGACGGCCGACACCGCGACGTAGGTCAGGGGCGCCGCCGGCCCGGTCGCGGAGACCGCGCGCCGTATCGCGTCGATGTCGATGACCCGCGCCACGGCCACCAGGTAGAACATCGCGGCCAGGAAGGCGGCGAACACCGCGAGGCGCGCGATGTGTCGCCGCCGGGATACGGGCGCGGGCCCCTCTTCGTCTGCCATGGTGACCGCGATTCTAGGGCCGCCGAGCGTGGGGCCTACGTATGTGATCGGCCTCGATTTCGTACCTGGGCCCCACGCTCGGCGGCATCAGACATCTGCAACCGCTGCCGCAGGCCGCTCGCGCGCAGCGCCCGCCGCCCGATCGCGGCGCGCACCGACGCCTCGGATCCGACGACCCGCACCTTGGCCTTGGCGCGGGTCACCGCGGTGTAGAACAGCTCCCGGGTCAGCAGCCGCGAATCCTCCGGTGGCATGAGGACGGTCACCTCGGCGGCCTGGCTGCCCTGGCTCTTGTGGATGGTCATCGCGTGCATGGTCTCGACGTCGGACAGACGGCTCGTCGAAAAGTCCAGCGGCCCTGCGGCACTGGCGATGACGGCGCGCAGCCCCTCGGGGCCGGCGACCGTCACGCCGGTGTCGCCGTTGTACACCCGCAGCCCGTAGTCGTTGGCCGTCACCAGCAGCGGCCGCCCCGGGTACCACTCCGACCACGATGGCTGGCCGGTTTCTTCGGAGAGCCAGATCTCCGCCTGCCGGTTCCAGTGCCGCACCCCGAACGGCCCCTTGCGGTGCGCGCACAGCAGCCGGTGCTCGTCCAACGCCGCCACGGCCTCGTCGACCGCCCCCAACAGCGCCGCCTGCCGAAGCCGAAGCGCGTGCGGCATCAGGACCGAGCGCAGCCGATCGGTCGGGTCCTCCGCCTCGACGAACTCGATGTGTTCATCGCCGGACCGCAGCAGCCTCAAGGCGGCCTCGGTGTCGCCGACCCGAATCGCCTCGGCCAGGGCACCGATCGACTTCCCGAAGCGGTGCGATGTGTGCAACGCCGCCACCCGCACGTCCGCGCGCGCCGACAGGCCGTCCACCAGGTCGGCCAGCACGGCGCCGGCTTCCACCGACGCCAACTGGTCGGCGTCGCCGACCAGAACCAGCCGGGTGCCGGGGCGTACCGCTTCGAGCAGCCGCGCCATCATCGTCAACGACACCATCGACGTCTCGTCGACCACGATCACGTCGTGCGGCAACCGATTTGCGCGATCGTGCCGAAACCGCGAGGACGAGCCCGGCCTGCGGCCCAGCAGCCGGTGCAGCGTCATCGCCTCCAGCCCGTCCAGCCGCGCGCGGTCGGCCGCGTCGAGCCGGGCCACCTCCAGCTGCACGGCCTCGGCCAGCCGGGCCGCCGCCTTGCCCGTCGGCGCCGCCAACGCGATCCGCGGCCGGGCCGATCCGGCGAGCTCCGCCTGCTCGGCCACCAGCGCGAGCAGGCGCGCGACCGTTGTCGTCTTGCCGGTGCCGGGACCGCCCGTGAGCACCGTAACACCCTGTGAGAGAGCGATTTCCGCGGCCTTGCGCTGCTCCTGGTAGTCCGGCGGGAAAAGCCGCCCCGGGACGGGCGCCGTGGTCGCCGGCCTCGCCGCCAGCAGGGCGAGCAGGTCGTCGCACACCTGCTTTTCCTCGCGCCAATACCTGTCCAGGTAGAGCAACCGCTCGTCGTAGAGGCGCAGCACCGGCGGGTCGCGCAGCAGCACGCTCGCCCGCACGGCGGTCTGCCACCGCACCGGCTCGGGCCACGGCAGCGCATCCGGGCCGACAGCCTCCGCGATCGTCGCCAGGTCGACGCACACCGAACCGCCCCGCAGCGCGCGCACCAGCAGTGCCACCGCCAGTGCCACCCGCTCGTCGGGCTCCCGCCCCAACTCGCAAACCCGTTCGGCCACATGCACATCCGCGAGGTCCAGCACGCCCGCCTCGTTGAACGCCAGCAGCACGCCGGCGGCTCCCACGGCGACCTCGACCTCGGAGACCGTCATGCCACTCGCCCTCCCTCGTCGAGCAGATCCGAGATCGCCACCACCAACGGCGCCGGCGGCCGCCAGCTGAACACCCCGCACGGCCGGCCGTCGATCACCGGCGTGCCGGAACCGCACATGCCGCGCACGAACAGATAGAGCACCCCGCCGAGATGCCGCGCCGGGTCATACTCGGGCAGCCGCCACCGCAGGAACCGGTGCAGCACAACGGTGTACAACATGGCCTGCAGCGGATAATCCGAATGCAGCATGGCCTCGGTCAACCGGTCGCGGCAGTAATCGGCCGCCGTGTCGCCGAGATAATTGGTCTTGTAGTCCACCACGAGGAAGCGCCGGTCGGGCAAGCGCAGCACCGCGTCGATCGACCCGGCCAGATATCCGCGCAGCGGCTGGCCGCCCATTCCGGGCGATGTCAGCCGCTCGGCGTATGCGGCCAGCGGGTCACCCGAAGGCAGCTGCGCCCGCAGCAACCGGCCCACGTCGGACAGCGACACGTCCGGGGCGGCCCCGCGCACGTCGCCGCCGGCCAGCGGGATCTCGAAGTCCAGTTCCCGCAGGCGATCCCGCAGGCCGATCCGGCGCAGCGTCATGCCGGGCGCGAGCGGTCCCAACGGCGTGTCGAACATCGGGACCAGCGCGACGGCCAGCTCGGGCGCGGTGACGCCGACCGGCCACCACGCCAGGGCGCGCCGCACCTGCTCTTCGAGCTCGGCGGCCAGGTCGGCGGCGCCCGGGTCGGCGGTCTCGAGCACCGCGTGCACCAACGAGCCGAACGCCGCGCCCGCCGGCAGCGCCGCCATCGGCGAGACGACCGTCGCGTCGGGGCTGGGTGTCGTGACTGCGGTGTCCACCTCGTCGTCGCGCGTGCCGACCTCCGGCTCGCTTTCCACCCCGGCCGCCTCGCCGCCCGTTTCCATGCCGCGGACCAGCGCCGAGTACGAGGTCCGCCGCCACCGGGTGTCGATCGCCCGATGAAAGTGCCGCACGCCGAAATCGGCCGATTCGCTAATTGTTTCGACCGCGGCGGGGGCGACGACGGCCGATTCCTCCACCGCGGGCCCGCCGGCGTCCTCCCATCCCTTGAACACCGCCCAGGCGTCCTCGTCGGTGAGGGTGGCCGCGTCGCACCTGTCGGGCACCCCGGCCTCGTCCGCGCCGCGGCCGCGCAACAGCCGCGACAGGCCGCCGTTGCGCTCGTCCCACGACGGCGCCCACCAGGCGACCACCTGCGACTCGGCGCGGGTCAGCGCCACATACGTGACCCGAATGTTGTTGCGGGCCTCTTCGGTTCGGTGCAATTCGTCGGCGCGGCGACGGTCGCGGTCGTTCTTGGCGCCGAGGTAGAAGCAGCGCCGTTCGTCCTCGTCGTGATAGAGCAGGATGTCGTCTTTGCGGATGTTGCGGTTGAACGCGAACGGCAGGTACACGATGGGGAACTGCAGGCCCTTGGCCACATAGACCGTCATGATCTGCACGGCGGCGGCATCGCTGTCCAGGCGGCGGTTGTGTTCGGTGGCGCCGTTGCGGCGGTCGCATTGACGGCGCAGCCAATCGCGCAACGACGGCAGGCCGTAGTGCTCGCGATGGGCGGTGTCGTGCAGCAGTTGCGCGATGTGCGCCAGGTCGGTCATGTGCCGCTCGCCGCCGTACTGCGAGAGCACCCGACGACCCATGCCGCCCAGCTGCGCGGCCTCGAACACCGCCGCGATGCCGCGCTGCCGCGCGTAGTTCGCCCACTCCCGCAGCGTGTCCGCGACCCGGTCGGTGAGCACATCCCCTTCGGCGGCAAGGGTTTCGGCGGTGGCGCCGAAGAACATGGTGCAGGCTGCGGCGCGGACCAGCCCGCTGCGGTGCGGTGCGTCGAACGCTTCCAGCAGGCACAGCCAGTCTTTGGCGGCCTGGGATTCGAACACGTCCGTGTCACCGGTGTAGATCGCCGCGATGCCGGCCGCCGCCAACGCGTCACGGCATGCCCGCGCTTCCTCGTGCCGTTCGACGATCACCGCGATGTCACCGGCGCCGACCGCGGAGCCGTCATGGGTGGCACCGCTCGCCAGCAGCGCCCCGATATCGGCGGCCAGGTCGGCGGGGATGTGGCGCCGCAGCACCCCGATCGGGATGGTGTCGGTGCCGGCGAAGCCGAGCCCGGCCCGCTTTACCACGCGCAGCCGAAACGGCGCATTGTGCGGCGCACCGGCCAGTCGATGTCCGTCGTGGTGGGCCTTGATGTCGCGTACGACGATCTCGGGATGGCCCAGCGCCGCGCCCCGCAGGACCGTCTGCAGCCGCGAGACCAACGCGCTGTCGCTGCGCCAGTTGACGCTCAGCGTGTACCGGGCATCGGCGCTGCGGGCCGCCTCCAGGTAGGTGAAGATGTCGCCGCCGCGGAAACCGTAGATGGCCTGTTTCGGATCGCCGATCAGAACCAGCGTCGAGTGGCCGCTGAACGCGCAGTTGAGCACTCGCCACTGGATGGGGTCCGTGTCCTGGAACTCGTCCACCATCACGATCCGCCAGCGACCCCGCATTCGCTCGCGGGCCGGGGAGCCTTCCTGCTCAAGGGCTTTGGCGAGCCGGGTGAGGAGGTCGTTGAAGCCGAGGATGCGTAGCCGGCGCTTGCGGTGCTCGAGTTCCTCGCGGACCGCCGCGGCGAAGCGCAACCGCACCCCGGCCTCGCTGTCCGGGTCGGGGTCCAGCGGCCGCCAGTCGGCGCAGGGGTCGTTGACGACGGCGCGGGACAGTTCGAGTGCCTGCCGGTAGCTCAACACCGGGTCGCCTTCTTCTCGCCCGAACCGGGCGAGGTAGCGGTCGTCGACGATCTCGGTGACCAGGTCGTCGAGGTCTTCCTCCAGCCTGACGTCGGAGCCGGTGTCGCCTGCCACGCCCAGCGACCGCAGCACCGACCCGCAGAACTCGTGCGTCGTGGCGATGGTGGCCGCGTCGAAATTCGCCAGCGCATCCCGCAGCCTGGCCCGTCGGCAACGGCGTTCCTCGGCGCTGCCGCGCAGCAAGTGCTCGACCAACTCGGAGCCGGCCGGGGCGCGGCCCTCCAGCGCCGCCACCGCGGCGACGATCTGACCGCGGACGCGCTCGCGCAACTCCCGACTTGCGTTGCGGTTGAACGTGATCAGCAGCATCTCGCCGAGCGTCACGCCGGTCTCGGCGAGAAACCGGGTGACCAGACCGGCCAGCGCGAACGTCTTACCGGTGCCGGCGCTGGCTTCCAGCACGGTGGTCGAGCCGTGTCGGGGCAGCGGGCCCAGGAGGTCGAAGCGATCCATCAGCCCAGGTGTCCCTCGGCCGCCAGCACCGGCGACCACAGCCGTGCGGCCAGCGCGCCCAACCGGGTGTCCTCCCCGGGCATTTCCTCGCCCGGTCGGGGTGGCCGCAACAGCACGGACAGCGGTGCGCGTTCCCCCCAGACCCGCACGTGCGCACGGTCGGCGTCGTCACCGGGACTGAACTTGCTGCCCGCCCACCTGGCCTGCGCGGCCGCGCGCGGGTCCTCGCCGTTCCGGCGGGCCTCGGCCCAGGCATACGAGGTTTTCAGCGGCAGCGGCAGCGGCTCGCGGCGGCCCGCGTCGTACAGCGCCACCAAGCCCTGCAACACCGTGAGCGGATCCGGCGGCGGCGCGAAAACCCGTTGTGCGATTCGGTTTTGGCTCTGGCCGCGGCCGATGCACAGCGCCGTCCAGGGGTGGCCGGGCATTCCGGCGGCCAGCGCGACCAAGCAGATCCACGATGCCAGCACATGCTTGGGCGCCAGCTTCGAGTAGCTCACCGACACCGTCCGCTCGGCGAACACCGGGGTGACCGTGCCGGTGAGCCGCCGACCGGCGCCGAGGTCGATCGCCAGGTCGTGCGCTTCGCCGTCGACGGTGCGGTGCCGCAGCGCGGTCAGCGCGAGTTCGCGTGCGCGGTCGCGGATGTCCTTCGCCTTGCGCACGCCGAGCCGCCCGGGCGGCAGCGTCCCGCGGCGCCACTCGGCGTTGGCGGCGGTGTCCGGGTGCATGCCGCCGAGCATGTCGTGCAGCATCCGGTCGCCGACGGCCCAGGCCTCCAGGGCGTCGATCTCCACCGGCATCGCGTCGCTGATCTCGTCGACGTCCCACGGCAGTGTGCAATCCAGCGCGCGGAAGAAGCCCTTGACCGGGTCTTTGAAGAAGTCGAGCAGATCGGCGAGGGCCACGTCCGTCTTGGGCGGCGGCGGCAGCAGGTCGGTGATGAAAGGCGCTGGGGGGCAACGCTTCCCGGTTGCGGCCCGGGCGGCGGCCAGCGCGGTCGGGTCGAAGGTGAACGGCTTGCCGGGCACCACGAAGCCCGGGGTGACGTTGCGGCGGTCGAACGGCTGCAACGGGTGCTCGGTGACCACGTGGGAGCGCACCGGGCCCGGCGTCGTCTGGTCCAGCGCATCGAGCAACTCGTCGAGCGGCACCGCGGGCGGGCGCGGGTAGCCGGCGTACGGGTCGGCGCCGGTGTAGGTGATCACCAGCGTCTCGGTGGCCGCGCACACCGCGTCGAGCAGCAATTGCCGGTCCTCCGAACGGACGTCGCGGTCCCCGGTCATCGGGTGGCGCGCCAGCGCGTCGTCACCGTCTGCGACCAGCAGGCGCGGGAACACGCCGTCGTCCAGGCCGACCAGGCACACCACCCGGTGCGGCACCGAGCGCATGGGCACCATCGTGCACACCGTGAGCGTCCCCGTGCGGAAATTCGCGCGGGTGGGCCGCCCCGCCAGGTGGGCGGAAAGCAGCGCCCGCACGTCGGGCAGCCGCAGCGGCGTGGAGCTGTGCGCGTCGGCCTGCTCGACGACCTTGGCGAACTCCCGCTGCAGCTGCGCCTCCTGCCAGGCGTCGTCGGAGTGGGTCAATCCCGCGACGCCCTCCGCCAACGTCGACAGCCATTCGGTCAAAGGCTTTGCACCGCCGAGATTTTGGACGACGCCGTGCAGCCGGGCCACGTATTCGGCCAGCCGCCCGGCCAGTTGCACCTTGTCGCTGCCGACGTCGTCGAGCGGCAGCGCGGTGTCCAGCCAGGCCTGCGAGTCGTCGGACATCGCCACGCCGGTGAGGATGCGGTCCAGGCCGAAGCGCCAGGTGTTGTGGACGATGTGGTCCAGCCCGTACGGCGCGCGATCCTCCTTGTCGAAGCCCCATCGGATGTTGGCCTCCCGGACCCAGTCGGTGATCGCCTCCAGGTCGTCGTCGCTGAACCGGAAGCGGGACCGGATCGGGGCGGCCTGCGCGAGGTTGAGCACCTGGCTGGCGGTGGCGCGGGTTCCGGCCAGCGAAAGCAATTCGGCCGCCACCGCGAGCAGCGGGTTGGTCTGCGTGAGCGCCCGGTCGGCCAGGCGAACCCGCAGCTGGTGCGCCGGATGGCTGTCGCCCGCGGTCTCGCCGAGCCCGAACCCGGCGACGATCAACGAGGCGTAGGTCTCGATGTCGGGGCACATCACCACGATGTCGCGCGGCTCCAGCGTCGGGTCGTCCTGCAGCAGGCCGAGCAGAACCTCGCGCAGCACGTCGATCTGGCGGGCCGGCCCGTGACAGCTGTGCACCTGCACCGAGCGGTCGCCGGGCGCGAGCGCGCGTCCTTCGGGCCGCACCGCGTTGGCGGCGATGTCCGATTGCAGCCAGCCCAGCAGCGTGCCGGGAGTGCTTGCGCGCGTGAGGTATTCGTCGCTGGCGGGGTGGGCGGGCAGCATGCGTTGCAGCTCGCGCAGGTCGCGGCCGAGGGTTTCCAGCAACGGATGACGGGCGGCGTGGCGGCTGCCGTCCTCGTCGCGGGGGACCGCGCCGTGCAGATTGGCGAGCGCCTGCCACAGGTCGTCGCTGGGGTGCGGCAGCCACAGGTGCAGATCGTGGTGGGTGGCCAGCGCGTCGAGCAGTTCCACCTCGGTCCGGGCCAGCCGGGTGTGCCCGAACAGCGACAGCCGCGACGGCAGCTCGGTCGGGCCCTCGCGCAGCCGGGTCACGGTCTTCTCGTGCCGGACATGCGGTGGATCGGCGTCGACGCGTTCGACCAGCGCGCGCCACAGCTGCGGCTGCCAGTCCAGGTCGGCGTCGAGGCCGCCCTCCCGGCCGTCCAGCCAGTCGGCCAGCAGGTGCGGGCGCTGCCGGGCGTAGGAGGCGAACAGCCCGGCCAGCCGGCGGGCCACCGAGTAGCGCCGCCCGCGGCGCAACTCGGCTTCCAGATCGCCCAGGCCGTGACCCAAATGCGTTGCCAGCGTTGCACACCACGGCTCGTCGAGGCTGCAGTCGATGACCTCCAGCAGCGGCCACGTCATCGCCTCCGGCGACCAGGGATCCTCGTCGGCCGTGCCGGTGATTTCGGCGATCAACGAGGCCGGGCTGCGGAACGCCACCCCCGCACACACCCCGTCGCCGGCGCCGGGCCGGCGGCCCAGGACGTGTGAGAGCCGCTGGCTGAGCCAGCGTTCCACGCCGCGCGCCGGGACCAGCACCAGCTCCTCGGCGAACGGGTCGGCGAGCGGGTTGGCCAACAGCGCGCCGAGACCGGCGGCGAGTAGGTCGGTGCGTTCGGCACGGTGGAGATGGAGGGCCATTGCGCTGCCACCATAGAACGCCGCACCGACAGGCGGGGATGATTCCGCGCCGACATGCCGTTCGGTGGTGGTGGCAGCATGGGCAGAAAACAAAGGAACGGGGCGAACATATGGAAGCGTGGGACGCGATCTGTGCGCGGCGCAATGTGCGGCAATACCAGCCGGAGCCGGTGCCCGAGGCCGACCTCGACCGCATCGCCGAGGCCGGCTGGCGGGCGCCGTCGGCGAAAAACCGGCAGCCGTGGGACTTTGTGATCGTCACCGACCGGGCCCAGCTTCAAGAGCTGTCGACGGTCTGGCGAGGCGCCGGCCACATCGCCGCGGCCGCGGCCGCGATCGCGATCGTGGTGCCGGTGCCGCCGGATGAGCGCCGGCTCGTCACCGACAACTACGACGTCGGCCAGGCCACGATGGCGATGATGATCGCCGCGACCGACTTGGGCATCGGGACGGGCCATTCCTCGGTGGGGGACCAGGAGAAGGCGCGCGCCATCCTGGGTGTGCCCGACGGCCACCAGGTCGCTTTCCTGCTGGGGATCGGCTATCCCGCCGACCGTCCGCTCGCCCCGATCCGCAAGCCGGATCGGCGGCCGTTTTCCGAGGTCGTGCATCACGGAGGGTGGTGACCTCCGTGCATGATCACCGCGGCGACTACGGGACCGACGGCTCGTTCAAGACCATCTCGGCACGCGGGCAGGCGATCGGCATCGTCGCCCAGGCGGCCGCCCTGGCGGCGTGGGCCGGGCTCAGCTGGGCGCGCGGCAGGCGGGTGACGGCCGCGCTGACCGCGGGATGGGCCATTGCGCTGCTGACCGCGCTGGCGTCCTACGTCTATGCGACGCGCTCGGGCAAGTTCGTCGTGTGGGACCGGGTGCTCGACGAGCTGCGGCTGCGCGGTGACGAAACGGTGCTCGACATGGGCTGCGGACGCGGCGCGGTGTTGCTGGCCGCGGCCAAGCGGTTGCCGCGGGGCCGCGCGATCGGTGTCGACCTCTGGCACGCCGACCAGACCGGCAACTCCCGGGACGCCACGCTGGCCAACGCGGCGCTGGAGAACGTTGCCGGCCGCATCGAGGTGCGCACCGCCGACATGACGGCCCTGCCGCTGGCCGACGAGAGCGTGGACGTGGTCGTCAGCAACCTCGCCATCCACAACATCCCGACCCGCGCCGGCCGGCGGCAGGCGCTGATCGAAGCGGCTCGCGTGCTGCGGCCGGGTGGTCGGCTCGCCATCGCCGACCTGTGGGAGACCCGGCAGCACGCCGCCCGGCTGCGGGAGATGGGATGGCGAAACGTGAAGCGCCGCAACGTCGGATGGCGGATGTGGTACGGCGGTCCGTGGTTTTCGACGCGCCTGGTCACGGCGACGAAACCGGCGTGAGGCCCGCGCCCGGCGCCGACGGCCCGGCGGTGCCATGCTGTTCGCATGACGAGAAACGAACTCACCGAACAGATCGTCGTCGCACGGCTGGCGAAAGGGCTGACCTGGCAGGAGTTGGCCGACGCGATCGGCAGGCCGGTGCTGTGGACCACGTCGGCGTTGCTGGGTCAGCACCCGGTACCCGCCGAGCTCGGCAAGGTTCTCGTCGAGATGCTCGGCCTCGACGAGTCGGCGGTGCCCGTGCTGGCGGCGCCGCCCATGCGCGGTGGCCTGCCGACGGCCGTCCCGACGGATCCGACCATCTACCGCTTCTACGAAGCGCTGCAGGTGTACGGCGGCGCCATCAAGGAACTGATCCACGAGCAGTTCGGCGACGGCATCATGAGCGCGATCAACTTCAGCGTCGACCTGCAGAAGAAGCCGCACGAGTCGGGCGACCGCGTCGTCGTGACGTTCGACGGGAAGTTCCTCCCCTACCAATGGGTCTCGGCAGAAGGGTGAAGTGACCGCACCCCGCGTGCGTGTCACACTGGCCACGAGGAGGCGAGCAACGCGGTGGCCAGGGACTTTTCCCGGTCACCGCGTTCGCACGATCAGCGACCGAACTCGGCCTCCAGCCCGTCGATTCCGGCACGGATCGCCTTCAGCGCGTCGGCCCGGGCGCGCAGCTTGGTCGCGGCGTGGGCGTGCTGGTGCAGGCCGGCGAATTCGCGCGCGGCCTCCTCGGCGCGGTCGACGACCATCTCGGGCAACACGATCTCGTCGACAAAGCCTGCGGCAAGCGCGGTTTCACCGAAGAACGTCTTGGCCAGCCCGACGGCCTGCTGGTACGCCGACTGCGTCAGGCGCAGCTTCATGATTTCCAGCGCCGCGTACGGGATCACCATCCCGATCGCCACCTCGTTGGCCTGGATGTTGTAGGCGTGCGCGGCCACCCGGTGGTCGCCCGACGACAACAGGAACGCCCCCATCGCGATGGCGTGGCCGGTACAGGCCATCACCACCGGTTTGGGATGGGACAACAGCCGGTAAGCCAGCTCGAAGCCGCCCCGCAGCATGTCGATCGCGGGTTGCACCTCGCCGGAGGTGAGGATCTTCAGGTCGAATCCGCCGCTGAAAACCCGCTCGTTGCCGGTGATCACCAACGCACCGGCGTTGTCGCTGTCGGCCCGGTCGATCGCCTCGCCCAGGGCCTGCTGCATCGTCGGGCCCAACGCGTTGACCTTGCCGTCGTCCATCCTGATGACCGCGATCGAGTCCTTCAGGGTGTAGGCGACCGGGCCGCTCATAGTTGCTCCTTCGATCCTGGGTCAGACGTGCTGGCTGCGGTGCTTGGCCAGGTCGGCTTCGGCGTTGCCCCAGCGCAGGCTGACGTCGGTGGGCTGGTCGAGCAGCCGGGTGCGCCACCGGTCCTGCGTCTCCTGCACGGCGCCGTTGATCCGTTCGATCTCGCTGCGGAACACATCGGGGCGCGTTTCCTTGCTCGCGTAGTGGAAGTAGGTGAGCAGCCCCCGCAACAGCTCCAGCTTCTGCTTTTCCCGCTTCGCCAAGTCGTGGGTGGTCATCAACTCGATGCGCTGAACGGGCGGCAGCGCGTCCCAGTCCAGCACCACGTTGGTCTGCAGCACGGGCCGGTCGCCCTGCCAGAACCGCCAGCCGCGCGGCTTGTCGGGACGGTCGTGATAGATCACCGACCCGGTGAAGCGCGACTCGATGCCCGTTCCGATCTCGGCGCGATCCAGCGCCGAGTCCCACACCATGCGCCATTCCTGGCCGGGCGCCAGCACCGGCAACTCGCGCGGAAGCTGCAGTTCGACGACGTCGGCGTAGCCGTCGGCGGCGTTCTCGTATTCGGCCACCGTCGGCGGGTTGGGAAACGCGAACCGGATGTCATACGCCGCGGTCTGCCCGAAATTTCGGACGACGAGTTCGATCACGTGCCAGTCGGCGGGATGCGGCTCCATGAACATCGCGACTTGGGGCCTCGTTCGCTCGGCGGCCAGCCGGCGATTGAGTCCGAGTTGCCGGCTGATGAAGATCAGCGTGACGACACCCAGCAAAATCGCGGCCCACGCCGCCCACGCCAACCAGGTGTCGGACCCAACATGGGTGACCCCCTGCCAGGCGCTCTGGATCCACCCCATGAGACCCACCCTTCCGCTCATATCACAGCGGGCTTCCGCAGAGATTCGCTGGCCCGATACTAAAGGCGTGCGGCGCTTGTCGCCGACCCGGGACTATTCAGCGGTAACTGAGCGGAAATGGCCGCCGAGTCGCTTAGCCGCCCATCAACATTCGCCACTGATCGAGATCGGCGGCGCGATACACGTAGTTCGAGCGCTTGACCTCCGATAGCGAAGCGCTCGGCTCGGCCGAATACCAATGTCCGGGAAACACGGTCGGGTCACCCGGCAGCGCGGCGAGCCGCTGCAGGCTGCGATACATCTCATCGGAGTCGCCACCGGGGAAATCGGTGCGTCCGCAGCCGTCGAGAAACAGCGTGTCACCGGCCACCAGGCGGTCCCCCAGCAGGAAGCACTGGCTGCCCGGCGTATGGCCGGGGGTGTGCAGCAGCTCGATTTCGATGTCCCCGACGCTGACCTTGTCGTGGCCTTCATGGGTGGTGAGATCACCCATGCCGATTCCGGTGACCCGCGAAACCCAAAGGGCCTCATGCGTGTTCACATGGACGGGCACGGGTGCTCGCTCGAGCAACTCCGCCAGGCCCTTCAGCTGGAAGCCCATCATCGAACCGCCCACGTGGTCGGGGTGATGATGCGTCACCAGCACCCCGGACAGGTGCATGCCGTCGGCCTCGAGCGCGTCGAGCAGATCGCCGGCGGCGTAGGCGGGATCGACCACGAGGCAGTCCCCGGTTTGCCGGTCCCCGATGAGATAGGAAAAGTTGCGCATCTGCGTCGCGAACATGTCGCCGGCGGCGAAATCGCGACCGGACAGCAGCTGGCGGAAGTACAGCCGGTCCTCAGGCACCCGACCAGACTAGTGCCGATCGCGAGCGCGGCGTAGCCGGGCGATGCGGGTCGGCACCGTCGGGTCGGGTGCCGATCGCGAGCGCGGCGTAGCCGGGCGATGCGGGTCGGCACCGTCGGGTCGGGTGCGATCGCGAGCGCGGCGTAGCCGGGCCCCAGTTTGCCGGGGGGCCGTCGCGCATCGGTTGGGCCCCTGCCTGATGGGTATTGTTGGCCCATGAAGAAGAGGGTCGAGATCGAGATCGACGACGATCTGGTCCAAGAAATAATTCGTCGGTTTCATGTGGCCGACACGCGCGAGGCCGTACATCTCGCGTTGCGGACGTTGGTGGGCGAGTCGGACGCGGCGGACGAGCAAGGTGACGAGTACGACGAGTTCAGCGATCTCAGCGCGTGGCAACCCCGCCATGACGAAAACTAGTCGAGGAGCGGAGCCGCCCCGGGTCACTCCGTGGTTTGGTGACGTTGTGCGCCAGGTTGTACCCTCTTTTAGGCCCGCGGCACGACTGTCGCTTGGCTGAACGGCCCCCTTAGCTCAGTCGGTAGAGCGTTTCCATGGTAAGGAAAAGGTCAACGGTTCGATTCCGTTAGGGGGCTCGGCGGACGCCGAGCTGGCAGGCGGCGCGTAGCAGAGGCGATGTAGCTCAGTCGGTTAGAGCGAACGACTCATAATCGTTAGGTCGCCGGTTCGAGTCCGGCCATCGCTACAGCACAACAACGTGAGTTTTACAGAGCAGAGAGAACGGACATGGCTTCCAGTACCGACGTGCGGCCGAAGATCACCTTGGCATGCGAGGTGTGCAAGCACCGTAACTACATCACCAAGAAGAATCGCCGCAACGACCCCGACCGGATGGAGCTGAAGAAGTTCTGCCCGAATTGCGGCAAGCACCAGCCGCACCGGGAGACCCGCTAGGCGCGTCCCGCCGGCAGTTATCGAGACCGACTAGGTAGGTTCAAAAGCCGTGTCGTTGAGCGCGAACATCGTCGGGATGCACTATCGCTATCCCGACCATTACGAGGTGGAACGGGAGAAGATCCGCGAGTACGCGGTGGCCGTGCAAAACGACGACCCTTACTTCTTCGAGGAGGACGCGGCGGCCGAGCTGGGCAACAAGGGTCTGCTGGCCCCGCTGACGTTCATCTGCGTGTTCGGCTACCAGGCGCAGTCGGCGTTCTTCAAGCACGCCAAGATAGCCGTCGAGGACGCGAAGATCGTCCAGGTCGACCAGGTGCTGAAGTTTATGAAGCCGATCGTGGCGGGCGACAAGCTGTACTGCGACGTGTGGGTGGACTCGATGCGTGAGTCGCACGGCACCCAGATCATCGTGACCAAGAACATCATCACCGACGAGTCCGGTGACGTTGTACAGGAGACCTACACGACCCTGGCGGGCCGTGCCGGCGAGGATGGAGAAAAGGGATTTTCTGATGCCACTGCGTGAGTTCAGTTCGGTCAAGGTGGGCGACAAGCTGCCGGAGAAGACTTATCCGCTGACCCGTCAGGATCTGGTGAACTACGCGGGGGTGTCCGGCGACCTGAACCCGATCCACTGGGACGACGAGATCGCCAAGGTGGTCGGGCTGGATACCGCGATCGCCCACGGCATGCTGACCATGGGGCTGGGCGGCGGCTACGTCACCTCGTGGGTCGGCGACCCCGGCGCGGTGACCGAGTACAACGTGCGGTTCACCGCCGTGGTGCCGGTTCCGAACGACGGCAAGGGCGCCGAGCTGGTGTTCAGCGGACGGGTGAAGTCGGTCGATCCCGACAGCAAGTCGGTGACCATCGCGCTGACGGCGACCACCGGCGGCAAGAAGATTTTCGGACGGGCGATCGCGTCGGCAAAACTGGCGTAGGCGGGGGCTTGCTTTTATGGCTTTGAAAACCGACATCCGCGGGATGATCTGGCGGTACCCGGACTACTTCGTCGTGGGCCGCGAACAGCTCCGCGAGTTCGCCCGCGCCATCAAATGTGACCATCCCGCCTATTTCGACGAGGACGCTGCCGCCGAGCTCGGCTACGACGCGATAGTCGCGCCGCTGACGTTCGTGACGATCCTCGCCAAGTACGTGCAGCTGGATTTCTTCCGGAACGTTGACGTGGGCATGGAAACGATGCAGATCGTCCAGGTCGACCAGCAGTTCCTCTTCCACAAGCCGGTGCTGGCCGGCGACAAGCTGTGGGCCCGGATGGACATCCACTCGGTGAGCGAGCGCTTCGGCGCTGACATCGTCGTCACGAAGAACATCTGCCACAACGACGTCGGCGAACTCGTGCTGGAGTCCTACACCACGCTGATGGGCCAGCAGGGCGAAGAATCCGCCAGGCTCAAGTGGGACAAAGAGTCGGGGCAGGTCATCAGGACGTCGTGATCAGCGTCGGGATTTCTGCCCTCGAGGGGTATCGAGTACACTCGAACCTCGGGGTTTTCCCAGCATCAGCGCGCTTTCCGGGATTCGAAACAATCGGGGAGCGCGCGTGTCATGTAAGCCCCGGCAGGTAAGCGCAGGTTGGCCTGCCAACCGCGAAGGGGCGTAGCTCAACTGGCAGAGCAGCGGTCTCCAAAACCGCAGGTTGCAGGTTCAAGTCCTGTCGCCCCTGCAGAGACGGACCATCGAGGTGGTGCCATGGTGGACACTAGAAGAAGTGCACGATCCACAGTGGGACGGCTCGCGGGACACTAGCAAACAAAGGAGCATGCGGTGAGCGACGAGGGCGACGCAGCCAACGACGCCGCACGCGACGGCGGCGACACCGAGGAGAGCCGCGACAGCGGCGGTCGGACGGCCCTGGTGACCAAGCCGGCGCGGCCGACAGGCAAGCGGTCGCGGCTGCGCGTGGCCGAGGCCGACGACGACGTCGAGGCGGAGTCGCCGGACGAGGTCGAGGCCGCCGAGGAGGACAAGGGCAAGAAGGGTCGCGCCGCCAGGAAGGCCAAGGCCGGCAAGAAGCCGCGGAAGCCCGGCGACCGCTCGGCCAACCCGTTCGTGTTCGTCTACAACTACCTCAAGCAGGTGGTTGCGGAGATGCGGAAGGTGATCTGGCCGAACCGCAAGCAGATGCTCACCTACACCTCGGTGGTGCTCGCGTTTCTCGCCTTCATGGTGGCGCTGGTCGGCCTGGCGGACTTCGGCCTGGCCAAGCTCGTGCTGCTGGTGTTCGGCTGAGCTTTGACAGTGATAGAGAGGACTGAAAACCGTGACTACCTTCGACGGTGACACGTCCGCGGGTGAAGCGGTCGACGTGCAAGAGGTCACTGAAACCTCAGAGACCCCGGAGACCACCGAGATCGCGGTGCAGGCGGAACCGGCCGAGCAGGCGGAACCGGCCGAGGAGGTCGATCCCGCCGCCGCGCTCAAGGCGGAGCTGCGCAGCAAGCCCGGCGACTGGTACGTCATCCACTCGTACGCGGGATACGAGAACAAGGTGAAGGCCAACCTGGAAACGCGCGTGCAGAACCTGGACGTCGGCGACTACATCTTCCAGGTCGAGGTGCCCACCGAAGAGGTCACCGAGATCAAGAACGGCCAGCGCAAGCAGGTCAACCGCAAGGTGCTGCCCGGCTACATCCTGGTGCGCATGGACCTGACCGACGATTCGTGGTCCGCGGTGCGCAACACCCCGGGGGTCACCGGCTTCGTCGGCGCGACGTCGCGCCCGTCGGCGCTGGCCCTCGACGACGTGGTGAAGTTCCTGCTGCCGCGGGGGGCGGCGAAGAAGGCCGCCAAGGGCGCGGCCAGCACCGCGGCCGTCGCCGAGGCGGGCGGCCTGGAACGTCCGACCGTCGAGGTCGACTACGAGGTCGGCGAGTCGGTGACGGTGATGGACGGACCGTTCGCCACGCTGCCCGCCACCATCAACGAGGTCAACGCCGAACAGCAGAAGCTCAAGGTGCTGGTGTCGATCTTCGGCCGCGAAACCCCCGTCGAGCTGACCTTCAGCCAAGTCTCCAAGATCTAGTCCCCCTTAACCCCCAAGAGAAGGAACCGCAACATCTCATGGCCCCGAAGAAGAAAGTCGTCGGGCTGATCAAGCTCCAGATCCAGGCCGGGCAGGCCAACCCCGCCCCGCCCGTCGGGCCCGCCCTCGGCCAGCACGGCGTGAACATCATGGAGTTCTGCAAGGCCTACAACGCCGCCACGGAAAACCAGCGCGGCAACGTGATCCCGGTGGAGATCACGGTCTACGAGGACCGCAGCTTCACCTTCGCGCTCAAGACACCGCCGGCCGCCAAGCTGCTGCTCAAGGCAGCCGGCGTGGGCAAGGGCTCCGCGGAGCCGCACAAGACCAAGGTCGCCAAGGTCAGCTGGGATCAGGTTCGCGAGATCGCCGAGACGAAGAAGGCCGACCTCAACGCCAACGACATCGACGCCGCCGCGAAGATCATCGCCGGCACCGCGCGGTCGATGGGCATCACCGTCGAATAGCAAGTCAAGCCGTGGGAGGGCCAGCTTCGGCCCGCCGACAACCACGACCCCAACATCGGATTGGATGAATCAATGAGCAAGAACAGCAAGGCATTCCGCGCCGCCGCCGAGAAGGTGGACCGCAGCAACCTGTACACCCCGCTGCAGGCGGCCAAGCTCGCCAAGGAGACCTCGTCGACCAAGCAGGACGCGACCGTCGAGGTGGCGATCCGGCTCGGTGTCGACCCGCGCAAGGCCGACCAGATGGTCCGCGGCACGGTCAACCTGCCGCACGGCACCGGCAAGACGGCCCGGGTGGCGGTGTTCGCCGTGGGCGACAAGGCCGAGCAGGCGCAGGCCGCCGGCGCCGACATCGTCGGCAGCGACGACCTGATCGAGAAGATTCAGGGCGGGTTCCTGGACTTCGACGCGGCGATCGCCACCCCGGACCAGATGGCCAAGGTCGGTCGCATCGCCCGCATCCTGGGCCCGCGCGGCCTGATGCCGAACCCGAAGACGGGCACCGTCACCCCCGACGTCGCCAAGGCCGTGTCCGACATCAAGGGCGGCAAGATCAACTTCCGAGTGGACAAGCAGGCCAATCTGCACTTCGTCATCGGCAAGGCGTCGTTCGACGAGAAGAGCCTGGCGGAGAACTACGGCGCCGCGATCGACGAGGTGCTGCGGCTCAAGCCGTCGTCGTCGAAGGGCCGGTACCTGAAGAAGATCACGGTGTCGACGACCACTGGGCCCGGCATTCCGGTGGACCCGGCCGTCACCCGCAACTTCGCCGAGGCCTAGTTCCGGGCTGTCACCCGCCGCACTCGGCGATGCGCCGCCGCAGGAATTCGCGGCCGGGCTCGGAGCCGTTGGACTCCAACGCCATGCGGTACCACCCCGCCGCCTCCCCGGGCCGCCCGGCGCGCCGCAGCAGGTCGGCGCGCACCGTCGCGACGAGGTTCGACCGACCCAGCCGGGGGTCGTGCGCGACCATGTCCAGGGCGGCCAGGCCGGCGTCGGGTCCGTCGCGGAAGCCGAGCGCCAGCGCCCGGTTGGCGCGCACCACCGGCGAGTCGGTGATCTCCACCAGCCGGTCATAGGCCGCGCAGATGGTGGCCCAGTCCGTCTGCTCCCAGGACGGCGCGGTGGCGTGCAGCGCGGCGATCACCGCCTGCGGCAGATAGGGGCCCGGGGATCCCTGGGCCTGCCGCAGCCGGTCCAGCCCACGGGCGATGCGGCCGCGGTCCCAGCGGCGACGGTCCTGTTCGTCGAGGGGCACCAGCATCCCCTCGGCGTCCACCCGGGTCGCGCGCCGCGAATCGTGCAACAGCACAAGGGCGGCCAACGCGTGGGCCTCCCGCTCGTGCGGCATCAGCCCGCACAGCTCCTGCGCCAACCGGACCCCCTCATCGCACAGTTCGTCCCGGATCGCCGACGGCCCCGCCGTCGACCAATAGCCCTCGGTGAACACCGAGTAGATGCAACTGAGCACGTGCGGTGTGCGTTCGGGCAGCAGCTCGGGTGGTGGCACCCGCAGCGGGATGTTGGCGTGGCGAACCTTGTTCTTGGCGCGCGTGATTCGCTGCCCGACGGCCGCCTCGCTCTGCAGCAGCGCGCGGGCGATCTCGCCGACGGTCAACCCGGACACCAGCCGCAGCGTGAGCGCCAGTTGCGACGGGCGGTCGAGCGCCGGGTGCGCGCAGGTGAACATCATCCGCAGCTCGTCGTCGCGAACCGGATGCGGGTCGGTGCCGTCGGTGCGCGCCAGGATATCGTCCATCACGGCCGCCAATTCCTTTCCGGGGCGCACGGATTCGCGGCGCAGCCGGTCGCGGGCGCGGTTGCGCGCGACGGTCACCAGCCACCCGCCGGGACTGTCCGGCACACCATCGCGAGACCAGGTGCGCAACGCCTCGGCGCAGGCCTCCTGGACGGCGTCCTCCGCGATCGTGAGGTCGCCGGACCACCGCGCGAGCGCGGCGACCGCGGGGCCCCACTCCCGACGGAAGACGCCGTCCAGGTCGGTCATTCGCGCATCTAGAGCGCGGAGACCCCGGCCAGGTGCCGCAACTCCACGGCCGAGGCCGGGATCATCGCGGCCACCTTGACGGCCTCGTCGCGATCCGTGGCGCCGAGCAGGTAGAAGCCGGTGGCCACCTCCGCACCCTCCGCGTAGGGGCCGTCCGTGATGAGGGCCTCGCCGTCGCGCACCCGTACCGTCGTCGCCGTGGACCGGTCGTGCAGGGCGGCGCCGCCGAGCAAGTGATCGCCCGCCGCGGCCATGAACTCCCCGTGGCGCCCGGCCATCGCCTCCCACTCCGGCGTGCCCGGCGTGTGCGCGGACGCGGGGGGCTCGAGCAGCAGCGCGAGCCAGTCGTCGCCGGTGAGCTTGCGCGACGGTTCAAACGAGTGGAACATCGGCCAGACCTCCACGGCCCCGTACTGCGCCACCGGGACGCCACGCGCCAGCGCCAGCGCCTCGTCGAGGTTCTCGGCCTCGAACACGTAGTAACCGCACGCCACCTCGGCGGCCTCGGCGAACGGGCCGTCGGTGGTCACCGGCGCGTCCGGGCCCCCGCTGATGCGCACCGCGGAACCGGGCTGAGCCGTCGGGAGCAGGGCGTCGCCGGCGCGGATCGCCGACCCCGCCTTCGCGTGGAACTCCTCGAAGGCCGTCATGACCTCAGCCCGCTCGTCGGGCGTGAGGTCGCGGTCGCTTTCCCTGCTGATCAATAGGGCGAAGTACTGCATTTGTCGTCACCTCCGGTAGTGAGCGAAACCTGCTGTTCCACTCTCTACCGATTCGACGAACGGCGCAGCCCCGATCCGACAGTCAGGCCGCGCCCGGCTTGAGGTAGGTCACCAGGCGCACGTCAAGCATCTCGTCGGTGAAGTAGTGCTCGCAGCCGCGCAGGTACTTCATGTACCGCTCGTAGACCTCTTCGGAGGTGACCTCGATGGCCTTCTCCTTGTTGGCTTCCAGCGCGTCGCCCCAGATGTGCAGCGTCTTGATGTAGTGCGGCCGCAGCGAAAGTGATTCGGGGACAACAAAACCCGCTTTTTCACCATGCTCGACCATCATCTCGGCGGACGGCAGGCGCCCGCCGGGGAAGATCTCGGTGATGATGAACTTGATGAAGCGCGCCGTCTCGAAGCTCAGCTTCTTTCCGCGGGCGGCCATGTCGAAGGGGTGGTAGCCGACGCTGCTCTGAATGGTCATCCGGCCGTCGTCGGGCATGATGTCGAAGCACCGCTTGAAGAAGTCGTCGTAGTTCTCGTGCCCAAAGTGCTCGAAGGCCTCGATCGACACGATCCGGTCGACCGGCTCGTTGAAGTCCTCCCAGCCGTGCAGGCGGATCTCGTGTGAGCGGCCGGTGTCGAGCGTCCCCAGCACCTGCTCGCAGCGGGCCCGCTGATTTTTGGACAGCGTCAGGCCGATGACGTTGACGTCGAACCGCTCCACGGCGCGTTTCATCGTGGTGCCCCACCCGCAGCCGATGTCCAGCAGCGTCATGCCCGGCTTGAGGTCGAGCTTGTCCAGGTTCAGGTCGATCTTGGCGTACTGGGCCTCTTCCAGCGAGATGTCCCACGGCTCGAAATACGCGCAGCTGTAGGTGCGGGTCGGATCCTGGAACAGCGCGAAGAAATCGTCGGAGACGTCATAGTGCGCCTGGATGTCTTCGAATTGGCGCGTCCGCGTCTTCGTCGGGCCAGTCGGTTGATCAGCCATTTTCCGTCTTGTTCTCCTGGAAGTTCACTGCGGCGATAACGCGGGCACACGTCGTCGCGATAACTGACGTACCACCGTACCGAAGTTCACTTCTCCAACGTGAACTGGTTGCAGTCGATGTAGCCCATGCGGAACGCCTTGGCGCAGCCGGTCAGGAACTTCATGTACCGCTCGTAGACCTCTTCGGACTGGATCGCGACGGCCTCGTCCCGGTGGGCCTCGAGCGCCTCGGCCCAGAAGTCCAGGGTCTTGCCGAAGTCCTGCTGCAGCGACTGTATGCGGGTCACCTTGAAGCCGACCTTCTCCGAGTGTTCCTCGACGGTCTCGATCATCGGCAGCCGCCCACCCGGGAAGATCTCGGTCACGATGAACCGGATGAACTTGGCCATCTCCATCGTCAGGGGGATGCCGCGCTCCATGACCTGCTTCACGTGCAGCCCGGTGATCGCGTGCAGCGCCATCACCCCGTCCGCGGGCATCGCCTCGTAGGCGAACTTGAAGAAGTCGTCGTAGCGGTGGAAGCCGAAGTGCTCCAACGCCTCGATGACGACGATGCGGTCCACCGGATCGCTGAACTCGGCCCAGTCGCGCAGCAACACCCGGCGCGAGCGCGGGCTGTCGACCCCGTCGAGCACCTGCTGGCAATAGGCGTGCTGGTTGCGCGACAGGGTCAGCCCGACGACGTTGACGTCGTAACGCTCGATGGCCCGCTTCATCACCGAGCCCCAGCCGCAGCCGACGTCGAGCAGCGTCATCCCGGGCTGCAGTCCGAGCTTGTCCAATGTGAGGTCGATCTTGGCGACCTGGGCCTCCTGCAGGGTCATCCCCTCGCGCGGGAAGTAGGCGCAGCTGTAGGTGCGGGTCGGATCCACGAACAGCGCGAAGAACTCGTTCGACAGGTCATAGTGCGCCCGCACGTTGTCGGAATCAGACCGCATCCGCGTGGCCCCCACTCGATTTTCAGCCATGTGTCCTCCCGACTGGACAGGCACCTGCACCAGGTGGCCATCCCCGGCACCCTACACGGGGCGGGACGCATCCTATGCATTTAAGGTCGCATGCCCCTGGGTTTTTCGGTCGAGTCCCCCACCTCAGTGTGACGGGTGCTACCGCTATTTCTCCAGGGTGAACTGATTGACGTCGATGTAGCCGGTCCGGAACGCGTCGGCACAGCCGGTCAGGTACTTCATGTACCGCTCGTAGACCTCTTCGGATTGGATCGCGACGGCCTGGTCCCGGTGCGCCTGCAGGGCCTGCGCCCACAGGTCGAGCGTCCTGGCGTAGTGCGGCTGCAGCGACTGCCTGCGGGTCAGCGTGAAACCCGCCTTCGCCGAGTGGTCCTGCACCATCTCGATCGACGGCAGCCGGCCCCCCGGGAAGATCTCGGTGACGATGAACTTGATGAACCGGGCCATCTCGAACGTCAGCGGTATGCCGCGCTCGATACATTGCGGCCCCGTCAGCCCGGTGATGGTGTGCAGCAGCATCACTCCTGGATCGGGCCGGCCGGGCAGGATGCGCCGCGCCATCGCGAAGAAGTCGTCGTAGCGATCGTGGCCGAAGTGCTCGAACGCGCCGATCGACACGATGCGGTCGACCGGCTCGTCGAACTGTTCCCAGCCGGCCAGCAACACCCGCTTGGTGCGGGGGCCGCCCATCGCGTCGAAGGACTTCTGCACGTGGGCGGCCTGGTTCTTCGACAGCGTCAGGCCGACGACGTTGACGTCGTAGCGTTCGACCGCCCGGCGCATCGTGGCACCCCAGCCGCAGCCGACGTCGAGCAGCGTCATGCCGGCCCGCAGCCCAAGCTTGCCCAGCGCCAGGTCGATCTTGGCGAGCTGCGCCTCCTCCAAGGTCATGTCGTCGCGCTCGAAGTACGCGCAGCTGTAGGTCTGGGTGGGGTCCAAAAACAGGCGGAAAAAGTCGTCGGACAGGTCGTAGTGCGCCTGCACGTCGTCGAAGTGCGGCGTCAGATCCTTGGCCATGGCCAGGTAGCCTCCCTCGGCCGTGTCACTTCGTGAGGGTGAATTGCGCGACGTTGATCAGCCCTCGGCGGAACCGCACGGCGCACCCGGTGAGGTAGTGGATGAAGTTGTTGTAGACCTCTTCGGACTGGATGGCGATGGCCCGATCCCGGTTGGCCTCCAGGTTGGCGGCCCAGGTGTCCAGGGTTCGCGCGTAGTGCTGCTGCATCAGCTGGATCTGCCCGACGGAGAACCCCGCGGCGCGCGCGTTGTCGACGATGTCGGGCTCGGAGGGCAGTTCACCCCCGGGGAAGATCGACTCGCGCAGGAACTTCAGGAAGCGCAGGTCGCTCATCGTCAGCGCGATGCCCTGCTCGTGCAACCAGCGACGGTCGTAGGTGAACAAGCTGTGCAACAGCATCCGGCCGTCGCCGGGCAGGATGTCGTAAGACCGTTCGAAGAACGCGCCGTACCGCTCCTTGTGGAAGGCGTCGAAGGCCTCGAACGAGACGATCCGGTCGACCTTCTCCTCGAACTCCTCCCAGCCCTGCAGCCGAGCCTCGGCGCGCCGGCTCGTATCGAGCGCGGCCAGCCTGGCTTTGCTGCGCTCATAGTGGTTGCGGCTCAAGGTAAGTCCGACGACGTTGACGTCGTACTTCTCGACCGCGCGCACCAGCGCACCGCCCCAGCCGCACCCGACGTCGAGCAGCGTCATGCCGGGCTCGAGCTCCAATTTGTCCAGCGCCAAATCCAATTTGGCGAGTTGCGCCTCTTCCAGCGTCATGTCGTCGCGCTCGAAGTAGGCGCACGTGTAGACCCAGGTCGGGTCGAGAAAGAGGCCGAAGAAGTCGTCCGAAATGTCGTACGCCGCTTGCGAGTCCTCGTAATAGGGTTTCAGCTCGGCCATTATTAGACATCCTCCCAACGCCAACCGTACAACGCGGCAAGTGCTCCGTGAAATCGACAGGGTGCTGAAGAAAGCCGCCCGACGCTGGCCTCAGCCGGCCTCGGCGAAGTTGCCGGTCAGCACGTTGATCAACCGATCCCACAGTTGCTGGGGCAGGTCGTGGCCCATGCCGTCGAATAAGAATAGTCGAGCGCCGTCGATGGCGCGTGCGACTGCGCGTCCGCCCGAGGGACGCATCAGTTTATCGGCCCGGCCGTGCAGGACCACGGTCGGTGCGACCGTCCGCCTGTTGTAGCCGAGCAGGCTGCCGCTCGCCATGATCGCGCTGAAGTGCCGGGCGACGCCCCACGGGTAGTAGCAGCGTTCGTAGCCCTCGATGGCCTCGGCGCGGACCTGCTGCTCGGGCGCCCGGTAGCGCGGGCTGCCGGTGATCTCGGTGACGCGCACGACGTTGTCGACGATCACGTCGCGCGGCGATCCGGGCGGCGGGCCTTTGAGGACCGCCAGCAGGGCGCGCGGCGCCGGCGGCGGCAGGAACGGGCGGTTGTTGCTGGAGAAGATGACCGCCAGGCTCCTGGTCCGCTCGGCGAAACGCCCCGCGAAGACCTGCGCGATCATGCCGCCCATCGACGCCCCGACGATGTGCGCGCGTTCGATGCCCAGGTGATCGAGCACCGCGGCGGCGTCGTCGGCCAGGTCCTCCAGCGCGTAAGCCGCCTCGCCGCGCAGCCCGAACCAGAACCGCAGCAGCCGCGGGACCATGGGCTGGCCGGCGCCCGCCTTGGGGGTCTTGCTGGACAGGCCGACGTCGCGGTTGTCGTAGCGGATGACCCGCAGGCCCTGGGCGACGAGCTTCTCGCAGAACCCCGTCCGCCACAGCAGCAGCTGGGCGCCCAAACCCATGATCAGCAGGACGGGCGGGTGGTCGACGTCGCCCATGTCCTCGTAATACAGCTTCAGGTCGCCCGAGATGGCATGCCCGTTACGGATTTCCATCGGGCCGCCCCTAGACCTCCACGTCGCTTTGGTGCTCGCGGCTGACCTCGACCATGAAATTGGCGAAGTAACCCGTCAGCTGCGGGTCCGACATCATCTGCCACTTCGGTGCCAGCAGCTTCATGTACCGCTCGACGTAGAGGAACTGCTTGCCGATCAACACCAGCTCCCGGGGCAGCTTGACGTCGTAGGCGTCGGCGAGCGCCGACAGCTGCCGCCCGATGTCGGCGTAGGACATGTCGCCCAGCGTCTGCATGGTCAGCGGGGTGGCGAACTTTTCCAGGTCCTTGGCGGCCTCGGCCTCTGGCCTCATGGTGCCGACGGCGCCCATCAGCACGACGATCTTGCCGGCCGAGGCGTGGTCCTTCTTCACCAGCAGCGCATACACCAGCTCGCGCAGCAGCCAGCGGGTGCGGGGGTCGATGCGGCCCATGATGCCGAAGTCGAAGAACACGATGCGGCCCTCGTCGTCGACGTACAGGTTCCCGGCGTGCAGGTCGCCGTGGAAGAGCCCGTGTCGCAGCCCGCCCTCGAAAAGCGAGAACAGCAGCGCCTTGACCAGCTCGGTGCCGTCGAAGCCGGCCTGGCGGATGGCCTTGACGTCGTCGATGCGGATGCCGTGCACCCGCTCCATCGTCAGCACCCGGTCGCTGGTGAAGTCCCAGAACACCTGCGGCACCCGGATGTTCTTGCCCAGCGGCGAGGCGTGCAGGTGGGAGACCCAGGCCTCCATCGACTGGGCCTCGAGGCGGAAGTTCAGCTCCTCGGCCAGGTTGTCGGAGAAGTCGGCGACCACGTCCTGCGCCGACAGGCGGCGTCCCAGCTTGGCCAGCTCGACGGCCTGGGCGAACCGCTTGAGGATCTGCAGGTCGGCGGCGACCCGGCGCCGGATACCCGGGCGCTGGATCTTGACGACGACCTCCTCGCCGCTGTGCAGGGTCGCGTAGTGCACCTGCGCGATGGACGCCGACGCGAACGGAGTTTCGTCCCACTTGGCGAACAGGTCGGCGGGGTCGCCGCCGAGCTCCTCGACGAAGAGCTTGTGCACCTCTTTCGGGTCGGCGGGCGGCACCCGGTCGAGCAGCCCGCGAAATTCGCGGGACAGCGACTCGCCGAACGCGCCGGGACTCGAGGCGATGATCTGTCCGAATTTCACGTACGTCGGCCCGAGGTCGGCGAACGTGTCCGGGAGCTGCTTGATCACCTTCTGCTGCCACGGCCCCCTGCCGGGCAGCTTGGTGACGACGCGGGCGGCGGCGCGGGTGACCTGCCAACCGGTGGCTGCTACCCGGGCCGCTTCGACCGGCAGCGGCACCCGGTCGAGCTTGGCCACCTCGCGGTGTTTGGTAGTAGTCATTCCAGCAGTCTGCCAAATCGTGGCTGTCAAGTCCCAATTGCTGTGAGCGCGCTCACCGGGCCCCGGCGAGGGCGAAGTGCGCGGTCCGCTACTTCTTCCAGGGCCGGACCCATCCTTCGATCTCCCAGTTCTCCAGACCGGCGATCAACTCGTACATGGTGGCGCCGTCGATGGTCTCCCGGACGATGTCGGCGTGCCCGGCGTGGCGCGCCAGCTCGTTGATCGCGTGCAGGATCACCCAGCGCACCGACCAGGCCTTCTGATTCTTGGGGAACCAGGGGATGTCCTGGGGAACGGGCACCGCGGCGTCGAGGTCGGCGGTGTCGACCAGCCGCAGCGATTCGGCGTTCTGGGCCTCGAAGGCGGCCAGCAGCCCGGCCAGCGTCTCGTCGGGCCGCATCACGTGCTGGTCGCCGAATTCCTTGGTGATCTCGTCGAACGGCCGCGGGTCCTTCGGCGGCGCCTCCGGTGCGGCGGCGACCCGCGCCATCCAGTTGCGCTGCATGGCGGTGACGTGCTTGATCAACCCGCCGACCGAGAGCGCGCTGGCCGACGGCGTCGAGCGGGCCTGTTCGTCGGTGAGGCCGTAAGAGACGGCGAAATAAGCGCTTTGGTGGAACGCCAGGAATTCGCGCAGGGCGTTGCGTTCGTCGGTGACGGGCGGGGCGAGGGCGGGCATGACCAGATCCTAGGTCCAGATGCCGACACCGCCGCCCCTCGCGTCGTAAGGTGCGGGGGTGCAGGTGATTTCGGCGGGCTCGACCGAGCTTTTCGTCGGGCCGCCGGACGCGCCGCTGCAGCTGGCGCGCGTGGACGTGGCGGGCTGCGCCGAGCCGACCCCGATCCGCATCGACGGCGACGGCCTGAGCGGCGAGGCGGTGGCCCCGGCCGGGGCCGGGGTCGTCGAGGTGCCGGTCACGGTCGACGGTGCGGCCGTCGGTCAGCGCCGGGCCGCGCGGGTGCGAGCCGGTTCGGTCACCGCGCCATTCGAGTTCACGGTCGCCGAGCCGGGGTGGACCATGTTCATGGTCAGCCACTTCCACTACGACCCGGTCTGGTGGAACACCCAGGGCGCCTACACCAGCGAGTGGGCCGAAGACCCGCCGGGGCGGCAGACCAACGGCTTCGAGCTGGTCCACGCGCACCTGGAGATGGCGCGCCGCGAGCCCGAATACAAGTTCGTGCTGGCCGAGGTGGACTACCTCAAGCCGTACTGGGACACCCACCCCGAGGACCGTGCCGACCTGCGCCGGTTCCTGGCCGAGGGCCGCGTCGAGGTGATGGGCGGCACCTACAACGAACCCAACACCAACCTCACGGGACCGGAAACCACCATCCGGAACCTGGTGCACGGCAGCGGGTTTCAGCGCCGCGTGCTGGGCGCCGACCCGGCCACCGCGTGGCAGCTCGACGTGTTCGGCCACGACCCGCAGTTCCCCGGCATGGCCGCCGACGCCGGCCTGACGTCGAGCTCGTGGGCCCGCGGGCCGCACCACCAATGGGGCCCGGGCGGCGGCATCGAACGCATGCAGTTCTGCAGCGAGTTCGAGTGGATCGCGCCGTCGGGTCGCGGCCTGCTCACCCACTACATGCCCGCGCACTACGGGGCCGGGTGGGGGATGGACGAGTCGGCCTCGCTCGCCGAGGCCGAGGCCGCCACCTTCGCGCTGTTCGATCGGCTCAAGAAGGTGGCCCTGACGCGCAACGTGCTGCTGCCCGTGGGTACCGACTACACCCCGCCGAACAAGTGGGTGACCGCCATCCACCGCGACTGGGCCGCGCGCTACACCTGGCCGCGGTTCGTGTGCGCGCTGCCGCGCGAGTTCTTCGCCGCGGTGCGCGCCGAGCTGGCGCAGCGCGGGCGCGAGCCGTCGCCGCAAACCCGCGACATGAACCCGATCTACACGGGCAAGGACGTGTCCTACATCGACACCAAGCAGGCCAACCGGGCCGCCGAGAACGCTGTGCTTGCCGGCGAGCGGTTCGCCGTGTTCGCCGCGCTTATGACGGGCGCCGAGTATCCGCAGCCCGCGTTCGCCAAGGCGTGGGTGCAGCTGGCCTACGGCGCGCACCACGACGCCATCACCGGCTCGGAGTCCGACCAGGTCTACCTGGACCTGCTGACCGGCTGGCGCGACGCCTGGGAGCTGGGGCGGGCGGCCCGCGACAACTCGCTGGCGCGCTTGTCGGCCCTGGTGGTCGGTCAGGTCCTTGGTGACCTCGTGGTGTGGAACCCCCTGGCGCACAGGCGCTCCGACGTCGTGACCGCCCGCCTCGACCCGTCGCCGACCGCCGGGGTTCGGGTGCTCGACCCCGACGGTGTCGAGGTGCCCGCGCACGTCGAACACGACGGGCGCTCGGTCACCTGGCTGGCGCGCGACGTGCCGTCGCTGGGCTGGCGCGCCTACCGGCTGGCGCCTGCCGACCACGCGAACGGCTGGGAATCCATGGCGGGCACGGCGATCGGCAACGAGCACTACCGGCTGGAGGTCGACCCGCGCCGCGGCGGAGGGGTGGTGTCCCTGGTGCGGGAGGGCCGGCAGCTCATCGCCGCCGGCCGGGTGGGCAACGAGCTGGCGCTCTACGAGGAGTACCCGGCGCACCCGCAGCAGGGGGAGGGGCCGTGGCACCTGCTGCCCAAGGGCCCGGTCGTCTGCTCGTCGGAAGCGCCGGCGCGGGTGCGGGCGTACCGCGGCCCGCTCGGTCAGCGACTGGTGGTGCGCGGCCGCGTCGGCGGACTGCTGCGCTACACCCAAACCCTCACGCTGTGGCACGGGGTGGACCGGCTGGACTGCCGCACCGCCATCGACGAATTCACCGGTGCAGACACCTTGTTGCGGCTGCGCTGGCCGTGTCCGGTGCCCGGCGCCATGCCGGTCAGCGAGGTGGGCGACGCCGTCGTCGGGCGGGGCTTCGCGTTGCTGCATGACGGGGACCGCTCCGTGGACACCGCACAGCACCCGTGGACGCTGGACAACCCGGCCTACGGGTGGTTCGGGCTGTCCTCGGCGGTGCGCGTTCGGGTCGGCGACGACGTGCGGGCGGTGTCGGTGGCCGAGGTGGTGACGCCGGCCGAGTCGGTGTCCGGGCCGCTGGCCCGCGAGCTGATGGTCGCGCTGGTCCGCGCCGGCGTCACGGCCACCTGCAGCGGCGCCGACCGGCCGCGCTACGGCTGTCTCGACGTCGACTCCAACCTGCCCGACGTCCGGATCGCGCTAGGCGGCCCCGCCCGCAACTCCTTCGCCAAAGCCGTTCTGGCACAAGCAGATCCGCAATATACCGCCGAGCTCGATCGTCAGCTGGCGGCGACGGGTCGGGCCCGGGTCTGGGTGCCGGCCGAGGCCCCGCTGGCGGCGGCCTGGGTGCCCGGCGCGGACCTTCGATCGCCGCGGGCGCTGCCCGTCCTCGTGGTCGACGGTGACCCGGGGCTCCCCGACGACGGCCTGGCCGCCGCGATCGCGTCGGTGGTCGACGACCTCGGCGACTTCGAGATCGTGGTCGCCCAGGACCCGCGGCGGGCGCCGCCGGGCATGCAACGCTTCGAATCCCACACCGTCGCGCTGCTCAACCGCGGGGTGCCGAGCTTCGCCGTGGACACCGACGGCACCCTGCACACCGCGCTGATGCGGTCTTGCACCGGCTGGCCGTCGGGCACCTGGATCGACGATCCGCGCCGCACCGCCCCCGACGGATCCAACTTCCAGCTTCAGCACTGGACGCACGCCTTCGAATACGCATTGGTCAGCGGCGACGGCGACTGGCGTCAAGCCGAAATCCCAAGCCGCGCCGCACAATTCGCCGATCCGCTGCTGGCGGTCGTCCCGGGCGGGGCACGCGGGGGGCTGGCGCCGTGCGGTTCGCTGCTGCACGTGGAACCGGCCAACACGGTGCAGCTGGGCGCCCTCAAGGCGGCCGGCAACCCGCTGACGACCGGCAGCGCGCGGCCCGTCGACCCCGGCGCGGTAGCCCTGCGATTGGTGGAAACCACCGGAAACGGCGTCCGCGTCGACCTCGGCTCGGGGCCGGGCACGGTGCGCGGGCTGCAGTTCGCCGACCTGCTGGAAAATCCGGGCCGCGACACGACGTCGATAGACCTGCACGGCTACCAGATCGCCACCGTGCTGGCCCGTCTCGAAATACCCTCGTTTTCAACGGCTTCTGAGCGTTCGGCGCGGCTGGCGCCGGACGCGGAGGCCGCTCAGCCGCTGTACGCCCGTTACTGGCTGCACAACCGCGGACCCGCGCCGCTGGGGGGGTTGCCGGCCGTCGCGCACCTGCACCCCCGGCGGGTGACGGCCGTGCCGGGCGGCCAGGTGGCGCTGCGGCTCACCGCGGCCAGTGATTGCAGCGACGCCGCGCTCGCCGGCGCGGTGACCCTGGTGTGTCCGGACGGCTGGTCGGCCGCACCGGCCGAGCTGCCGTTCAGGCTGCGCGCCGGCGAGCACCGCGAGGCCGACCTGGTGCTGTCGGTCCCGCCGCGCGCGCGACCCGGCCTGTACCCGGTGCGCGCCCAGCTGGGCCTCACGGGGGACGACGTTTCCGCGGCCTGGCGGCAGGTGGTCGAGGACGTGTGCGTGGTCGAGGTGGGCGACTGTGCCGAGGCGGAGCTGCTCCACCTCGTCGACGGGCCGGCCGACGTCGAGCTCGCGGCGGGCGGGACGGCCCGGCTGGCCGTGACGGTGGGTTCCCACGCCCGGGCCGACCTGGCGCTGGAGGGGCACTTGATCAGCCCCTGGGGCACGTGGGAGTGGATCGGCCCGGCCGCGCTCGGTGCGGTGCTGCCCGCCGGGGGCGCGGTCGAGCTCGGCTTCGACGTGGCGCCGCCGCCGTGGCTGGACCCCGGCCGGTGGTGGGCGCTGGTCCGGGTGGGCTGCGCCGGCCGGCTGCTCTATTCGCCGGCGGTGCGGGTGACGGTGACATGAGCGCCCGGGTGGTGGCGACCGTCGCCGGGGAGCCGGTGCCCGTCGAGGAGGTCGACGCGGCCGAGGCGCGGCTGCGGGACCGCCCGGGCGCGGCCGCGCTGCCGGCGAGCGGCACCGCCGAGGGCCGGCAGCTGCGGCGCTGGCTCACCCAGCTGCTCGTGACCGAGCGGGTGGTCGCCGCCGAGGCCGCCGCGCGCGGCCTGACCGCGCGGGGCGCCCCGGCCGAGGCCGAGCTGCTGCCCGACGTGACCGCCCGGCTGGAGATCGGCAGCGTCGCCGCCGCCGCGCTGGCCGACCCGCGGGCGCGGGCGCTGTTCGCCGACGTCACCGCCGCGGTCGGGATCGGCGACGACGACGTCGCCGCCTACCACGCCCGCAACCCGCTGCGGTTCGCCGCGCCGCTTTCCGGCCCGCACGGCTGGCGGGCGCCCGCGCGGGTCGGGCCCCCGCTGGAGGAGGTGCGCCCGGCGATCGCCGAGCACCTGCGGGGCGCCGCGCGGCGCCGCGCCTTCCGGGTGTGGCTGGACGCCCGGCGGGCGGCGCTGGTCCGGCTCGCGCCCGGATACGAGCATCCCGGCGACCCGCGCCAACCCGACAACACCCACCGCCACTGATGACCGCGCTCACCCTTTGCCTGGACATCGGCGGCACAAAAATCGCTGCCGCCCTGGCCGATCCCGAAGGCACCCTGGTGCACACCGCCATCCGGCCCACGCCCGCCGGCGGCGCAGCCGAGGAGGTTTGGGCCGCGGTCGCGGCGAGCATCGCCGACGCGATGCGCGTCGCCGACGGTCCCGTCACGGCCGTCGGCATCGGTTCGGCCGGGCCCATCGACCTGCCCGGAGGGAGCGTCAGCCCGATCAATATCCGGTCCTGGCGCGGCTTCCCGCTGCGCGACCGGGTCGCCGCCGCGGTCCCGGGCGTGCCGGTCCGGCTCGGCGGCGACGGCGTGTGCATGGCGCTGGGTGAGCACTGGCGCGGTGCGGGCCGCGACGCGCGCTTCATGCTCGGCATGGTGGTGTCGACGGGCGTGGGCGGGGGATTGGTGCTCGACGGCGTCCCGTACACCGGGCGCACCGGCAACGCCGGCCACGTCGGGCACGTGGTCGTCGAACAGGACGGCCGGGCGTGCGCGTGCGGGGGCCGTGGCTGCGTCGAGACCGTCGCGGCCGGCCCGGCGCTGGTGCGCTGGGCGCGGGACAACGGCTGGTCGGCGCCGCCCGGAGCCGGCGCGAGGGACCTGGCCGCCGCTGCGGCGACCGGCGATCCGCTGGCGGTGCGGGCGTTCCGCCGGGGCGCCACCGCGCTCGCGGCGATGATCGCGTCGGTCGGGGCGGTGTGCGACCTCGACCTCGTCGTCATCGGGGGCGGCGTCGCCAAGTCCGGCGTCGTGCTCTTCGACCCGCTGCGCGCCGCGCTGGCCGATTACGCCGGGCTGGATTTTCTGGCCGCGCTCCGGGTGGTGCCGGCCGGGCTGGGTGGCGAGGCCGGCCTGGTCGGCGCGGCCCGGCTCGCGAGTTTTGGCTGACCGCGGGGCGTCACGCTATTGTGGTGGCGATCCACCGAAGACCGTCGGTCACCGAGCAATCGGTTGAAGGTCCGGGAACATCCCGGCGGCCCACGCAGGAGGACTGAGGCAACTTTCGCCGGCCCGTGCCGGCGCATCTCCACGCCCCGGCCGCTTCCTGCGCCGGGGCGTACTTCCTTCTCAGGCGTTCCTCCGGTGTATCGCGACGACTTTCACCGACAGGAGGTATGCATGGCCAGAGCTGACAAGGCCACCGCCGTTGCAGACATCACGGAGCAGTTCAGGGAGGCGACCGCCACCCTGATCACCGAGTACCGCGGCCTGACCGTGGCCAACCTGGCCGAGCTGCGCCGTTCGCTGGCGGGATCGGCCACCTACACCGTGGCGAAGAACACGCTGATCAAGCGGGCCGCGTCGGAGGCCGGGATCGAGGGCCTCGACGAGCTGTTCGCCGGCCCGACGGCCATCGCGTTCGTCAGCGGGGAGCCGGTTGACGCCGCCAAGGCCATCAAGACCTTCGCCAAGGACAACAAGGCCCTGGTCATCAAGGGCGGCTACATGGATGGCCACCCGCTGACGGTCGCCGAGGTCGAGCGCATCGCGGACCTGGAGTCCCGCGAGGTGCTGCTGGCCAAGCTGGCCGGAGCGATGAAGGGCAACCTCGCCAAGGCGGCCGGCCTGTTCGCCGCCCCGGCCTCGCAGATGGCCCGGCTCGCGGCCGCGCTGCAGGAAAAGAAGGCCACGGAGGCCCCCGCCGCCGCGGCCGAAGCCCCAGCCGAAGCCGCGCCCGAAGCCGAAGCCCCGGCCGAAGCCGAAGCACCGGCAGCAGCCGAATAACCCCCAAAACCCCAAACCAGGAAGGACCCACAATGGCAAAGATGTCTACCGACGACCTGCTCGACGCGTTCAAGGAAATGACGCTGCTCGAGCTCTCCGACTTCGTCAAGAAGTTCGAGGAGACCTTCGAGGTCACCGCGGCCGCCCCGGTCGCCGTCGCTGCGGCGGGCCCCGCCGCCGGTGGCGCGCCCGCCGAGGCCGCCGAGGAGCAGTCGGAGTTCGACGTCATCCTCGAGGCCGCCGGCGACAAGAAGATCGGCGTGATCAAGGTGGTGCGCGAGATCGTCTCCGGCCTGGGCCTCAAGGAGGCCAAGGACCTCGTCGACGGCGCCCCCAAGCCGCTGTTGGAGAAGGTCGCCAAGGAGGCCGCCGACGACGCCAAGGCCAAGCTCGAGGCCGCCGGCGCCACGGTCACCGTCAAGTAGTTCCGTTCACGAAACCCCCGGACCGCCCCGGCGGGCCCCGGGGGTTTCGTGCGCTCAGTGGCCGCCGAAGGCCGCGCGTCGTGACTTTTCGATGCGCTCTGGTGAATCCCCCAGAGCAACAAGGAAATTCGACGTCATCGAGCCGAGTACCGGCGCGACGGCCGCGCCGTCCTCTCCGTAGAAGCCGGCCAATTCGAGCATCACGAACCCGTGCACCAACGCCCAGAACTGCGCGGACGTGGTCACGATCGCTTCATCGGCCGCGATTTCGATTCGGCCCGCCCGCGCGCAGCGCCGCACGGCGCGCACCACGTGCGCGAAGCTGGGGATGTGCTGCTCGATCTCCTCGACCGTCAGCGTCAGTACGTTGCCCGCGGGTGCGGTGATGCCGTGTGCGCTGGTGCTGCCGAACATCAGCCGATACAGGTGCGGGCGCTCGATGGCGTAGCGCCGGTAGGCGGCCCCCAGGGTCAACAGGTCGGCGACCGGGTCGTCGGTCTGTGGCACCGTCAGCGCGGCGTCGAACTGCCGCAGGCCTTCCTCCGCGACCTCGGCGATGAGGCCCCGCATCCCGCCGAAATGGGTGTACACCGCCATCGTCGAGGTCCCCGCGGCGCCGGCCACCCTGCGGGTCTGCAGCGCGTCGGGCCCCTGCTCGTTGAGCAGGCCGACGGCGGCGTGCAGCATCTCGTCGCGAACGCTGCGCTGGGTCTCCGAAGTCATCTTGGGGAACATTATTGCCATGTTCTCATCGCGGGCGTAAGGTTCTCATAACGCTGAAATAACAATGTTATAGGAGCTTGGCAATGACTTCCACGCAGACCGCGCGGTCCCGGAATCCGTACCTCGAGGGCTTTCTGGCGCCGGTGGGCGCCGAGGTGACCGCCACCGACCTGCGGGTCACCGGGCACATCCCCGAGCACCTCGACGGCCGCTATCTGCGCAACGGCCCCAACCCGGCGGAAGAGGTCGACCCGGCCACCTACCACTGGTTCAGCGGCGACGGCATGGTGCACGGCGTCGCGCTGCGCGACGGGAAGGCCCGCTGGTACCGCAACCGCTGGGTGCGCAGCCTGTCGCTGTGCCGCACGCTGGGCGAGCCGGCGCCGGCCCGGCTCGACCCGCGGGCGGGCATGCTTTCGCTGGGCGCCAACACCAACGTCCTGACCCACGCGGGACGGACCCTGGCGCTGGTCGAGGGTGGCGTCGCCAACTACGAGCTGACCGACGAGCTCGACACCGTCGGGACGTGCGACTTCGACGGCACCCTGTCGGGCGGCTACACCGCACATCCGCACCGCGATCCGCGGACCGGCGAATTGCACGCGGTGTCCTATTCGTTTGCCCGCGGGCGCACCGTGCAGTATTCGGTGATCGACACCCGGGGGCGGGCCCGCCGCACCGTCGACATCAAGGTGTCCGGGTCGCCGATGATGCACGACTTCTCGCTGACCGACAAATATGTGGTGATCTACGACCTGCCGGTGACGTTCGACGTGGTGCAGGCGCTGCCGGCGGACATGCCGGGCTGGCTGTCGATGCCGGCCCGCCTGGTGATGCAGTCGCTCATCGGACGCGTCCGGGTGCCGGGCCCGCTCAACGCGATGATGAACCGCGACCCGAAGCACTCCGACCGGATGCCGTACGCGTGGAACCCGAGCTACCCGGCGCGCGTCGGGGTGATGCCCCGCGAGGGTGACAGCTCCGACGTGCGCTGGTTCGACATCGAACCCTGCTACGTCTATCACCCGCTCAACGGCTATTCCGAAACGCGGGGCGGGGCCGAGGTTTTGGTGCTCGACGTGGTCCGCTATTCGCGGATGTTCGACCGCGATCGGCGCGGCCCCGGCGAGGCGCCGCCGACGCTCGAGCGCTGGACCGTCAACCTGGCCAGCGGCGCCGTGTCCACCGAATGCCGCGACGACCGGCCGCAGGAGTTCCCCCGCATCAACGAGGCCCTGCTCGGCCGGCAACACCGCTACGGCTACACCGTCGGTGCATCCTTCCAGGGCGACGAGCCGGCGCTGTACAAGCACGACTACGCGTCCGGGTCCTGCGAGGTCGCCGCGCTCGATCCCGCCCTTGTGCTCGGCGAGATGTCTTTCGTCCCGAACCCCGCGGACGGCCCCGGGGACCGAGCCGAGGACGACGGCGTCCTGATGGGCTACGGCTACCACCGCGACCGCGACGAAGGGCAGCTGGTGTTGCTGGACGCCCAGACCCTCGAATCGGTGGCTACCGTGCACCTGCCGCAGCGGGTGCCGATGGGGTTCCACGGCAACTGGGCGCCGGCTGGCTAACACCCGCGTCAAATAACCGCGCCCCGCGCCGGCGCTCCGATCTCAGGTCGGCCACTTTTTGCCGGCGGCGGCGTCCAACCCTGATGCGGCCCCGCGAGCGTGCGCTACAGTGACTCATGCCACAGAAAAGGGCAGGTGGCGGGCACAAGCGTCGACGGAAGGATCTCCCATGGGCGTCGCTATCGAGGTGAGGGGACTGACCAAGTCCTTCGGTCCCTCGAGGATTTGGGAAGACGTGTCGTTGGATATCCCCGCCGGGGAGGTCAGCGTGCTGCTGGGGCCGTCGGGTACCGGCAAATCGGTGTTCCTGAAGTCGCTGATCGGTCTGCTGCGGCCGGAGCGCGGCTCGATCATGATCGACGGCACGGACATCCTGGAATGCTCGGCCAAGGAGCTGTACGAGATCCGCACCCTGTTCGGGGTGATGTTCCAGGACGGCGCGCTGTTCGGGTCGATGAACCTGTTCGACAACGCGGCGTTCCCGCTGCGCGAGCACACCAAGAAGAAGGAAAGCGAGATCCGTGACATCGTCATGGAGAAGCTGAGCCTGGTGGGTCTGGGCGGCGACGAGAAGAAGTTCCCCGGTGAGATCTCCGGCGGTATGCGCAAGCGCGCCAGCCTGGCCCGGGCGCTGGTGATGGACCCGCAGATCATCCTGTGCGACGAGCCCGACTCGGGTCTGGACCCGGTTCGTACCGCCTACCTGAGCCAGCTGATCCTCGACATCAACGCCCAGATCGACGCCACCGTCCTGATCGTGACGCACAACATCAACATCGCCCGCACCGTGCCGGACAACATGGGCATGCTGTTCCGCCGGAAGCTGGTCATGTTCGGCCCGCGCGAGGTGCTGCTGACCAGCGACGAGCCGGTGGTGCGGCAGTTCCTCAACGGCCGGCGCATCGGCCCGATCGGCATGTCCGAGGAAAAGGACGAGGCGACCATGGCCGAAGAGCAGGCCCTGCTCGACGCGGGCCACCACGCCGGCGGTGTGGAGGAAATCGAGGGCGTGCCGCCGCAGATCGTCGCGACGCCGGGCATGCCGGAGCGCAAGGCCGTCGCGCGCCGCCAGGCCCGGGTCCGCGAGATTCTGCACACGCTGCCCAAGAAGGCCCAGGCGGCGATCCTCGACGACCTGGAGGGCACCCACAAATACCGCGCGAACGAGTTCGGCGGCGGCTAGCGGCCCGGCGGCGGCCTGGCCCGGCGGTGTCATCTGAGAAATTTGCGATAACTCAGTGCAACTTGCCGCCCCGCCCCCTTGACGACAGGGCGTAAACGGGTCAGTCTGTTGGGCAGCATGTGCTCACGGGAAAGTCGATATGCCAGCCAGCGCCGATGTCCCTGGGCAGTTTGTTGTGGGTAGTTGAGGAATGCGCGCGCCTGCGCTATTGTTGGACGTTGCGCTGGCTACCTCCTGCCCACCTCACCCGCCACTTGACACTGTGGTCTTAGCCTGAGCCCCCACCCCGCGGCTTAGCTACTTAGTTGCGCGCGTGAGATCCGGGCAGTTCGTTCGCCGGCCATACCGAAGAAATTGATGCGGCGAGCAGACCGGTGTTCCCGGTTCCCGTGAGTCGCACGAGGTGCTGGAAGGATGCATCTTGGCAGATTCCCGCCAGAGCAAGCGTCGCCAACAGAGTTCCGAAAACTCAAGTTCCACCAATGGCTCCGTGCCCGGGGCACCTAACCGAGTTTCCTTCGCCAAGCTCCGCGAACCGCTCGAGGTTCCGGGGCTTCTCGACGTGCAGACCGACTCCTTCGAGTGGTTGATCGGCTCGTCGCACTGGCGCGAGGCCGCCGCGGCTCGCGGAGAGGCCAACCCGGTGGGCGGCCTGGAAGAGGTCCTCTACGAGCTCTCGCCGATCGAGGACTTCTCGGGCTCGATGTCGCTGTCCTTCTCTGACCCGCGCTTCGACGAGGTCAAGGCGCCGGTCGACGAGTGCAAAGACAAGGACATGACCTACGCGGCCCCGCTGTTCGTCACGGCCGAGTTCATCAACAACAACACCGGTGAGATCAAGAGCCAGACGGTGTTCATGGGCGACTTCCCGATGATGACCGAGAAGGGCACGTTCATCATCAACGGGACCGAGCGCGTCGTCGTCAGCCAGCTGGTGCGCTCGCCCGGCGTGTACTTCGACGAGACCATCGACAAGTCCACCGAGAAGACGCTGCACAGCGTCAAGGTGATCCCCAGCCGCGGGGCCTGGCTGGAGTTCGACGTCGACAAGCGCGACACCGTCGGCGTGCGCATCGACCGCAAGCGCCGGCAGCCGGTGACCGTGCTGCTCAAGGCGCTCGGCTGGACCGCCGAGCGGATCACCGAGCGGTTCGGTTTCTCCGAGATCATGATGTCGACGCTGGAGAAGGACAACACCGCCGGCACCGACGAGGCGCTGCTGGACATCTACCGCAAGCTGCGTCCGGGCGAGCCGCCGACCAAGGAGTCCGCGCAGACCCTGCTGGAGAACCTGTTCTTCAAGGAGAAGCGCTACGACCTGGCCCGGGTGGGCCGCTACAAGGTCAACAAGAAGCTGGGCCTGAACGCGAAGGATTCCGCGAACCCGATCACGACGACGACGCTGACCGAAGAGGACGTCGTCGCGACCATCGAGTACCTGGTCCGCCTGCACGAGGGCCAGGCCACGATGACCGTCCCCGGCGGCGTCGAGGTGCCGGTGGAGACCGACGACATCGACCACTTCGGCAACCGCCGGCTCCGCACGGTCGGTGAGCTGATCCAGAACCAGATCCGGGTCGGCATGTCCAGGATGGAGCGCGTCGTCCGGGAGCGGATGACGACTCAGGACGTCGAGGCGATCACGCCGCAGACGCTGATCAACATCCGGCCGGTGGTCGCCGCGATCAAGGAGTTCTTCGGCACCAGCCAGCTCTCGCAGTTCATGGACCAGAACAACCCGCTGTCGGGGCTGACCCACAAGCGCCGCCTGTCGGCGCTGGGCCCGGGCGGCCTGTCCCGTGAGCGCGCCGGCCTCGAGGTCCGCGACGTGCACCCGTCGCACTACGGCCGCATGTGCCCGATCGAGACCCCGGAGGGCCCGAACATCGGCCTGATCGGTTCGCTGTCGGTGTATGCCCGGGTCAACCCGTTCGGGTTCATCGAGACGCCGTACCGCAAGGTGGTCGACGGAGTGGTCAGCGACGAGATCGTCTACCTGACCGCCGACGAGGAGGACCGCCACGTGGTGGCGCAGGCCAACTCGCCGATCGACGCCGACGGCCGGTTCGTCGAGGGCCGCGTGCTGGTCCGCCGGAAGGCGGGCGAGGTCGAGTACGTGCCCTCGTCCGAGGTGGACTACATGGACGTCTCGCCGCGCCAGATGGTGTCGGTGGCCACCGCCATGATCCCGTTCCTCGAGCACGACGACGCCAACCGTGCCCTGATGGGTGCCAACATGCAGCGCCAGGCGGTTCCGCTGGTGCGCAGCGAGGCGCCGCTGGTGGGCACCGGCATGGAGCTGCGCGCCGCGATCGACGCCGGCGACGTCGTCGTCGCGGACAAGGCCGGGGTGATCGAGGAGGTCTCCGCCGACTACATCACCGTGATGGCCGACGACGGCACCCGGCACACCTACCGGATGCGCAAGTTCGCCCGGTCCAACCACGGCACGTGCGCGAACCAGTCGCCGATCGTGGACGCCGGTGACCGCGTGGAGGCCGGCCAGGTCATCGCCGACGGTCCGTGCACCGAGAACGGCGAGATGGCGCTGGGCAAGAACCTGCTCGTGGCGATCATGCCGTGGGAGGGCCACAACTACGAGGACGCGATCATCCTCTCCAACCGCCTGGTCGAAGAGGACGTGCTCACCTCGATCCACATCGAGGAGCACGAGATCGACGCCCGCGACACCAAGCTGGGCGCCGAGGAGATCACCCGGGACATCCCGAACGTCTCCGACGAGGTGCTGGCGGACCTGGACGAACGGGGCATCGTGCGCATCGGCGCCGAGGTCCGCGACGGCGACATCCTGGTCGGCAAGGTCACGCCCAAGGGTGAGACCGAGCTGACCCCGGAGGAGCGGCTGCTGCGGGCGATCTTCGGCGAGAAGGCCCGCGAGGTTCGCGACACCTCGCTGAAGGTGCCGCACGGCGAGTCCGGCAAGGTCATCGGCATCCGGGTGTTCTCCCGCGAGGACGACGACGAGCTGCCGGCCGGGGTCAACGAGCTGGTCCGCGTGTACGTGGCCCAGAAGCGCAAGATCTCCGACGGCGACAAGCTCGCCGGCCGGCACGGCAACAAGGGCGTGATCGGGAAGATCCTGGCGCAGGAGGACATGCCGTTCCTCCCGGACGGCACCCCGGTGGACATCATCCTGAACACGCACGGTGTGCCGCGACGGATGAACATCGGCCAGATCCTGGAAACGCACCTCGGCTGGTGCGCGCACAGCGGCTGGAAGGTCGACAGTGGCAACGGCACCCCGGAGTGGGCCGCCAACCTGCCCGAGGACCTGCTGCACGCGGAGCCCAACGCCATCGTGTCGACGCCGGTGTTCGACGGCGCGCAGGAGGCCGAGCTGCAGGGCCTGCTGTCCGCCACGCTGCCCAACCGCGACGGCGACGTGCTGGTGAACGGCGACGGCAAGGCGGTGCTGTTCGACGGCCGCAGCGGCGAGCCGTTCCCGTACCCGGTGACCGTCGGCTTCATGTACATCATGAAGCTGCACCACCTGGTGGACGACAAGATCCACGCCCGCTCCACCGGCCCGTACTCGATGATCACCCAGCAGCCGCTGGGTGGTAAGGCGCAGTTCGGTGGCCAGCGGTTCGGCGAGATGGAGTGCTGGGCCATGCAGGCCTACGGCGCCGCGTACACGCTGCAGGAGCTGTTGACCATCAAGTCCGACGACACCGTCGGCCGGGTCAAGGTCTACGAGGCGATCGTCAAGGGCGAGAACATCCCGGAGCCGGGCATCCCCGAGTCGTTCAAGGTGCTGCTCAAGGAGCTGCAGTCGCTGTGCCTCAACGTCGAGGTGCTGTCGTCCGACGGCGCGGCCATAGAGCTGCGCGAGGGCGAGGACGAGGACCTGGAGCGGGCCGCGGCCAACCTGGGAATCAACCTGTCCCGCAACGAATCCGCCTCCGTAGAAGATCTGGCTTAGTGGACTTGGCAACACAATTACTAAACCCGCAAGGGGAAAGGGAGTTACGTGCTCGACGTCAACTTCTTCGATGAACTCCGTATCGGCCTGGCCACCGCGGAGGACATCCGGCAATGGTCTTACGGCGAGGTCAAGAAGCCGGAGACGATCAACTACCGCACGCTGAAGCCGGAGAAGGACGGCCTGTTCTGCGAGAAGATCTTCGGACCGACTCGCGACTGGGAGTGCTACTGCGGCAAGTACAAGCGCGTCCGCTTCAAGGGCATCATCTGTGAGCGCTGCGGCGTCGAGGTGACCCGCGCCAAGGTGCGCCGCGAGCGGATGGGCCACATCGAGCTCGCCGCCCCCGTCACGCACATCTGGTACTTCAAGGGCGTGCCGAGCCGGCTGGGGTACCTGCTCGACCTGGCCCCGAAGGATCTCGAGAAGATCATCTACTTCGCGGCGTACGTGATCACCTCGGTCGACGACGAGATGCGGCACAACGAGCTGTCCACGCTCGAGGCCGAGATGATGGTGGAGCGCAAGGGTGTTGAGGACCAGCGCGACGCGGAGCTGGAGGCCCGGGCCCAGAAGCTGGAGGCCGACCTGGCCGAGCTGGAGGCCGAGGGCGCGAAAGCCGATGCGCGGCGCAAGGTTCGCGACGGCGGCGAGCGGGAGATGCGCCAGATCCGCGACCGCGCCCAGCGCGAGCTGGACCGGCTGGAGGACATCTGGAGCACCTTCACCAAGCTGGCTCCCAAGCAGCTGATCGTCGACGAGAACCTCTACCGCGAGCTCGTCGACCGCTACGGCGAGTACTTCACCGGCGCCATGGGTGCGGAGTCGATCCAGAAGCTGATCGAGAACTTCGACATCGACGCCGAGGCCGACTCGCTGCGTGAGGTGATCCGAAGTGGCAAGGGGCAGAAGAAGCTTCGCGCGCTCAAGCGGCTGAAGGTGGTCGCCGCCTTCCAGCAGTCGGGCAACTCCCCGATGGGCATGGTGCTCGACGCGGTCCCGGTGATCCCGCCGGAGTTGCGCCCGATGGTCCAGCTCGACGGCGGCCGGTTCGCCACGAGTGACCTCAACGACCTGTACCGCCGCGTGATCAACCGCAACAACCGCCTCAAGAGGCTGATCGACCTCGGCGCGCCCGAGATCATCGTCAACAACGAGAAGCGGATGCTGCAGGAGTCGGTGGACGCGCTGTTCGACAACGGCCGCCGCGGCCGCCCGGTCACCGGGCCGGGCAACCGCCCGCTGAAGTCGCTGTCCGATCTGCTCAAGGGCAAGCAGGGCCGGTTCCGCCAGAACCTGCTCGGCAAGCGCGTCGACTACTCCGGCCGTTCGGTCATCGTGGTCGGCCCGCAGCTCAAGCTGCACCAGTGCGGCCTGCCCAAGCTGATGGCGCTGGAGCTGTTCAAGCCGTTCGTGATGAAGCGGCTCGTCGACCTCAACCACGCGCAGAACATCAAGAGCGCCAAGCGGATGGTCGAGCGCCAGCGTCCCCAGGTGTGGGACGTGCTGGAGGAGGTGATCGCCGAGCACCCGGTGCTGCTGAACCGCGCGCCCACCCTGCACCGGCTGGGCATCCAGGCCTTCGAGCCGATGCTGGTGGAGGGCAAGGCGATTCAGCTGCACCCGCTCGTGTGTGAGGCCTTCAACGCCGACTTCGACGGCGATCAGATGGCCGTGCACCTGCCGCTCTCCGCCGAGGCGCAGGCCGAGGCCCGCATTCTGATGCTGTCGTCGAACAACATCCTGTCGCCGGCATCCGGCCGTCCGTTGGCCATGCCGCGACTGGACATGGTCACCGGGCTGTACTACCTGACCACCGAGGTCCCTGGCGACAAGGGCGAATACTCGCCGGCCGCCAAGGACACCCCGGAGGTCGGCGTGTACTCCTCGCCGGCCGAGGCGATCATGGCGTCCGACCGCGGGGTGCTCTCGGTGCGCGCCAAGATCAAGGTGCGGCTGACGCAGCTGCGTCCGCCGGCCGAGATCGAGGCCGAGCTGTTCGGCGCCAACGGCTGGCAGCAGGGCGACGCCTGGATGGCCGAGACCACGCTGGGCCGGGTGCTGTTCAACGAGCTGCTGCCGGTGGGCTACCCGTTCGTGAACAAGCAGATGCACAAGAAGGTCCAGGCCGCCATCATCAACGACCTGGCCGAGCGCTACCCGATGATCGTGGTCGCGCAGACCGTCGACAAGCTGAAGGACGCCGGCTTCTACTGGGCGACCCGCAGTGGTGTCACGGTCTCGATGGCCGACGTGTTGGTTCCGCCGCGCAAGAAGGAGATCCTCGACCACTACGAGGAGCGCGCCGACAAGGTCGAAAAACAGTTCCAGCGTGGCGCTTTGAACCACGACGAGCGCAACGAGGCGCTGGTGGAGATCTGGAAGGAAGCCACCGACGAGGTGGGTCAGGCGCTCCGCGAGCACTACCCCGCCGACAACCCGATCATCACGATCGTCGACTCGGGCGCCACGGGTAACTTCACCCAGACCCGGACGCTGGCCGGCATGAAGGGTCTGGTGACCAACCCGAAGGGTGAGTTCATCCCGCGTCCGGTCAAGTCGTCGTTCCGCGAGGGCCTGACGGTGCTGGAGTACTTCATCAACACCCACGGCGCCCGGAAGGGCTTGGCGGACACGGCATTGCGCACCGCCGACTCGGGCTACCTGACCCGTCGTCTGGTGGACGTGAGCCAGGACGTCATCGTGCGCGAGCACGACTGCGAGACCGAGCGCGGCATCGTCGTCGAGCTGGCCGAGCGCCAGCCGGACGGCACGCTGATCCGCGACCCGTACATCGAAACCTCGGCGTACGCGCGGACTTTGGGCACCGACGCGGTCGACGAGGCCGGCAACGTCGTCGTCGCGCGCGGCGAGGACCTGGGCGACCCGGAGATCGACGCCCTGCTGGCGGCGGGCATCACGTCGGTCAAGGTGCGCTCGGTGCTGACCTGCACTACCGGCACGGGTGTCTGCGCGACCTGCTACGGCCGCTCGATGGCCACCGGCAAGCTGGTCGACATCGGCGAGGCCGTCGGCATCGTGGCGGCCCAGTCCATCGGTGAGCCCGGCACGCAGCTGACGATGCGTACCTTCCACCAGGGTGGTGTCGGTGAGGACATCACCGGCGGTCTGCCCCGGGTGCAGGAGCTGTTCGAGGCCCGCGTCCCGCGCGGCAAGGCCCCGATCGCCGACGTCACCGGTCGCGTCCGCCTCGAGGACGGTGAGCGCTTCTACAAGATCACCATCGTCCCCGACGACGGTGGCGAGGAGGTTGTCTACGACAAGCTGTCCAAGCGGCAGCGGCTGCGGGTGTTCAAGCACGAGGACGGCTCCGAGCGGGTGCTGTCCGACGGCGACCACGTCGAGGTGGGCCAACAGCTGATGGAGGGCTCGGCCGACCCGCACGAGGTGCTGCGCGTGCAGGGCCCGCGCGAGGTGCAGATCCACCTGGTCCGCGAGGTCCAGGAGGTGTACCGGGCGCAGGGTGTGTCGATCCACGACAAGCACATCGAGGTGATCGTTCGCCAGATGCTGCGCCGCGTCACCATCATCGACTCGGGCTCGACGGAGTTCCTGCCCGGCTCGCTGATCGACCGCGCGGAGTTCGAGGCGGAAAACCGCCGGGTGGTCGCCGAAAGCGGCGAGCCCGCCGCCGGCCGTCCGGTGCTGATGGGTATCACGAAGGCGTCGCTGGCCACCGACTCGTGGCTTTCTGCGGCGTCGTTCCAGGAGACCACGCGAGTGCTGACCGATGCGGCGATCAACTGCCGCAGCGACAAGCTCAACGGTCTGAAGGAGAACGTGATCATCGGAAAGCTGATCCCGGCCGGTACCGGCATCAACCGGTACCGCAACATCCAGGTGCAGCCCACCGAGGAGGCCCGCGCCGCGGCGTACACGATCCCGTCCTACGAGGATCACTACTACAGCCCGGACTTCGGCCAGGCGACTGGCGCCGCGGTCCCGCTGGACGACTACGGCTACAGCGACTACCGGTAGTCAATCGAGAAAGAGCCCCGGGTTTCGCCCGGGGCTTTTTCGTTCGCGCCCCAGGGCTCAGTGCCGGTTGCCGTACAGGCGAGGCTCGTCGATCACAGGCCGATCTCGAGCTCGGTCGTGCTTCGCCGATGACGTTCGTGTCGGCTGCGTATACCGGTACGTCTCGGGAATATCTGACGGGTGCTCGGGGAGACTGTCGCGCGGGAAGCCGAACCACCAAATGGTGTCGGGCTCGCCTGGCCGGCGAAGAGATGAGGAGGGTTGATTCTCCTCAAAGTCAACCAGGTAGTAGTAAAGCACCGCCTCGTCCAGGTCCGGCCACGGGCCGGGGTCGATGATCGAGTCTCTGGTGTCGCGAACGAGTCCCCAAGTTCTGTCCGATGGCGGTGCGGTGTACACCAAATACATCATCGGTCCATCTGTCCAAGCATGGGAAACAAGAAACGGCTCGTGTCCTGCGCAGTTCTGACGGTGGATGTGGCGCAACAGATTTCGCAATACATCTACCGCGAACTCGCGTTGGGCGTCGGTAGCTTCAGTTGATGGGCACATTTTTATTCACCCATGGCGGGCACAGTGTCCAGCCCGGTTCCACTTCGACCACTCCACTTCCGCCCGCGACGGGATACATCGAGATAACGCCTTTCTGACCCCCGTCGGGGATGCCGCCGCGCCCTTCGTTGATATTTGCCACGATCCTCATCGTCACCTGTTCGCCAGTATCCTCGCAGTCGGTGAGTCCCAACGGCCCTTGTGTGCAGTGGACGCGGTTGATCGGAACCTCATAAACGAGAGTGCCATCATCATTGCTGATCGGCCGACTATGTGAGATCAGATCTTTGAACACGTTGGGGTTGACCACATGATGCCTCCAATAAGCCTTGTCCCACCCAAACCCCTGTTGCGTGCGCTCGTCGTAGTAGCCGCGCCGAAGCACAACATAGTTGCCATCTAGGTCCGTAGCCTGGGCGATCACGTCGTTGATCGGGTATGGCGGAGGCGATGGGTCTTGTTTGAAAGTGTGGTTGTCGACGGTTTGTATCATCGGTTTCAGCGACGGCGTGTCGGAGGCGCGGCTTTGCGGCGGGAAGGTTTCCCGAATTCCGGCCATGGCTGCGGCGACTTTGCCGGCGACCTGTTGATCGAGCGCGACCAGTTGAGCGGCACGCTGGCGGATGTCTGCGGCGAGGGTTTGCGCCTGAGCTTGCCGCGCGGCGCGCTGCGCGGCCGATCCGCCAGTGGAGCGGTCGGTCACCGACATGTCTTCACCCACATCGAATCCCGCCGTATTCGCGTCTTCGATCGCGTAGCGCACCCGCGATCGCGCCGCGTAGAGATCTGAGGCGCCGCTGCGGGCCACCTTGGCCGCCGTTTGCAACTGGTCGGCGGCTGCGCTGGTCGTCAGCATGTCGGCATGCGTCGCGGTACGCAGCGCCTCGGCGCCCTCGCCGTGCCAATCCGTCGATAGCGCGTCGCGCCACACCTGACTGGCCACCGCGTAGCTGCGCCCGGCCACCGCTTCCCAGTGCTCGGCGGCCTCGGTGAGATGCTCCGTGGGCCAGGCCGCCAGCTCCGAGAGGCCGGCAATTCCCGCAACCGATGCCATGGCTACGCGGAGGTGAAGGGAGCCATCATTGCCGTCATCGCGTGCGTGGCATCGGCTTCGTTGGCCAGGTAGGCGGCGTCGGCATCGCCGACTCGGGTGGCGTGGCCGCCGACCCGGATGGCCAGCCCTGCAGTGAACGCCGCGACGTCGGCACGGGCGGCTGCTACCGCCGCGGCGCTGGCTTGACAGGACAAGCCGACCCCGGCAGGAGCCACGGTGGCCGTAAGTTCGCCCGCGGCGGCGGCCCACCGGTCGGACATCGCCTGCACAGCGCCGGTATCCACCCGCACGAGCTGCATGAGAAAAAAGTCTATTCGCTCAGGCATACAGCGAAAGTCAGCCAGGTATCGCGGCACATCCGTCGCATCAGCACCACGCGGGCCCACCACTCGATCCGCGAATGCGATAGCGCCGGTGCTACCGCTTTTGAAAGTCACCTATCGGTGCGTGGGCGGTCCATGGCGTCGCCACTCCTCACTAGACTGGCCACCGTGCTCATCGGTTCGCACGTCCACAGCGACGATCCCCTGGCCGCCGCGCAGGCCGACGGCGCCGACGCGGTGCAGTTCTTCCTCGGCAACCCGCAGAGCTGGAAGAAGCCCAAGCCGCGCGACGACGCCGACGCGCTGAAGGCGTCGACGATCCCGCTGTACGTCCACGCGCCCTACCTCATCAACGTGGCGTCGGCCAACAACCGCATCCGCATCCCGTCGCGCAAGATCCTGCAGGACACCTGCGACGCGGCGTCGGAGATCAACGCGACAGCGGTGATCGTGCACGGCGGCCACGCCGACGACAACGACATGGAGGCCGGCTTCGAGCGGTGGGTCAAGGCGCTGGACTACCTCGAAACCGACGTGGCGGTCTATCTGGAGAACACCGCCGGCGGCGACCACGCGATGGCCCGCTACTTCGACACCATCGGCAGGCTGTGGGATCGCATCGGCGACAAGGGCATCGGCTTCTGCCTGGACACCTGCCACGCGTGGGCCGCGGGCGAGGAGCTGATCGACGCGGTCGACCGGATCAAGGCGCTGACGGGCCGCATCGACCTGGTGCACTGCAACGACTCGCGGGACGCGGCGGGCTCGGGCGCCGACCGGCACGCCAACTTCGGCACCGGACAGATCGATCCCGAGCTGCTGGCCGCGGTCGTCGAGGCCGCCGACGCGCCCGTCATCTGCGAAACCGCTGACGAGGGCCGCAAGGACGACATCGCGTTCCTGCGGGAAAAGACCGGCGGCTGACCCGCGGCCCATGCTCGGTCGGCTGGCGACGCTGTTCGGGGTGGTTCTCCTGGCCGCGGGTTGCTCGCCGTGGCCCGAGCCGCCGTCGGGCTTCGTCAACGGGACCAGCCTGCACCACCTCAGTGTCGGCGGGCGGGATCGCACCTATCGGCTGTACAAGCCCCCGGCAGCGTCCACGCCGGCCCCACTGGTGGTGGTTCTGCACGGCTATTCCGGCAGCGCCAGGCAGGCCGAAAGGGATTACCACTGGGACGGTTTGGCCGATTCGGGCAAGTTCATCGTCGCCTATCCCGACGGCCTGGGCCGGGCCTGGAACGTCGACGGGGAAACCTGCTGCGGCCGGCCGGGACGTGAGGGCGTCGACGACGTCGGGTTCATCAGCGCCGCCGTGGCCGACGTCGCCAAGAACCTCGGCATCGACCCCGCCAAGGTGTATGCCACCGGCATGAGCAACGGCGCCATCATGTCCTTCACGCTGGCGTGCGCCACCGACATCTTCGCGGCGATCGGCCCGGTCGCCGGGACGCAGCTGAACGCGTGCGGCGCCCCGCGTCCGACGTCGGTCATCCACGTTCACGGCACCACCGACCGCCTCGTTCCGTACAACGGCGGGCAGGGCTTCAGCGTCATCAACGGTCCGTCGGTACCGGAGGTGAATGCGTTCTGGCGCAACGTCGATCGATGCGGCGCCCCGACGGCCACCACCAGCGGCCCGGTCACAACATCGACGGCCGGATGTGCCGACGGCCGCGGCGTCGTGCTCGTCACCGTCGACGGGGGCGGTCACGAGTGGCCGCCTTTCGCGACCCAGACGCTGTGGCAATTCTTCGCGGCCCACCCAGGCTGAGCATTACAGGTCTTGTGCGGCTGTCGCAAAAATGTAACATGGGGTGCATGCCGGAGACCCACGTCGTCACCAACCAGGTTCCCCCGCTGGAAAACCACAACCCAGCGACGTCCGTTGTGCTCGTCGAGGCCCTGATCCGCGAGGGCGGGCAGTGGGGCGTCGAAGAGGTGACCGAGCTCGGGGCGCTTGCGGGCACCCGCGAAGCTCAGCTTTGGGGCGAGCTGGCCGATCGCAATCGGCCCGTGCTGCACACCCACGACCAATACGGGCACCGCGTCGACGAGGTGGAGTACGACCCGGCCTACCACGAGCTGATGCGCGCGGCGATCGCGCACGGCGTCCACGCCGCCCCATGGGCCGACGAGCGGCCGGGGGCCCACGTGGTGCGCGCCGCCAAGATGTCGGTCTGGAACGTCGAGCCCGGCCACACCTGCCCCATCTCGATGACGTATGCCGTAGTCCCGGCGCTGCGCCACAACCCCGAACTCGCCGCGGTGTACGAGCCGTTGTTGACCAGTCGGGTGTACGACCCCGAGCTCAAGCCGGCCACCACGAAGGCGGGCATCACCGCGGGCATGTCGATGACCGAGAAGCAGGGCGGCTCTGACGTGCGCGCCGGCACCACGCAGGCGATCCCCATTGGCCCCAACGGTGACGGCAGCTACAGCCTGACCGGCCACAAATGGTTCACCTCGGCGCCGATGTGCGACATCTTCCTGGTGCTGGCGCAGGCCCCGGGCGGGCTGTCGTGCTTCTTGTTGCCGCGGGTGCTGCCCGACGGCACCCGCAACCGAATGTTTTTGCAGCGCCTCAAGGACAAGCTCGGCAACCACGCCAACGCCTCCAGCGAGGTCGAGTACGAGGGCGCCGTCGCGTGGCTGGTGGGCGAGGAGGGCCGCGGCGTCCCGACGATCATCGAGATGGTCAACCTCACCCGGCTGGACTGCACGCTGGGCAGCGCGACCAGCATGCGCACCGGCCTGACCCGCGCCATCCACCACGCCCAGCATCGAAAGGCGTTCGGCGCCTACCTGATCGACCAGCCGCTGATGCGCAACGTACTGGCGGACCTGGCCGTGGAGGCCGAGGCGGCCACGATCGTGGCGATGCGGATGGCCGGCGCCACCGACAGGGCGATCCGGGGTGATGCGAGCGAGGCACTGCTGCGCCGGATCGGCCTGGCGGCCAGCAAGTACTGGGTGTGCAAGCGCGCGACCCCGCACGCCGCCGAGGCGCTGGAATGCCTGGGCGGCAACGGATATGTCGAGGATTCCGGGATGCCGCGCCTCTACCGCGAGGCGCCGCTGATGGGCATCTGGGAGGGCTCGGGCAACGTCGGCGCGCTGGATACGTTGCGCGCCATGGCGACTCGCCCCGAATGCATCGAGGTGCTGTTCGCCGAATTGGCGGACGGCGCCGGACAGGACCCGCGGCTGGGCGGCCACGTCGATCGGCTGCGACAGGACCTGGGCGAGCTGGACACGATCCAATACCGGGCCCGCAAGGTCGCCGAGGACATCTGCCTCGCGCTGCAGGGCTCGCTGCTGGTGCGCCACGGACACCCCGCCGTGGCCGAGGCGTTCCTGGCCACCCGGCTCGACGGCCGGTGGGGCGGGGCGTTCGGCACCATGCCCACCGGCCTGGACCTGGCGCCGATTCTGGAGCGAAGCCTGGTAAAGGGCTGAGCCGCAACATGACTCACGCCATCAGGCCGGTCGACTTCGACAACCTGAAGACGATGACCTACGAGGTCACCGATCGGGTTGCGCGCATCACCTTCAACCGGCCCGAGAAGGGCAACGCGATCGTCGCGGACACGCCGCTGGAGCTCTCGGCGCTGGTCGAGCGCGCCGACCTCGATCCCGCCGTGCACGTCATCCTGGTGTCGGGCCGGGGTGAGGGTTTCTGCGCGGGGTTCGACCTGAGCGCCTACGCCGATCGCACCGGCTCGGCCGGGGGGACCGGCGCGTATCAGGGCACGGTGCTGGATGGCAAGGCCCAGGCGGTCAACCATCTGCCGAACCAGCCGTGGGACCCGATGATCGACTACCAGATGATGAGCCGCTTCGTGCGCGGCTTCTCCAGCCTGATGCACGCCGACAAGCCGACGGTGGTCAAGATTCACGGTTACTGCGTGGCCGGCGGCACCGACATCGCGCTGCACGCCGACCAGGTGATCGCGGCCGCCGACGCCAAGATCGGCTACCCGCCCACGCGGGTATGGGGAGTGCCGGCGGCCGGCCTGTGGGCGCACCGGCTCGGTGATCAGCGCGCCAAACGACTGCTGCTCACCGGCGATTGCATCACCGGTGCGCAGGCCGCGGAGTGGGGCCTCGCCGTCGAGGCGCCGGCTCCCGAGGACCTCGACGAGCGCACCGAGCGGCTCGTGGAGCGCATCGCGGCGGTGCCCGTCAACCAGCTGATCATGGTCAAGCTCGCGCTCAATTCCGCTCTGCTGCAACAGGGTGTCGCCACCAGCAGGATGGTCAGCACGGTGTTCGACGGCGTCGCCCGGCACACGCCCGAGGGGCACGCCTTCGTGGCCGACGCGGTCGAGCACGGCTTTCGGGAGGCGGTGCGGCATCGCGACGAGCCGTTCGGGGACCACGGCCGCAAAGCGTCGGGGGTATGAGCCATGCCGGACATGACGGCCCGGTCGGTGGTGCTCAGCGTGCTGCTCGGCGCCCACCCGGCATGCGCCACCGCCGGCGAATTGATCAGGCTCACAGCTGATTTCGGAATCAAGGAGTCGGCGCTTCGGGTGGCGCTGACTCGCATGGTCGGCGCGGGCGACCTGATCCGCTCCGCCGGCGGCTACCGGCTCTCAGATCGCTTGCTGGCCCGTCAGCGCCGGCAGGACGATGCCATCGACCCGCAGGTGCGGCGGTGGCGCGGGGAGTGGGTCGTGCTGATCGTGACCAGCGTGGGTGGTGACGCCCGTACCCGGGCGGCGCTGCGAACCGCCATGCACGACAAGCGCTTTGGCGAATTGCGCGAAGGAGTCTGGATGCGGCCCGACAACCTCGGCGTCGACCTGGGTGACGACGTGTCGAACAGAGGGCGCATCCTCACGGCTCGCGATCCGGCCCCCGCCGACCTGGCCGCCCAGCTGTGGGACCTGACCGCCTGGTCGCGTACCGGCCACCTCCTGCTCGACGAGATGGCCGCCGCCGCCGACGTTCCCGCCCGTTTCGTGGCAGCCGCGGCCACCGTGCGCCACCTGCTCACCGACCCGGTTCTGCCCGAGGAGCTGTTGCCGGCCGACTGGCCCGGCAAGCGGCTGCGCGCCGCGTACCACGACTTCGCCACCGAACTGCTCGAACGACGTGACCCGAACCTATTGGAGGTGACATGAGCGATCCAGTGCGCGTGGAGCGCAACGGCGCCGTGACCACGGTGATCCTCGACCGGCCGGGGGCGCGCAACGCCGTCAACGGCCCGACGGCGGCCGCGCTCTATGCGGCGTTCGAGGAATTCGACCGCGACGACAAGGCGTCGGTGGCCGTGCTGTGGGGCGACAACGGAACCTTTTGCGCCGGAGCCGATCTGAAGGCGTTCGGCACGCCCGACGCCAACGCCGTGCACCGGACGGGTCCCGGCCCGATGGGGCCGACGCGGATGGTGCTGTCCAAACCTGTGATCGCCGCGGTCAGCGGCTACGCCGTCGCCGGTGGCCTGGAGCTGGCCCTGTGGTGTGATCTGCGGGTTGCCGAGGAGGACGCCGTGTTCGGGGTGTTCTGCCGGCGCTGGGGCGTGCCGCTCATCGACGGCGGCACCGTGCGGCTGCCCAGGCTGATCGGGCAGAGCCGCGCGATGGACATGATCCTCACCGGCCGCGGCGTGCAAGCCGACGAGGCGCTGGCGATGGGCTTGGCCAACCGCGTCGTGCCCAAAGGCCAAGCCAGGCAAGCCGCCGAGGAACTGGCGGCCCAATTGGCCGCCCTGCCGCAGCAGTGCCTGCGGTCGGACCGACGCTCGGCGCTACACCAATGGGGGACGCCGGAACCCGAGGCCATCGACTTCGAATTCGCAAGCATCGCAAGGGTTGCCGCGGAAGCCGCGGAAGGGGCCGGGCGATTCGCCGCGGGCGCGGGCCGGCACGGAGCGCCGGCGAGTTAGCCCTTGCTGATGGTGTTGCTCGAGCCGAGGTTGTCGACCTTGGGATCGCCGTCTTTGTAGGTGACGGTGTTGTTCAGCCCGACCACGGTGATGCGCGTATTGACCTTGTCCAGGGTGATCTTGTTGCCGGCACCGCCGATGGTCACCGTCTCGCAGGTGCCGGTGATGGTCAGCGTGTTGTTCGAGCCGCCCACGTTCAGCGACTTGCCGCTGGCGCAATCGAGGGTGGCTGTGGTCCCCATCGACCCGTAGTTCAGCGTGTTGCCGATCTCGACCGACGCCGTGGTGCTCGCCCCGCTGGTGCTCGTCGGGCCCGCCGCGGCGCTCGTGCTCGTGCTGGTGCTCTTCGTCGTCGTCGCGGTGGAGCCCCCGGGCGGGTTGGCGGTGGAACTGCAGCCCGCCAGCACTAACGCCGCGGCCGCCGGCGCCCAGGCGAGCGCGGCCAGCCGGGACGGGCGGTCGGTGATGTGGTCACGCATTGATCCTCGATTCCCTCGGTTCGGTGCGTCAGCCCGGCACCTGCTGGAGCCGGTTGGTCATGCCCAGTTCGCGGCCGCGGTCCCACAGGATCGGGTCGCCGCCGTGAAAGAACACGGTCTCGTCGTAGCCGTACACGGTGATGTCGTGCGTGACCGAATCGGCGATCACGGTGTTGCCCGAGCCCATCACCGTCACCGCCCAGCAGTTGCCCTTCGCGTTGACGACGTTCGCCGTGCCGTTGACGATCAGCGTGGCATCGTTGCAGTCCAGCGTCTGCTCGAGGCCCTGCCCGGTGACGTGGGTGTCGCCGTTCTTGGCGTGCGCGGGCGGGAAGGGGGCGACGATGACGAGCGCGCAGGTGACCAGCGGCCCCGCGGCGGTTGTCCACTTCACTGCGAGCCCCCTTACGGCGTGCGGATCGGCCTGGAAAGAGATTACGTGCATCCGCCCAGTCGACGGCAGGGTTATCGGCTCACCGGTTTTGCGCCCATCGTCAACTAGAGTCATTAGTCAACCAACCCGGACCACTCGAAGGGCGATCGCCATGGCAGCTCCAGAACCGCCGCCGGCGGCGGGGCGCCAGCGCGCCGGGAAGTCGGGTTCGCGCCCGGCCAAGCTGAGCCGCGAGGGCATCGTCGACGGCGCCCTGACCTTCCTGGACCGCGAGGGCTGGGACTCGCTGACGATCAACGCGCTGGCCACCCAGCTCGGGACCAAGGGACCGTCCCTGTACAACCACGTGGACAGCCTGGAGGACCTGCGCCGCGCCGTGCGGATCCGCGTCATCGACGACATCATCACGATGCTGAACAGGGTCGGCGAGGGCCGCGCCCGGGACGACGCGGTGCTGGTGATGGCCGGCGCCTACCGCAGCTACGCCCATCACCACCCCGGTCGGTACTCGGCGTTCACCCGGATGCCGCTGGGCGGCGACGACCCCGAGTACGCGGCCGCCACCAGGGGCGCGGCCGCGCCCGTGATCTCCGTGCTGGCGTCCTACGGCCTGGGCGGCGAGGAGGCCTTCCACGCCGCGCTGGAATTCTGGTCCGCGCTGCACGGCTTCGTGCTGCTGGAGATGACCGGGGTCATGGACGACATCGACACCGACGCGCTCTTCTCCGACATGGTGTTGCGGCTGGCGACAGGTCTGGACAGGCGCACCGCGCAGCATCACCCTGCGCCGAACTAGTCTGCCGCCGCTTTGACCTGCGAGACCGGCGACGGGTATTGTGGTGGCTCGTGCCTGGCGGCTTACGGCGCCTGACGTAAGGAAGCGGATGCCGGGCTACTTCGCATGTCCCCGACGCACCGGATCGACGCCCGTGCCGAGCGCTTGCGACACACCCGGCCGCGGGGTACTGGAGTCATCCCGGGGCGGGGCAAAACTGCAGTACACAGACTTAACAGCTTGACCAGAACACGAACCTCAACACAGAAAGCCGGTAGATGCCAACCATTCAGCAGCTGGTCCGAAAGGGTCGCCGCGACAAGATCGCCAAGGTCAAGACCGCGGCCCTGAAGGGCAGCCCGCAGCGCCGTGGCGTATGCACCCGCGTGTACACCACCACCCCGAAGAAGCCGAACTCGGCGCTTCGGAAGGTCGCGCGCGTGAAGCTGACGAGCCAGGTCGAGGTCACCGCCTACATCCCGGGCGAGGGTCACAACCTGCAGGAGCACTCGATGGTGCTGGTGCGTGGGGGCCGGGTCAAGGACCTGCCGGGTGTCCGGTACAAGATCATCCGCGGTTCGCTCGACACCCAGGGGGTCAAGAACCGCAAGCAGGCTCGCAGCCGCTACGGCGCCAAGAAGGAGAAGAGCTGATGCCGCGCAAGGGGCCCGCACCCAAGCGTCCGCTGGTCAACGACCCGGTCTACGGGTCGCAGCTGGTGACCCAGCTGGTGAACAAGGTTCTGCTCAAAGGGAAGAAATCGCTCGCCGAGCGCATTGTTTATGGTGCGCTCGAGCAGGCCAGGGAAAAGACGGGCACCGACCCCGTGATCACGCTCAAGCGTGCTCTCGACAACGTCAAGCCCGCGCTGGAGGTCCGCAGCCGCCGCGTCGGTGGTGCGACCTACCAGGTGCCCGTCGAGGTGCGTCCGGACCGGTCCACCACGCTGGCGCTGCGCTGGCTTGTCAGCTTCTCCCGGCAGCGCCGCGAGAAGACCATGATCGAGCGGCTGGCAAACGAGCTCCTCGATGCCAGCAACGGCCTCGGGGCCTCCGTCAAGCGGCGTGAGGACACCCACAAGATGGCCGAGGCAAACCGCGCCTTCGCGCACTATCGCTGGTGAGCACGCCGGCATCGTCGCCGGCGTAAACACGACAGCAAACCGAGCAATCGAAAGAGTGGGAAGACTTCTGTGGCACAGAAGGACGTGCTGACCGACCTGACCAAGGTCCGCAACATCGGCATCATGGCGCACATCGACGCCGGCAAGACGACGACGACGGAGCGCATCCTCTACTACACCGGCATCAGCTACAAGATCGGTGAGGTCCATGACGGCGCCGCCACCATGGACTGGATGGAGCAGGAACAGGAGCGGGGTATCACCATCACCTCCGCGGCCACCACCTGCTTCTGGAACGACAACCAGATCAACATCATCGACACCCCCGGCCACGTCGACTTCACCGTCGAGGTGGAGCGCAGCCTGCGCGTGCTCGACGGCGCAGTGGCCGTGTTCGACGGCAAGGAGGGCGTCGAGCCGCAGTCCGAGCAGGTCTGGCGGCAGGCCGACAAATACGACGTCCCGCGGATCTGCTTCGTCAACAAGATGGACAAGATCGGTGCCGACTTCTACTTCTCGGTCCGCACCATGGAGGAGCGCCTCGGCGCCAACGTCATCCCGATTCAGTTGCCCGTCGGCTCCGAGGGTGACTTCGAGGGCGTCGTCGACCTGGTCGAGATGAAGGCCAAGGTGTGGAGCGCCGAGGCCAAGCTCGGCGAGAAGTACGACGTGGTCGACATTCCCGCCGACCTGCAGGAGAAGGCCGACGAGTACCGCACCAAGCTGCTCGAGGCCGTCGCCGAGACCGACGAGGCGCTGCTGGACAAGTACCTGGGCGGCGAGGAGCTCACCGTCGCGGAGATCAAGGGCGCCATCCGCAAGCTGACCATCAGCTCGGAGGCCTACCCGGTGCTGTGCGGCAGCGCGTTCAAGAACAAGGGCGTGCAGCCGATGCTGGACGCGGTCATCGACTACCTGCCCTCGCCGCTGGACGTGCCGCCGGCCATCGGCCACGCGCCGGGCAAGGAGGACGTCGAGGTCGTGCGCAAGCCGTCGACCGACGAGCCGTTCGCCGCCCTGGCGTTCAAGGTCGCCACGCACCCGTTCTTCGGCAAGCTGACCTACGTCCGGGTGTACTCGGGCAAGGTCGACTCCGGCAGCCAGGTCATCAACTCCACCAAGGGCAAGAAGGAGCGGCTGGGCAAGCTGTTCCAGATGCACTCCAACAAGGAGAACCCGGTGGACACGGCGTCGGCGGGTCACATCTACGCGGTGATCGGCCTGAAGGACACCACCACCGGCGACACCCTGTGCGACCCGAACGACCAGGTCGTCCTCGAATCGATGACCTTCCCCGACCCGGTCATCGAGGTGGCCATCGAGCCCAAGACCAAGAGCGACCAGGAGAAGCTGAGCCTGTCGATCCAGAAGCTCGCCGAGGAGGACCCGACGTTCAAGGTGCACCTGGACCAGGAGACCGGCCAGACCGTGATCGGCGGGATGGGCGAGCTGCACCTGGACATCCTGGTGGACCGCATGCGTCGCGAGTTCAAGGTCGAGGCCAACGTCGGCAAGCCGCAGGTGGCCTACAAGGAGACCATCAGGCGGATCGCGCAGAACGTGGAGTTCACCCACAAGAAGCAGACGGGTGGCTCGGGTCAGTTCGCGAAGGTGATCATCAACCTCGAGCCGTTCACCGGCGAAGACGGTGCGACCTACGAGTTCGAGAACAAGGTCACCGGTGGCCGCATCCCGCGGGAATACATCCCGTCGGTGGACGCCGGTGCGCAGGACGCGATGCAGTACGGCGTGCTGGCGGGTTACCCGCTGGTGAACCTCAAAGTCACCCTGCTCGACGGCGCCTTCCACGAGGTCGACTCCTCGGAGATGGCGTTCAAGATCGCCGGTTCGCAGGTGCTGAAAAAGGCTGCCGCGCAAGCACAACCGGTGATCCTGGAACCGATCATGGCCGTCGAGGTCACCACGCCCGAGGATTACATGGGCGACGTGATCGGCGACCTGAACTCCCGCCGTGGCCAGATTCAGGCCATGGAGGAGCGGAGCGGTGCACGCGTGGTCAAGGCGCACGTGCCGCTGTCGGAGATGTTCGGCTACGTCGGCGACCTGCGGTCCAAGACTCAAGGCCGGGCGAACTACTCCATGGTGTTCGACTCGTACGCCGAAGTGCCGGCGAACGTGTCGAAGGAGATCATCGCTAAGGCGACGGGCCAGTGAGGATCTGGTCGGAGTAACCTTGCCGGGTCACTAACCGCGGCACAACTAAAAACATCAACACTGCTTAACAAGCACCAACAAGTCGGAGGACACAACAGTGGCGAAGGCGAAGTTCCAGCGGACCAAGCCCCACGTCAACATCGGGACCATCGGTCACGTTGACCACGGCAAGACCACCCTGACCGCGGCTATCACCAAGGTCCTGCATGACAAGTTTCCGGACCTGAACGAGTCCAAGGCGTTCGACCAGATCGACAACGCCCCCGAGGAGCGTCAGCGCGGTATCACCATCAACATCGCGCACGTCGAGTACCAGACCGACAAGCGGCACTACGCCCACGTCGACGCGCCCGGTCACGCGGACTACATCAAGAACATGATCACCGGCGCCGCCCAGATGGACGGCGCGATCCTGGTGGTCGCCGCGACCGACGGCCCGATGCCGCAGACGCGCGAACACGTGCTGCTGGCCCGCCAGGTCGGCGTGCCCTACATCCTGGTCGCCCTGAACAAGGCCGACGCCGTCGACGACGAGGAGCTGCTCGAGCTCGTCGAGATGGAGGTCCGCGAGCTGCTGGCCGCCCAGGAGTTCGACGAGGACGCCCCGGTGGTGCGGGTCTCGGCGCTGAAGGCGCTCGAGGGCGACGCCAAGTGGGTCGAGTCCGTCGAGGAGCTGATGAACGCCGTCGACGAGTCGATCCCGGACCCGGTCCGCGAGACCGACAAGCCGTTCCTGATGCCCGTTGAGGACGTCTTCACGATCACCGGCCGTGGCACCGTGGTCACCGGTCGTGTGGAGCGCGGCGTGATCAACGTCAACGAGGAAGTCGAGATCGTCGGCATCCGCCCGTCCACCACCAAGACCACCGTCACCGGTGTGGAGATGTTCCGCAAGCTGCTCGACCAGGGGCAGGCCGGCGACAACGTCGGGCTGCTGCTGCGCGGCATCAAGCGTGAGGATGTCGAGCGCGGCCAGGTCGTCACCAAGCCGGGCACCACGACGCCGCACACCGAGTTCGAGGGCCAGGTCTACATCCTCTCCAAGGACGAGGGCGGCCGGCACACGCCGTTCTTCAACAACTACCGCCCGCAGTTCTACTTCCGCACCACGGACGTGACCGGTGTGGTGACGCTGCCGGAGGGCACCGAGATGGTGATGCCGGGTGACAACACCAACATCACGGTGAAGCTGATCCAGCCGGTGGCCATGGACGAGGGCCTGCGGTTCGCCATCCGCGAGGGTGGCCGCACCGTCGGCGCCGGCCGGGTCGTCAAGATCATCAAGTAGGTCTGGTTCGATACGAAGCCCGGGCTGCCGATGGGCCGCCCGGGCTTCGTGCATTCCCGGTCCGCGCAATTGGCGAAACCCGGCGGGGACCGCGAAGGTTACGATAGATTTACGGCTATTGCGTCCGTGTCTAATGACCGGACGATCGCTTTGTCACTCGTGGCCCGCCCGGGAGGTTGGGATGTCGTTCGTGTTCGCGACGCCGGAGTACCTGGCCGCGGCGGCGTCCGACCTGGCGAATATCGGCTCGTCGCTCAGCTCGGCCAACGCGGCGGCGTTGGGCCCGACGTCGGGGGTGCTGGCCGCGGGCGCCGATGAGGTGTCGGCCACCATCGCGAGCCTGTTCGGCGCGCACGCCCAGGTCTACCAGGCGCTCAGCGCCCAGGCCGCGTTTTTCCATCAGCAGTTTGTCGAGCTCATGAGCGGCGGCGCGGCGCAATACGCCCTCACCGAGGCCACTAACGCATCCCCGCTGCAGACGGTGGAGCAGGCGGCGCTGGGCGCGGTCGGCGCGCCGGGCCAGGCGTCGGCGGCGGCCGTCCCGACCGGCAACGCGGTCAGCCTCGCACCGGCGATGCCGCCGGGC